>JAFSIS010000064.1 GCA_017439665.1 Lachnospiraceae bacterium
AGCAAATTTCAGTTCCACACAGGCAGTATCCATGTTGAACTCACAAGAAATCAATCTATCCATAAGAAACCTCCATTCTGCGGGATGTTAGATCATCCCAAAATATTTGAATGCTTCTCGGATTGCTTTCTCTTTTTCTGGCGGACACTGGGGCTGTCTGGAATCCTCAGATTTTGGCAGGTTATAGTTTTTACCGACCTCAATCCCACATTTCCGTTTGATTTGTGAGATATAAAGGTTGGAAACCTTTAACCCGGTATGCTCCAAAACATACTCCTTGATCTGCGGATAGGTTGCCCCGTCTTGAAATTCGGACATATCCATATCTTCCAAAGAGAACTCAACCCGAATCTTTTTCGAGTCGACCTCGCCCTTGGAAAGCAAGACAACCGTCTCCACATGCACACTTTGAGGAAAATTGTCGAAGATCCCAGCCTTCTTCAGCTCATAGCCATGTTCCTCCAGATACTTCACATCCCGGGCCAGGGTGGCAGAATCACAGCTGACGTAGACGATCCGTTTTGGCTGCATCTTCACCATAGTGGACAGGCATGCCTCATCACAGCCTTTTCTGGGTGGGTCTACCACGATCACATCTGCGTAAATTCCCTCTTTTTCATATTGGTCAGGCAGAACCTCTTCTGCCTTTCCCACAAAAAATTTCACGTTTTCAATTCTGTTGATACGGGCATTTTCTTTGGCATCCCGAATGGCTTCGGGAATGATCTCCACTCCGTATACCTGTCTGGCTTTCCCCGCCAGAAAGAGGGAAATGGTTCCGATTCCGCAATACAGATCCCAAACCGTTTCCTCTCCCGTAAGGGCAGCATACTCCAATGCCCTTTGATAGATTTTTTCCGTCTGGACAGGATTGACCTGATAAAAAGAAAGGGGAGAGATCTTAAAGGTAAGTCCGCCGATACTGTCCTCAATCTGCTCCTTTCCATAGAGAAGCCGAATTTCCTTTCCCATGATCACATTGGTCTTTTCCCGGTTGATGCTGATGCTGATGGAGATCATCCCCGGAATCTCTGTTAAAGACTTCACCAGGTCTTCTGCATGGGGCAGTGAATTTCCGTTAACTACCAGACAAACCATCAGCTGCCCTGTAAAAAAACCTTTTCGGATCAGAACATGGCGAACCAGCCCATGATGTCTTTCCTCATCATAGGGAAGAATTTCTTTTTCCTTCATAAACCTAAGGATCTTTTCCAGGATCAGCTGATTCTCTTTTACCCCCAGGGCGCAGTCTGTATTGGCAATAATACTGTGAGTCCGGCCCGCATAAAAGCCAGTAACTATATTGCCCTCCTTATCCTTCCCAAAGGGAAACTGAGCCTTATTCCGATAAAAGAAAGGCTCCTCCATCCCTACCGGAGCTTCCATTAATCCCTCTACCCGCTCCGGAGCCAGACCACCGATGCGGATGAGATTGTTTTTTACCTTATTCTGCTTGAACTCCAGCTGTTTCTCATAGGACAGGACCTGAATCTGGCAGCCGCCACATTGCCGGTGGAAGCTGCATCTGGGTTCAACACGAAAAGGAGAAGGTGTGATCACCCTCTCCAGTCTTGCATAGGCATAATGTTTTTTTGCCTTCATGATCTTGGCTTCTATTACATCACCAATGACGGCATCCTTAATAAACAAAGTATAGCCGTCCAGTTTTCCGATCCCTTCTCCGGATTCACCAATATCTTCTATCTCTACCTGTACTATATCATTTTTCTTAACATCCATTGCTTCTCTTCTTTCACTGTTTAAGCCAATTTCAGATCCATTATCGTCACTATATTGCCGGAACACGAATATTTACCCCTAAAGTCAGGATATCCACACATATACCTTAGTCCACCTTCGTCACCCTCAGATTGGATTCAAAAAACCGGTTATAGCCCATCCATCCGGTTTCCTTTGTAGACTGCAAAAGCTCTGCAAAGGTCTGCATCTTTGCATCCGTATTGTCAGCAAAATTAAGGGCCATAGCCTCCATGATCGCCGGCTTTTTGGGAGAGCCGTATTCATACTCTCCATGATGGGCCAGAATACAGTGCTTGATCTCTGCCGCCAGCAAAGGAGGAAAGCCGGGTATCTGGCGGATCTTTTCTCCCACCATTTCCACACCAATAATAATGTGGCCCAAAAGCTGTCCGTCATCCGTATAATCATTTTCCGGAAAAGCCGAAAGCTCCCTGGTTTTTCCGATATCATGACACATGGCAGAAGCCAGCAGAAGATCCCGGTTTAAGAGAGGATAGGCTGTAGAATAATAGTCACACAGCTTCACAATACTTAAGGTATGCTCCAAAAGTCCTCCGATGAAGCCGTGATGTACGCTTTTTGCCGCAGAGGACTTTTTGAAAATCTTCACAAAGGCCTCATCCTGAATAAAAATCGCTTCCAGCAGAGTATGAAGATACTGATTTTTGATACTGGCTATGTATCCTTTTAGCTGTGTATACATCTCTTCAATATTTTTTGAAGTAACAGGAAGATAGTCCGCCGGATCATATTCTCCCTCCTCACATCTTCGGGTACGCTTTATACTGATCTGTAAAGCTCCCTGAAAAGAGTTCACATCACCGTATACCTCAAGATAATCCAGTGCATCAAATTCACAGATACCTGCACTGTTGGGATCCCAGATCTTGGCATCAATAGTTCCTGTTTTATCCTGTAAAATAACGTTCTCATATGGTTTTCCGTTTTTTGTCACGGCAGACTGTCTGTGTTTACACAGATAAATATCAAAAATTCTGTCGCCGTCACGTAAGTCTTTAATATATTTCATTGTCTTCTCCTATTTTTTTATTCCATTGTTCCCATAGTCACTTCCAGCCCTACCTGCCGATAAGCCTGCTGCCCCTGGCGCATAACCACCAGCTCTACAATCTCCCCCGGCTGGGTCTGGCGGATAGCCTCCGTATACTCCTTAAAGGAGCGGATTTCCTTATCCTCCAGTTGAACGATCACATCACCACTCTGGATTCCTGCTGCCATGGCCGGAGAGTCCATAAGAATTCCCGTTACATAAGCCCCCTGAGGAACCTGCAGTGATGTGGTGATTTCTGCCGGTACATCCGTTCCTTTAATACCCAGATAACTGTTTTCCAATCCATTTGCCATCCGCTGAAGAACCGCCTTCAATTCAGTGATGCCAATAGCTGAAACCAGATTGGCAGAGGTTTTGTCATTAAAATCCTGATTGATTATCCCAATGACCTGCCCATTCATATCCACCAGAAGGCCTGTTGCTTCCGTACTTCCATAAATGTCTGTAGTCAGCAGCTCATAATTGGCATCTGTCAGGCTGAGTATAGTTCCCTCAGAAGTGACCATCCCAAATACCACTGAAGTTTTATTTCCCAGAGGACGCCCGATGGCAATGACCGGACTTCCCATCAGGGATATTCCCAGAGTTCTTCCCAGGCTGATAAAGGTGATTTTTTCCAGAGTTGCCACAGCCAGATCTTCTTTATTCACTGCCAGAATAGCCAGCCCGGTTTCCTTATCCGTTCCTTTGATCGTGGCCTGAACCTGATCTCCATTGATAAAGGTGACCCTCAGCTCCTCTGACTGGGATAAGGTCTCTGCCATTACCAAAATTGTCAGCTCCCGATTATTATCTGCCAGTAAAAAGCCTGTAGTCTGCCCCTTCGTCTCATAAGGGTCATTGAGCCAGTCCACTTCCTGGTTCACACTGGTCACCGTTACCATAGAGGATTCTATTTCCTGGGTAAGAGAATAAAGACTGTCATATAGCTCCTGGTAGGCCGCAGTATCCAGCTGGATCTCATTTCGCAACGTATTGATCACTTCCTCAGTCTGATCCAGTACGGTTTCCTCATGCACCAGCATATCCTCCGGAAGCATCTCTTCCGTATCCTGAGGGATCTCGATCAGTTCGATTTCCTCCTGTGGATACAGCCATCCCTCCACTACCGGCTTTAATACCAGGAAGGTTACACAGGCAATGAGACCAAAGATCAGAGCCATGGCTGCTGTTACAGCAGTTTTTCTAAGCAGCTTGCGCTTATTCAAAGGGCGGTTCTTTACCCGCTCCTTCATAAATTCGAAATCCCTTTTTTCTTCCAAGCCTTTTCTTATGCTCCTTCCATTGCTTTACCCTCAAGTATAGCTTATGTAAAGGAACTTTCATAGTATTTTCTTAGAAAATATGCTATACTAAGGGTTGCTGTTTACAGCCTTTTTACCGTCCCTTGACAAAGGACGGTATCAACAAGCTTTACGGAATATGATCTCCAGACGGATCCACTAAACCAGAAAATGAGGAAAACATGAATCAGAAAGCATTAACCATATTAGAATACCATAAAATAATTGATTTGTTATGCGACCGGGCCAGCTCCGGTCCCGGTAAAGAGCTCTGCCGCAGTCTCTTACCTCTTACCGATCTGAGCGAGATCCGGGCAGCCCAGTCCAATACCCGGGATGCCTTAAGCCGGTTGATGAAAAAAGGCGGCATCTCCTTTGGTGGGAACAGACCTCTGGGCCGGTCTTTAAGCTCTCTGGAAATCGGAAGCTGCCTTTCTGCCCCGGAGCTTTTATCCATCGCCGGTCTTTTGGAAAATGCAAACCGGGTTAAGACCTATGGAAGGCGGGACAGGGAGGATAGTCCCGAGGATACCCTGGATGTTTACTTTGATGCCATTGAGCCCCTTACCTTTCTGGCTCAGGAAATCCGACGCTGTATTTTATCAGAAGAAGAATTTGCTGACGATGCCAGCACTACTCTGAAACATATCCGCCGTCAGAAGCTTTTAACCAACGAAAAAATCCATAGCCAGCTAAACAGCATGGTAAACGGCTCCCTTAGAACCTATCTGCAGGATGCCGTAGTCACTATGAGAAATAACCGCTATTGTATTCCCGTCAAGGCAGAGTATAAAGGGCAGGTGCCGGGTATGATCCACGACCAGTCCTCCACCGGCTCCACTCTGTTCATCGAGCCTGCTGCCGTGGTAAATCTGAATAACCAGCTGAAGGAGCTGGAGCTTAAGGAAAAAGAAGAAATTGAACGGATTCTGGCTGACTTAAGTACCCAGACTTCTGAATATGTTCCTGCTATTGCCGAGAATCAGAGGATCCTGACTCAGCTGGACTTTATTTTTGCCAAAGGCTCCCTTGCACTGGAGCAAAACGGCAGTGAGCCCCTTTTCAACCGGGAGCATTATATCCATATCCGTAAGGGACGCCACCCCCTGTTGGACAAACGTAAGGTAGTTCCTATTGATATTTCTCTGGGAAAGGATTTTGATCTTTTAATCGTTACCGGCCCTAACACCGGTGGTAAGACCGTTTCCCTCAAAACTTTAGGACTGTTTACCCTGATGGGTCAGGCCGGTCTTCACATCCCTGCTGCCGACCGCTCTGAGTTGTCCATTTTTACCAACGTTTTTGCAGATATTGGAGATGAACAGAGTATTGAACAGAATCTCAGTACCTTTTCCTCCCATATGAAAAATATCGTTACGATCCTGCAACAGGCTGATCAGGATTCTCTCTGCCTCTTTGATGAGCTGAATGCGGGAACTGATCCCACAGAGGGGGCTGCTCTGGCTATTGCTATTCTTTCCTGGCTGCATGAAAGAGGTATCCGTACCATGGCTACCACCCACTACAGTGAATTGAAGGTTTTCGCCCTTTCCACCCCTTTTGTGGAAAATGCCTGCTGTGAATTCGATGTGGAAACCCTGAGTCCCACCTACCGCCTTCTTATCGGTATCCCCGGAAAGAGCAATGCCTTTGCCATTTCCGGAAAGCTGGGGCTTCCGGAGCAGATTATCGATAAAGCCAGAGAACAGATCAGCGCAGATAAAGAAAGCTTTGAGGACCTGCTTACTTCTCTGGAGCAAAGTCGGATTACCATTGAAAAGGAACAGATGCAGATTGCCAGCTACAAATCGGAAATCGAAACCCTGAAAAACCGTCTTCAGGCAAAAAATGAAAAAATTGATGAAAGCCGTGACCGAATCCTCAGAAAGGCCAATGAGGAAGCCAGAGAAATTCTCCAGGAAGCTAAAGCTGTGGCTGATGAAACCATCCGGATCTTCCAAAAGGCGGGCCCCGGTGCCTCCATGAAGGAGTTGGAAAAAACCCGTTCCCAGGTGAGGGACAAGATCAATCAGAAGAATGAAAAGCTGACATTAAAATCCACCGTTCCTGCTCCCAAAACACTGAAACCGGAGCAGCTTAAGCTGGGAGACAGTGTAAAAATCGTTTCCATGGGACTTAAAGGAACCGTCAGCTCTCTGCCTGACCATAAGGGTAACCTGTTTGTCCAGTGTGGGATCATACGCTCCCAGACCAATATCAAGGATCTTATCCTGATTGATGAACCGGATATCGTCACACCTGCCCTCACCCGTACCGGTACAGGAAAGATCAAGATGTCCAAAAGCTTCAGTGTTTCTCCGGAAATCAATCTTTTAGGAAAAACGGTAGATGAGGCTATTGCTATCCTGGATAAGTATCTGGACGATGCCTATCTGGCCCATCTGCCTAGTGTACGGATCGTTCACGGCAAGGGAACCGGAGCACTGCGTGCCGGTGTTCAAAACCATCTTCGGCGCTGTAAATATGTGAAATCCTTCCGCTTAGGTGAGTTTGGAGAAGGTGACGCAGGTGTCACAATTGCCGAGTTTAAAAAGTGATCCTATCGATAGCTTTTTCGGTAAGCCGCAGTCATCCCTGACTGCAGAGAAAGGAATTAGTGTGAAAAATCAATGGTAAATAAACAGAAAATTTTAATCGTGGATGATGACCAGAATATTGCTGATCTGATCTCTCTGTATCTGATCAAGGAGTGCTTTGAAACCCTGATCGTAAACGATGGAGAATCCGCCCTTGGCGCCATGGAAAGCTTTTCTCCCAATCTGATCATCCTGGATCTTATGCTGCCGGGTATTGACGGCTATCAGGTCTGCCGGGAGGTCAGGGCCAAGTCCTCCACTCCCATCATCATGCTTTCTGCAAAAGGTGAGGTTTTCGATAAGGTTCTGGGCCTGGAGCTGGGTGCAGATGACTATATGGAAAAGCCCTTTGACACCAAGGAGCTGGTAGCCAGAGTCAAAGCCGTTCTTCGCAGATTCAAGGTAGCTCCTGCTGTTTCGGAAAAATCAGATATCAAATGTGTGGAATATGCCGGTCTGGTGATCAACCAGACCAACTACTCTGTTATGTATCTGGGAAAAACGGTGGATATGCCTCCCAAGGAACTGGAGCTTCTTTATTTTCTTGCTGCATCTCCCAATCATGTTTTCACCAGGGAGCAGCTTTTGGATCAGATCTGGGGCTACGAATATATTGGTGACACGCGTACAGTAGACGTACATATCAAACGTCTTCGCGAAAAGATCAAAGACCATGAAAACTGGCGCATCGCTACCATCTGGGGCATAGGCTATAAATTTGAGGTAACAGAGCATGCGTAAGACCCTTTATTGGAAGTTCTGTCTGGCCTATTTAATTTTTGGTATTTTCGGCTTTATTGTGGTAGCAGTCTTCGTTTCCGATATGACTCTGGAACATCTTACCCGTGAAAAAGCAGATGCCCTATACAAGGAAGCCACACTGATCGCCAATACCTATGCCTCAGATCTTTATGACACCACCGTTTCCCTGGATACCGTAAAAACACAGCTGGATGCACTGGATACCTATCTTTCTGCAAACATCTGGATCATCAATCCTTCCGGCCGTATGATCCTGGATTCGGCCCAGCCGGTGGATGTGGAAACGGAGCGTATCGTTGAAAACTTTGACCCTACCGTCACCCTGGGTTCTTACTATACCATTGGCACCTTTTTCGATTATTTTGAAGAAGAAACCTTAAGTGTATTCGCCCCAATTACCTCTGATTACAAGGTAAAGGGATATGTGGTCATTCACAGCAGTATGCAGGAGTTACTGGCTTCCAAGGAAAATCTGTTGAAAATCTCCTATATCATGCTCATCCTGCTGTTTTTGCTTTCCCTGATCATCCTGATCTTTTTTACAGAAATTGTTTATACGCCCTTACGGAAGATTACCACGGCCACGGAGCAGTATGCTGCCGGAAACATGCATTATGAACTGCAGATCGATAGTGAGGATGAAATGGGCTATCTGGCTTCTACACTCTCCTATATGGCCAGTGAGATCGCCAAAGGTGAGGACAACCAAAAGAAGCTGGTGGCCAACGTATCCCATGATTTCCGTTCCCCCCTGACCTCTATCCGCGGTTTTCTGGAGGCTATGCAGGATGGTACCATTCCCCCTGAGAATTATCCCAAATACATCGACATCGTATTGAATGAAACCAAACGCCTGATCAAGCTGACCAACTCCCTGCTGACCTTAAACAACCTGAATACCAAGGGAATGATTCTGGAAAAAACCATTTTTGACCTGAATCAGGTTATCCGGGGCACGGTAAACAGCTTTGAGCCCTCATGTAAACACAAGGATATCACCATCGATCTTGTACTCACGGGAGAAGTTATGCCGGTAAAGGCAGACATGGGAAAAATCCAGCAGGTACTCTACAACCTCCTGGATAATGCCATTAAATTCTCTCATCAGGATTCTTCCATTAAAATCGAGACCTATGAAAAGCATAGTAAGGTTTTTGTTTCGGTAAAAGACAGTGGAATCGGCATCCCGAAGGACAGCCTGAAGCAGATTTGGAATCGATTTTATAAAACGGATCTATCCCGTGGGAAGGATAAAAAAGGAACCGGCCTGGGCCTTTCCATCACTCGTGAGATCATCCAGTCTCACAATGAAAACATCAATGTGATCAGTACGGAAGGTGTAGGCACCGAATTCGTCTTTTCCCTGCCGGTGGTTGATGAAGAAGATGAAATCTGATCAAAATTCAAGGGGTGTCGCATCCTTCTAAGGAAATACTGATTTAAGCAGTGTTTCCCCGGAATGATATGACACCCCTTATTAGTTATTTTTCCACTTTAAATGATGGAGCTCACCTTCACTTTGCATTCCCTGAAAGCCCTGCTGACGAAGGGCTTCATATAAAATAATGGATACGGAGTTAGACAGATTCAAAGAACGAATCCGTTCCAGCATGGGAATCCTTATGCAGGTTTCTTCGTAGTCCACGAGGATCTCCTCGGGAATACCCCCACTCTCTTTTCCAAACATCAGATAATCATCGGGGCCGTATTCCACTTCTGTGTATGTATGTCTTGCCTTGGTGGTTGCCATCCAGATCTTTGCCTTTGGATTCTTCTCTAAAAATTCCGTAAAGTTGACATAACGCCTCACATCCAGATGTTCCCAATAGTCCATCCCTGCCCGTTTGACTTCCTTTTCATTCAGGCGAAAGCCCAGGGGCTCAATCAAATGGAGAGTGGTGCCGGTGGCTACACAGGTTCTGCCAATATTTCCGGTATTTGCCGGAATCTCCGGCTGATGTAAGATAATGTTCATTTTTTTAATTCTTCTCCTGTTTCAGCCTGGAAACGAATTTTGCCAGTCTTCCAATGGCTTCACGCAGGTTATCTAAAGAATAGGCATAGGAGATTCGAAGGAAGCCCTCTCCGCTGTCACCAAAAGCGGTCCCGGGAACTACAGCCACCTTTTCTTCTTCCAGGAATCGGGTGGCGAACTCCTCACTGGTCATACCAAACTCCTTAATACAGGGAAATACATAAAAGGCACCATAAGGTTCAAAACAGGGCAGTCCCATCTCTTTAAAAGCATGCAGCAGAAACCGTCTCCTCTGGTCATAGGATTCCCGCATCATTGCCACATCATCATCTCCGTTACGCAGCGCTTCTACTGCTGCATACTGGCTGGTGGTAGGTGCACACATAATGGCAAACTGATGAATCTTCGTCATCTGTTCAATGATCGCCTCCGGCCCACAGGCATAACCCAGTCTCCAGCCGGTCATTGCATAAGCCTTGGAAAAACCGTTGATCAGAATGGTCCTTTCCTGCATTCCTGGAATATTAACGATAGAAACATGATCTCCCTTGTAAGAAAGCTCAGAATAAATCTCATCGGAAATCACAAAGATATCTTTTTCCCGGATTACCTCTGCAATTGCCTCCAGATCCTTCCTTTCCATGATGGCTCCGGTAGGATTGTTGGGGAAGGGCAGAATCAATACTTTCGTTTTTTCCGTAATGGCCTCTCTTAATTCCTCTGCTGTCAGACGGAATTCATTCTCTGCCTTCAGATTGATGACTACCGGTACAGCATCTGCCAGAACTGCGCAGGGCTCATAGGAAACATAACTGGGCTGGGGGATAATCACCTCTTCACCGGGGTTGATCATCGCTCTGAGTGCAATATCAATAGCCTCGGAGCCACCTACCGTAACGAGTGTTTCCTTATTGTAATCGTATTCTGCACCGATCCTTCTTTTCAGGTATCTGCAGATTTCCACCTTCAGCTCTTTAAGGCCTGCATTGGAGGTATAAAAGGTTCTTCCCTGCTCCAGAGAAAAAATTCCCTCATCCCGGATATGCCAGGGGGTGTCAAAATCAGGTTCACCCACACCCAGGGATATAGCATCCTTCATTTCACTGACAATATCAAAAAATTTACGAATTCCGGAGGGTTTTATGTTTACTACTTTATCGGATAATGGATTTCTCATGGGGTAAATATCTCTCTTTCATCAACTCTTTTTTTGGACAATACGGTTCCGTGGTCCTTATATTTTTTCAGAATAAAATGGGTGGCTGTGCTTAACACCGTCTCCAGAGTAGACAGCTTATCACTGACAAAGGAGGAGACCTCCTTCAGACTTTTTCCTTCCAGAAAAACCAGAAGATCATAACCGCCGGACATCAGGTATACAGCAGTTACCTCCGGATACTTGTAGATCCTTTCTGCAATATTGTCAAAGCCCTGCCCCCTCTGGGGAGTAACCCTCACCTCGATCAGTGCATTTACCTTATCCACACTGGTCTTTTCCCAATTGATCAGGGTATGATAGCCGCAGATAATACCTTCCTCTTCCATCTTCTGCATTTCCATAACAATATCCGCTTCTTCCACGCCCAGAATAATGGCCAGCTCTTTTAAATCGATACGGCTGTTCTTTTCTACGATTTGTAAGATTTTTTCTCTCATAACTTCCTCTCTTTCTGCTGCCTAAAGCAGCATTTTCATTTATAAATCACTGATTCTCAGATAAAAATTTTTCTAAATGATCTCCAACAGGCCTGTCAAGATACCGCTTCTCTTCCTGATTATATACTATCTTTGCCCTATCTTCCGTCAGCCTGCCGATTACTGCTGCCGGAATATTCTCCTTCTTCAGCCGGCCTACCAGCTCATTTCCTTTATCACAGACGATGAGCAGACTTCCTGCTCCCTGGAGCTCATAAGGATTAATCCCTAAAACCTCCGTGATCTCTATGGTTTCCTGCCGGACAGGAAGCAGCTTCATTTCAATTTCCAGCCCGGTACCTGCCCGTTCTGCCAGTTCCCAGAGGGCTGCAAATATCCCTCCCCGGGAAAGATCATGCATACCACTGACACCGGACTCTGCTGCTATCCCGGCTTCCGGAAGTACAGACAGCATGGTTGTGAATCCTATCGCTTCGTCGATTAAAGAAGGGGGCAGACGTTTCTCCAGCTCTGTTCTCTTTTGATCGGCCAGAATTGCCGTTCCCGCCAGTCCCAGCCATTTGGTCATTACAATCTCCTGACCGGGGCGGTAGTCACCATCAGGTCTCCTTAGCCTTTCTGCTTTTCCCAGAACGGTTACTGAAAGCTGGGGTTTTGTCACCCATGAACTGAACCTGGTATCTCCTCCGGCAGCCTGCAGATTCAGATTGGCACAGACACTTTCTACCATGGCCACCAGCCATTTGATCTCATCTTCCCTGCTTTCTTCCGGCAAAATAGCAGAAACCATCAAAGCCACAGGGATCGCTCCCGCTGCTGCCACATTATTGACAGAAGCCGTAAGCTGGGCTGCAGCCTGCATTCTGCTGAATACCGTGAAGGAAGAGACGGACAGAGCTGCCAATTCTTCCGGAAAAGAAAAAAGAGCACAGTCTTCCCCTACACCTGCACCCTGTACAACTTCCTGACGCCTGTTTTTCAGTTGTTTTAATACTGAACGCTTTAATACGCTTTCTGACAGCTTTCCGGTACTCATTCTCTTTTAACCTTCCTCTCATTCTGCCAAAGCAGTATTTTATAGTAACAGTTCAAAAAAACTGAACGGTTACCTCACACGGCAGGAATTTGTGCAGAATTCTTGCTAAGCTATATAAAATATGCTAAAGTTGAATAACCTTAGCACCACTTTTTTCCTATTCGGTTAATAACTTAATAATGAAGCAATGGTGGGAACTACCATAGCCAGTACCAAGAGAAGAATAATTACTGATGAAATGATTCTTTTGGTTTTGCTGTTATGAAAATTCATCCTGAACTCCGCCTCCTTTAAGCAATTCCTGCAGCTGCATATCTTTACACAGCCGCGATAGCTTTACTGATTGAATCAATTTGTCTCGAAAGGATATTATATATGAAATTCCCTTTTTTTGCAAGTTTTATCATCCTTTGCCTTGTTGTTCACCGTGCCATCAGCCGGAATACTAAAATAACCAAAAACAGTGAAGAAGCCTTCTGGCAAAAAGAAAATGAGGCCAATGAAACCCGTAGAAAGTCCTTGGACACCCTGAACTACATTAGTTTTTCTGCCTCTGCTCTCTCTCCCGGCCAGCTTCTGGATGCTGTTTCCCGGGATATTGTCATTGCAAATCCCCAGGTTGGGCTGATTATGGATAAACTGAATCTGTTGGAAAAAAGTAAACTGGTCAATTTAAACTATATTACCAATACAGAATTAAAGGCCACCTACGGGGTAGCCAATCTTGCTCTATTGACAGAATATGATCAAAATTACACCGACTTCATTACTGTTTTGCAGGAGTATGCCTCCATTCTGGCACAAAACGGCCTGATCATTCCGGCCCTCACCATATTGGAAACCGCCATTTCAGCCGGTACAGACATCAGCGCTTCTTACTCTTTGGCTGCCTCCATCTATAAGGAACAGGGTCAGCCGGAAAAAATAAGGGAGCTGATCACCAGAGCAGAAGCCCTGAACTCTCCCCGGAAAAGTGCTATCGTCCGTATGTTGAATACAATTGGTCAAGATAACGGCTAGCTTCATTTCTGGTGAGTGAACCCGGTTCCACAGAAGCCTGTATTCCATATTTCGTGATCACCCGTTCAAGCTGCTCAAGCTGAGCCCTGGTTGCAGGGCTCTCTTTTTTTACCTTATAAATCAATGCTCTGGGGGTGAAGAGTTCTTCGATCTCTTCCCGATAATATTTCTCCACCAGCCTCTCATAAAGTTCCACTGTGGCAAGCACATCTCCCAACGCTCTATGAGCCTGATGAGTGATCCCAAAATATTTACACAGACTTTCCAGCTTCTTGCTTTCGCAGTCGGTCACGCAGGCCCTGGCAATTCTTAAGGTATCGATTCCCCGCTTCTCGAAGGTCTTTTTCTGATTGACAAAAGCTCTTTTCAAAAAAGAATAATCGAAGCTGATCCTATGGCCTACCAGAATGTCCTCTCCCAGAAACTCCTCCAGTCCGGATAAAACCTCAGACAGCTCCGGCTTATCCTGAAGTTCTTCCGGCCTTATTCTGGTCAGCAGGACCACCCGCTCATTCAGATCCATGCGGGGATTGATCAGCTGCTGAAAGGTATCTACGATCCGGCCTTCTCTCACTCTGGCTGCACCGATTTCAATGATCCGGTCACTCTTCGGACTTAAACCCGTAGTTTCCAGATCAATGCAGACGTAATCCCTGATCACACTCATGCCTTCTCTGCCTTTTTCACTGTTTTACCGGCTTCTGCTTTACTGCTCCCTGCCGTCTTCTTCACAGCCTTACTGTTGCCTTCCTTCTTCTCTACAGCCTTACTGCTGCCTTCCCTCTTTGTCTTTGTTTCTTTTCCTGCAGCCTTTCCGTTCTTTACTTTACCCCCTTCTCTGGCTGCTTTTTTACTTCTCTTCTGGAAATCATCACAGTATTCCTGTAAAAAACACAGCTCACATTTGGGTGTAGGTGCCTTACAGATAGTTCTTCCCAGACGAATGATATGGGTATTCCATACGATCCAGCAGTCCTTGGGAAGCTCCTTCATCAGATCGAATTCTACCTTCACCGGATCATCATTTTTGGTCAGCCCCAGCTTTTTGCTGATCCGTTTTACATGGGTATCCACTACCACACTGGGCTCATGGAAAATATGTCCTCTTACCACATTGGCAGTCTTTCGTCCTACCCCTGCCAGATTGGTAAGGGCATCCATATCATTTGGTACCTCTCCATCGTATTTTTCCACCAGCTCCTTACAGCAGGCAATAATATTTTTTGCTTTATTATGGTAAAAGCCGGTGGAATGGATCATCTTCTCCATTTCCTTTAAATCTGCATTTGCAAAATCCTCTGCTGTCACATAACGCTTAAACAGGTCTTTCGTCACCATATTCACCCTGTCGTCTGTACACTGGGCACTGAGCATGGTAGCGATCAAAAGCTGAAGAGCGTTCTCATGGGTCAGATAGCAGATATATTCTTTTCCGTATTCTCTGAATAATGCTTCCAGTATAAGTGGTGTTTTTTTCTTCATGTGTATCCCCTTCCCTCTATGCAAATTCTGTGGCTATGGGATGAGCTGTACTGCTGCCTCCATCGTTAAAGGATCTCTCCTTCTATAATCAAAAAGAACCAGCCTTCTTTCCTGCAGCCTTTTGCAGTTCCCCTTTTCCCATACAGACCAGTTAAAGCCTTCCAGATGAGTCATTTTTGCCAGCTGTTTGCTGTTAAATTCCTGATAATCAGGTAAAAAGCTTCTTTCCTTTTCCTCCTGCTGATAGAAACAGCGGCTTTCTTCCCGGATACCTTCCAGACTAACACAAAATTCAGGTCTTGTCTTTATTTTTTCCCGCAAATACAGATCATAAGTAAGGAGGGCAATATACATCTCCTCCCGATAAGGAATTTTTTTCCTGATAAAGCTTAGTAATAGCTCATATCTTTTGCTTCTTGCATGGCCCATCTCCCGGGCAGCTTCCCCTTTCATAAATAAAGCCAATTCTTCGAAAAAGGTAAAAGGTGAGGAAAATTCTTTTTCCAGCATGGCCACGGTATAAATAAACTGACCACTGTTATAATAAATTTCCAATGCCTCCTCTACCCCTTTCAGCCGAAGCAGCTCTTCATAAGAAAGCCAACGGGTAAACAATACCTCATAGGGCGGCTTGTCTTCATAGATAATGTCGTATTCCTCAGCCTTTTCCCATATGGGAGAGCCCTTTAATACCTTCAAAAAACCCAGCTGCAGCTGATCCGGTCCCAGTGCATAGACCTCATTAAAGGAAGCCTTGAAGCTTTCATAATCCTCCTTCGGCAGACCCGCGATCAGATCCAGATGGAGATGGATATTACGGTTTTTCTGAAGGAGCTTTACCTTCTGACCAAGCTTATCTGTTCTGGCAGGGCGATTGATCTCCCGAAGGGTAAGGTTATTAACAGACTGCACTCCGATCTCCAACTGAACCAGGCCGGGACGCATTCTGCCAAGAATCTCTGTTTCTTCCTGTGTCAGAATATCAGCCGCCACCTCAAAATGAAAATTGGTGACACCATTGTCATGTTTTTCCAGATATTCCCAGATTGCTTTTGCATGGGTATGATTGGCATTAAAGGTTCTGTCGATAAATTTTACCTGGGGAATCCGATGATCCAGAAAAAACTGCAGTTCCTGTTTTACCAGATCCAGATTTCTGAGGCGAAGCTCCTTATCAATGGCAGACAGACAATAGCTGCAGCGATAGGGGCAGCCTCTGCTGCTCTCATAGTAAACGATACGATTCTGAAAGGCCTCCATATCCTGGTAAAAGAAAGGAATCTCATTCAGTTCAGTCAGTTCTCTTACAGGCCCTCTTCCCTGACGGGTAACCACACCGGGAATTTCCCAATGATATGGTATTCCACCAGATTCCTCCCGGCAAAAATCCTCTTCTTTCTTTTCAGCTGACAGCGGGATCGTCTTCCTGCTATTATAGTACCTGCAGATTTCAGTAAAAGTCTGCTCTCCCTCTCCTACCATAATTCCTGTAAGAAAGGGATAAGCATCCAGAATGGTTTCTGCCGTAAAGCTGACCTCCGGACCACCCAGCCAGATAACCGTATACGGACACAGCTTATGAAAGGTAGTAAAAATCTCCTGAACCATGGACCAGTTCCAGATATAGCAGGAAAAAGCCAGAAAATCTGGCTTTTTTCCATATAAATCCGCTATGATTTCTTCTTTTCTCTGGTTGATGGTATATTCTGCAAGCTCGATTCTGCAGCTCTCCTTCTCATCTTCGGCCAAATGGGCTTTCGCATAAGCCTGAAGAGAATAGATGGCCGGATTAGAATGGATGTATTTTGCATTGATTCCCACCAGTAAAATTTTCATGATAATCCCCATACATATCGCAAGTTTTACTTGCGATACTGCTTAAATAAGTGAAAAATCTTTGATTTTTCACATTAATCCCTTTTTCTGTAAAAAATCCTGTCCTGCCTTAGGAAGAAAAGGCTGATTTAATCAGTATTTCCTAAACCCTGAATAAATCTGTGGAAGGCTTCCTGCCCTTCCCTGGTCCGTTTATAAACACCGGCATCCTCCAGAACCTCACTGAATACCTTTCCGATCTCCTCATGGAGTACATTCATAACATTTTCTTCCGTCAAAGGGCCACGGACAGGGAGAAATTCATCTACCCAGTCGGCATGCTTTTTCAGTACCTCTATGGAACGGATGTCTTCCATTTTTAACAAGGCATCGGCAAGCTGCTCCATCTCCTCCTTTAACCGGGCAGGAAGAACTGCCAGACCCATGACTTCGATCAGGCCGATATTTTCCTTCTTAATATGATGCAGTCTGGCATGAGGATGGTAAACACCCAGAGGATGCTCCTTGGTAGTGATGTTATTTCTCAGCACAAGGTCGATTTCATAGTTGTCCCCACGCTTTCTGGCAATAGGAGTAATGGTATTATGGGGCTCCCCATCGGTATAGGCAAAAACAAAAGCTTCCTCGTCCGTATACTCTCTCCATCTATCCAGTATCCGGTCTGCCAGGGCAATGATCCTGTCCGTATCTTTTCCTGTAAGACGAATCACCGACATAGGCCATTTTACAATACCTGCCTGAACATCCTCAAAACCTTTAACCGTAAATATGCTTTCTACGGGAGCTTTCGCCATGGGAAACTCATAGTTCCCTCCCTGGAAATGGTCATGGCTTAAAATGGAGCCGCCTACGATCGGCAGATCTGCGTTAGAGCCCACCATATAGTGAGGGAATTGTTTAACAAAATCAAACAGCTTACAGAAGGTGGCATGCTCAATCTTCATCGGGGTATGCTCACTGTTAAAAACGATACAGTGTTCATTATAATAGACATAGGGAGAATACTGAAAACCCCATCTGCTTCCCTGGATTTCCACAGGAATGATCCTGTGATTCTGCCTTGCAGGATGATTGATCCTTCCTGCATAGCCTTCATTTTCCATACACAAAAGGCATTTAGGATAGCCGCTTTGTTTTGCCAGCTTTGCGGCCGCAATAGCCTTGGGATCCTTCTCCGGTTTGGATAAATTGATGGTAATGTCAATATCTCCATATTCCGTGGCCGTTACCCATTTCTGATCCTTGCACACCCGGTATCTGCGGATATAATCTGTGTCCTGACTAAATTTATAGTAAAAATCCGTGGCCGCTTTGGGGGATTCTTCCCGATACAGCTTCCAGAACCGCCTGATCACCTCGCTGGGTCTGGGAAGAAGTATACTCATAATCTTTGTATCAAACAGATCTCTGTGGGTAATGCTGTCCTCTTTCAGTATTCCCTTTGCAGCAGCATAATCCAGCATATCCCTTAAAATCTCTTCCAGATTTTCTCCCACAGAGGCTGCCTGTTCTTTTTCTCCGTTTTCGGTTTCAGCATCCTCTCCCGGCTCATCCAGGCCAAACAGCTCCAGAAGACAGTTAATGGTAAAGATTTTATCCTCTTCTTCCAAAAGTCCTTCTCTTAAACCGTAATCTACCAGTTGTCTGATCCTCTTACCAATCATATTCCCGTCCTCTTTTCTACAGCACTCTCGGACCGTCACCCAGCTCTACTACATAGAAGTCGGCAGCATAGCCGATCTTTGCCCGATAAGCTGCTCCTACTTTTTCAATAAAGGAATCAATTGCCTCATCCTTTACAATACTTACTGTACAACCGCCAAAGCCGGCACCGGTCATACGGGAACCAATAACTCCCTCTATCTTCCATGCTTCTTCCACCAGAGTATCCAGCTCAATTCCAGTCACTTCATAATCATCTCTTAAAGAAATATGGGAGGCATTCATCAGTTCTCCGAAAAGCTTAATATTGTTGGCCTGCAGAGCCTCCACCGCCTTGATGGTTCTCTGATTTTCATATACCGCATGCTTCGCTCTTTTCACACGGATATCATCTTTAATGGCAGATTTATTGGCTTCAAACTGCTCCTCAGTGAGCTCACCAAGAGCCTTGATCTCAATAACCTTCTGCAGTTCTGAAAGTGCAGTTTCACACTCACTTCTTCTTTCATTGTATTTGGAGTCACCCAGTCCACGCTTCTTATTGCTGCTGGCAATCACGATCTTGGCATTTTCCAGTTTGATGGGTGCGTATGTATAGGAAAGATCAGCTGTATCCAGGAAAATCGCATGCCCTTCTTTACCCATGGCAATGGAAAACTGATCCATAATTCCACAATTAACCCCATTGAAATTATTTTCGGAGTACTGACCGATCAAAGCAAGATCCTGATTGCTCACTTCAAATCCGAAAAGATCTCTTAAAATAAAGCCGGTCAATACTTCTACCGAAGCAGATGAGGAAAGTCCGGAGCCATTGGGAATATTTCCATTTAACAAAAGATCCATTCCACTGTCCATCTTCATTCCTCTTTCGGCAAAGGCCCACATTACCCCCTTGGGATAGTTGGTCCAGCCGGCTTCTTTGCAAGGCAATAAATCAGTTAAGGAGGATTCGATCACACCCATTTTATCGAAATTCATGGAGTAGAATCTTAATCTGTTATCATCCCTCTTTCTTGCCACACCATAGGTTCCTATGGTTAGTGCTGCGGGAAATACATGACCACCATTATAATCGGTATGCTCACCGATCATATTCACACGTCCCGGTGCAAAATAGGCTTTTGCTCCTTCAACATCTCCGAATACTTCTGCAAATTTCTTCAAAATCACGTCTTTCATTGCCCTCTCCTTTTCTTTTTTATTTTGTCACTATTCATAGCCATACAAATGGGGTTCTGAATAGTTATGAAAACTTTCTTCCGTCCATCCTATCTTTGTGAAAAAATCCTCATACTTACTATAAAATATTCAAAATGAGGTGTCAATAAAAGGATAGCCCGAAAGCTATCCTTTTGTCGTCTCTATTTCTTTTCGTAATATTTTTCTACCTGTTCTCTGGTACAATCAGCATATATCCTATTTGAAACTACTGCCTGATAAACCTCCTCAAAGCCCGGGAATAGTGAAGAAAGCGAAGTAACCAGAACTTTAAGACCTTCTTCATAGGCTTCCTCCTTTTCCTTCTCTGCCTCGTCTTTCATCTTATTGGCCTCGTCTCTTATCTTATTGGCTTCATCTTTCATCTTACTGGCTTCGTCTTTTATCTTATTGGCTTCGTCTTTTATCTTATTGGCTTCGTCTTTTATCTTATTGGCTTCGTCTTTCAATTCTTTTACTTTTTTTTGGGCTTTTTCCATCTCCTCTCTGAACTCCTTACGTTCTAACTCCTGAACCTCCAGCCAGTCCTCAAAGGTAAATTCCAATATGCTTAACGCCACCACCTCTGCTCTGTTCGCAATCAGGAAATCCCTTAATACCCCCTCTACGATACACTCATCCACAGCCTTATCTATGGCCTTGTTTAATTCTTTCATCCTCGTCATATTTTCCCGTACCTTCTCCACAAAAATACAATAGTGCCTTAAGCTTTCACAGCTCTCCTTCAGCTCATCATTATAGCCCTCATTGATATTCAGTACCTCTACCTTAAGCTCCAGCATAGGATCTTCTTCCTCATAAATATATAGATCCGACAACTTTAAGATCTGCCTCTCCGGCTGCTTCTGTTGACCATTATAAAAAACGATAAACCGGGGATTCGGTATTTTCACTGCACGGCTTCGATACACAACAGCCGTATCTACCATCTTACCGTATTCACGTGCCACATAATACAGATTCCTAAGTGGCATATTGGGATTCCAGGTCGACTGATGCTCATACATATGCAGCCTGCAGTCTAATAAAAATGCCTTATCATTTTTCATGCCTATGTAGACTGCATCCGTTAAGGTCACAATCTCCAAACCATCAGGATCTGTGTACTGGCTGTGATTCATCCCATTATAAAGACTCAGCAGAGCTTTCTTATCTTCATAAAGCAGAGAAAAAACCGTACTCTTATATTCCCGGTTAGCAGTTGCGCAGGCTGGATCCCTTGCCGGAACTCCGATTTCATTGATTTGATCTTTCATGTGTACCTCCTGACCGGCAGAAGATCCACTGGCATGACAGCTTATTTTCTTAAATTCTTTCTTCTGTAGATTACGCTCATCTGTGCAATCTCTGCTATCCTCCAGAAAATCTTCCGCCTAAATAGAATTGATTGGTTTCGCATAAGATTTTCTAAAGAAATGAATGAAGACGGCTTAAGCCGTAAGATTAGAACGTCATATGCTTAACGTAATAATAACACATAAGTATCGAAGTTGTAAATAGTGAATTATCTGTTTTTAATATATCAACTATATTCCCTGTTTATGGCATAAAATTAAGCTGATATATTTACTGAGCTTTTCAAGATTCATTTTTATTTCCTCCGATCAATTACAACATTTTAAAAATCAATGAAGAGATTTTAATATTCTCTTAAGCTTGTTGCGTCAAAATATTACTTATGTATAATAAACTTAAATTTACAGCTATAACAAGATATCCGGTAAAAAATAAATCATAAGATCCAATGGTTCAGAGGAAAAGCCTCGGAAGGGAGGACTAATGTACGACATCAGAAACTCAAGATTTGTTCAATATGATTATGATCAATGGATCAAACATTTCCTGAAAAATGACAGACATCGCCTGCAGATGGATTTTTCTGAAGAAAAAGAATTGAGTACAGAGGAGAAAAAACTGATCTTTAAGTCTATTGCGGCCTTCCAAAAGGGTGAAGGAAGTGAAGGAAGCTATCTTCTTTCAGCCTCAAATACCTTTGCAAAAATCTTTGATCAGAGTAACTATCCCCATGCTATGGAATTATTTATCAGAGAAGAAAACTGGCATTCAGCCTACCTTGCCAGATATATGCAGTTTCATCAGGTAGAAAAACAGCAGAAGAATTTTCTGGATGGTGTTTTCAGAAAACTGAGACAATTGGGGGGAATTCGTTCGGAAGTGGTGGTTTTGGTTACTGCTGAAATTATTGCCCTGTCTTATTATACTGCCCTGGCAAATGCTGCCTCTTCTCCGCTATTGAAAAAAATTTGCGGACAAATACTGAAAGATGAATTGCCCCATATTGCTTTTCAGTCTTACACATTAAGCTATATGAAAAATACCCTCCTCCACAGGCTGGCAAGAATTCTGTTGATGGAAATAACTACTGTTGCAGTATGGATAGCATATAAGGATTTATTTACAGCCGGCGACTATTCCTTCAGAAAACTGATGAATGAAAATTTGGGATATCTGAAGCAGTCAATCCAAATAGCTTCAGGAAAAACTTCTTTTTCTTTGAGAGTGTGAGACGGCGCACGAGGTCCGGTGGACCTCGGTTCTGCGCGGACCGGAGTGAAACGGAGAAGATCGAACTTCGAGCCCAGGATTGGGCTCGAAAAAAGAAAACCGATACCTTTTCGGTATCGGTTTCTTTTTTTTGAGAGCGCGAGACGGCGCACGAGGTCCGGTGGACCTCGGTTCTGCGCGGACCGGAGTGAAACGGAGAAGATCGAACTTCGAGCCCAGGATTGGGCTTGAAAAATGAAAACCGATACCTTTTCGGTAGCGGTTTCTTTTTTGAGAGCGCGAGACGGGGATCGAACCCGCGACCCCAACCTTGGCAAGGTTGTGCTCCACCGCTGAGCCACTCGCGCATATTTGTTTGTTGTCCGCATCGGACTTGATTAGTATATCAAAGGAGTTTTCCTTTGTCAACTACTTTTTTCATCCGTTTCACAGATCACAGGGTATATCCCCCACTTTGCGACTTCGTCGCTTGTCTACTTCGCAAGACGCTGGGTGCATCCCCCGCTTTCACAGCTTCGCTGTGAACTTGCTTCGCAATAGCTGGGTATCATCCCCCACTTTGCGATTTCATCGCTTGTCTACTTCGTAGACCAAAATGCACAAGTGCATTTTGAAAGCGGGTGATGGGAATCGAACCCACGTATCTAGCTTGGAAGGCTAGTGTTCTACCATTGAACTACACCCGCAAAGTCATATATAAGTCGGGGTGACAGGATTCGAACCTGCGACCTCCTGGTCCCAAACCAGGCGCTCTAGCCAAGCTGAGCCACACCCCGGTTGCCTGTCTTTACCGCAACTTTTCTGTAACGCAAGTCATAGTATATAATAGATTTCCATGACTGTCAACAACTTTTTTTCATTAAAATACAGACTATTACAGATAGATGATCTGAACCCGGGGTTCCCCCTCCGCTTTGATCTCCATCAACGCATAGGAATGTCTTCTTCCCTCCTGGCGAGGGTAGGTGAGACTTCCCGGATTGATCACAAGCACGCCCTTTTCCTTTACCAGCACAGGTCGATGAGTATGTCCGTACATCACCATATCCATCCCTCTGGATCTGGCTTCATCTGCCAGTCTCTCATAGCCCATATTCACCCCATACTGATGTCCATGCACCACCATTGCTTTATATTTTCCCAGCTGCACTTCCTTCTCTCTGGGCAGGTCACAAAAATAATCATTGTTTCCCTGAACGATTTCCACCGGACAGCCAGCGGCCTCTGAGATCACATATTCTCCACCTTCCACATCTCCACAGTGGATCACCAGATCAAGTGGCTGATTTTTTCTCACCGCTTCCAGATAATTCTCATGTTTTCTATGGGTATCACTTACAATCAACACTCTCATCTTTCACTCAGCCTCTTTTCCAATACCTGCTTCATCTTTCTTAAGGCTTTCCCACGATGGCTGGCCTCGTTCTTTAACTCCATGGAAAGTTCTGCAGTGGAGAGGCCATATTCAGGCAGATAAAAGATGGGATCGTAACCAAAACCGTTTTCTCCCTTTGCCTCATAGCCGATGATTCCTTCCATTGCTGCACTCACCGTCTCCACACTTCCATCGGGAAAAGCCGCAGCAATAGCGCAGACGAAACGAGCAGTTCTTTTTTCTTCGGGAACTCCCTCCAGCCGCTCCAGCAGATTCTGATTCTTAACTGTGTAGGAAGTATCCTCACCCATATACCGGGCAGAATACACTCCGGGTTCTTTATTTAAATAGTCGATTTCCAGTCCGGAATCATCCGCCAGAACAATTTCCCCGCAGACTGCAGCGATTGCCTTTGCTTTGATTCTGGCGTTTTCCTCAAAAGTGGCTCCGTCCTCCACTACATCCACATGAATACCCGCTTCCTTCATGGACAGCACTTCCATTCCCGTGTCCGCCAGAATAGCACGGATTTCCCGCATTTTTCCTTCATTTCCGGTGGCAAAAATAATTCTCCTGTCAGCCATTTTTTTGGCTCCTTTCCTTCAATCCTGCCTTTTTGCTGTGTCAGCCTTCCTTTTGACCTGTATTCTATCCGATGGCGGCTCTCATCAAGCTGACTTCTATCCGATGCCACAGGCTTCCTAACCTTGACTCCAATCTATTGTCATTGTTTTCCTTACCCTGGCTCTGACTCATCAGCACTGCCTTCCATTTCCTCCCTTGTCTCGAGGATTCCCTGGTAGATTCCTGCTGCAAGCTTCTTCTGATACTCCCGTTTTTTCAGAAGAGAAGCCTCCTCTGCATTGGTTAAGTATCCCATTTCTATACTGACTGCCGGCATCTGGCACAGAGTCAGGAGAGGGTACTTCCCCTCCTCATCGGAAAAAATACCATTAGCCTTACCTTCGATCGCTGTAACTAGCTGCCTCACCATAATATCTGCAAAGCGTACATTGGTCATTTTTTCAAAATAAAATTTCCCATTATAAACAGCAGCAGTCCCAAAAGTCCGTTCATTCTCAGGGTCAGCATTTACATGCAGATCCACTACCAGATCCGGCTTCACTGCTTTGATCAGCTCTCCTCTGCTTTCGTTGGAAATATCCATATCCTCTTTTCGAATCACAAAAATACCGATATCACTTTCTTCAGCCAGCTCCTCCAGGGCCTCTCCAACTGCCAGCGTGATCTCCTTTTCCTGCAGATCGTTCACTACATTTCCCAGATTATTTCCTCCATGGGCCGGATTGACCACAACGATAAAGTTATACTGCTCTTTTTCTCTCAGAATGGTCTGGGTCAGTTCATCCAGATCCCCCTTCCCTTCCCGGTCATCTTCTTCCACGATGACCAGGGACTTATTGGCAGAATAACCAAACAGCACGATCAGACAGATCACCAGAAAAAAAGTTCCGATTCCGAGGCTCCTCCTCCATAATTTACTCATCATTCCGATTCTCTCTCCTGGGCGGTCTGGGGCCCTGAAACTGATAGAAGTAGGTTTTCATCATTCCGTTATAAATTTTTCGGTTTTTATCCGCCTTTCTCCCGATGTCCCTCTGGGCATCCTCATAGGAGGTGATCATGTACAGGGACCAACTGTCCAGCTGTCGGTATCGTTCACCGATGGTTTCATATAAAGCTTTTAGGTTCTTCTTGTCCTCCAACCGTTCCCCATAGGGTGGATTAGTAATAATAAAGCCGTACTTTTTTGCATGACTTAATTCTGCCACCTCTCTGGTCTGAAAATGAATCAGTTTATCCACTCCTGCAAGACGTGCATTTTCCCGGGAAATGGACACCATACGATCATCTGCGTCATAACCCTGGATATCCGTCTTTACCGACAGATCCACCAGATCCGCTGCCTCGTCCATAGTGTCATACCATTCTTTGCGGGCGATCAGATGGGGCCAGTTTTCTGCCAGAAACTCCCGGTTCATTCCCGGTGCCATGTTGGCCGCCATCATAGCTGCTTCAATGGGGAAGGTTCCGCTTCCGCAAAAGGGATCCACCAGAATACGATCCCCTCTCCAGGGAGTCAGCATGATCAGAGCGGCTGCCAGATTTTCTGCGATAGGGGCTTTTGCCGTCAGCTTTCTGTAGCCTCGTTTATGCAGGGATTCCCCTGTGGTATCCAGACCGATAGTCACCTCATCCTTAAGAAGAAAAACTCTGAGCGGAAAGCTCTCTCCGTTTTCCTCAAACCAGTTGATATGATAGACCTTCTTCAGCCGTTCTACCATGGCCTTTTTCATAATGGACTGAATATCGGATGGACTGAACAGCCTGGACTTCACACTGGCCGCCTTTGCTACCCAGAATTTTCCTTCCCTGGGAATAAAGTCCTCCCAGGGCAGCTCCTTCGTCTTGTCAAACAGCTCCTCATAAGTGGTAGCTTTGAAACTGCCCACCTTAATTAAGATCCTCTCTGCTGTTCGTAAAAAAACATTTCCCCGGCAGACAGCTTCTTCATCACCAAAAAAGGTGACTCTTCCGTCCTCTACCTGTGAAATGTCATAGCCTAATTCAATTATTTCCTTTTTCAGCACCGCCTCCAGGCCAAAATGGCAGGGTGCAATCAATTCAAATTTTCTCATATATACATATTAATTGAGTAAAGAAAATTTTTCAAGATAAAAGGACAGGTTCCGTAAAACCTGCCCTTTCTATCCATATACTCAGCTTTTCTCACCAAAAAGCCGCTCTATTCTACATTCCTTAGTACTTGTTTCCCATGGAATCCTTGCAGTTGTTTGCATCAGAAGCGTTACCTGCATTGTTCACGTTCTTGGATGCATTGGAGGCCTTGTTCTGAGCCTTATCGTTGTTTGCATTGCTTGTCTTGTTCTGAGATGCATTCTGATTAGCATTGTAATCGTTTTTTGCCATTTTCTACTCCTTTTCGCAGGATGAACCTGCCTACATATTTTTGGTTACATAGAGTAGTATGACTTTTTTTTGTGGATTTATTCTAATTTCTGCATGAATTTGTCTGGCTCTGAATAGTTACAGGTTTCTTCGAAAAAAACGGTACAGCATAACACATCCGAAAATCACCAGAAGATAGGGTAAAAACCAGGAAATCACCGTAAATACCACTGTCAGCACACAAAATACCACCAAACAGAGAAGAAGACTGAAAAGCCATCCCGGAACGCGGAGTGTCTTTCCGTTAAAATGAACATAATGATCATTAGGATTAGGCTCTGCCTCATCCTCAATATACTCTTCTCTATACTCTCCGCTTACGGTATCGGCCCCTTCCATTTCTGTCAGGGTTTTGGCGATCAGCCTGGGATCACCCAATCCGGCCATTACCTCTTCTTCCGTTTTTCCCTGGCGGAGCTGGCTGTCAATATATTCCGTATAATAACGAAGATGCTCATTTACCTGGCGGTAATCCAGACTGCCCGACAAATATCTTCTAAGTCCTTCCAAAAAATCCTGTTTCGTCATATGCTCTCCTCATTCATGATTCCTGTGCAGAGCACAGCCTATCCTTCTATCCTTTCTTTACCGGTGTGCTGTTATGCTAATGATCAATGTATCAGTACGCCAAATCCTTCACTACTTGGGATGCCAGAATCAATCCGGCTACAGAGGGGACAAAGGCCGTACTTCCCGGCAGAGTTCTTCTCTTTCCTTTATCCTCTGTGGAACTGCTCTTTAGTTTTACCGCTTCCTCCGTGGAATAAACCACCTTGACGCCGCTTATCCCCCGTTTTTTCAATTCCCGACGCATCACCTTAGCCAGAGGGCAGACACTGGTTTTTGCAATATCGGATACCCGAAACTGTGTGGGATCCAGCTTGTTTCCCGCTCCCATACTGCTGATCACGGGTACCCCGGCAGCCTTGGCCGCCTCAATAATCTGCAGCTTTCCTGTCACCGTATCGATGCAGTCCACCACATAATCATAGAGAGAAAAATCAAATTCTCCCGCCGTTTCCGGCAAATAAAAACAGGGATGGGTATTCACCTGTATTTCCGGGTTGATGTCTCTGGCCCGTCTGGCCATTACCTCTACCTTAAGCTCACCTATAGTAGAATGCAGGGCAACGATCTGCCGGTTTAGATTGGTCAGTGAAACCCGGTCATGATCCACCAGATCCAGCCGCCCTATGCCGCTTCTGACTAATGCCTCTGCCACATGGCCGCCTACACCACCGATTCCGAAAATAATCACCCTTGCCTCTTTCAGCCTGTTCATGGCTTCTTCCCCCAGAAGAAGCTCTGTCCGGCTGAACGCACCCGGTGCATCCTTTTCCGACTGTCCAGAGCTCTCAACTACATCCTTTTCCAATTGGCCAGAGCCCTCAGCTGCATCCTTTTCTTCCCGGACAGTCATTTCCGGTGACACCGTTTCCTTAAACATACCTTCGTTCATGTGTTCCTATTTCTCCCCACTGCCCCTTTTTGCCAGCCAGGGCATGATCACCCAAAAACCGACAGCACCGGCAACAGCCGTTAATATGGCAATAAACTGAGATGTGGAAAGCATTCCCACAGTTCCCCGGTCATCATTTCGTAAAAATTCGATCACAAACCGCCCTAAACTGTATAAGATCAGATACAGCATAGCTGTTCTTCCCTTCATCCTTTCCGTACGACTGTACCAAAGCAGGATGAGCATCAGTAGAAAATCCCCTGCCGACATAAACAGCTGGGTGGGCAGAAGCTTAACTCCATTGGGTGCATAAGCCGAATGGGTAAACACCACTCCCAGGCAGGAATCTGTCTCCCATCCGTAACAGCAGCCTGCCAGAAAACAGCCTATCCGTCCGAAGGCCTGTGCCAATGCCACAGAGGGTACCATCAGGTCCAGATAAGCCAGCAGATCCAGCTTTTTCACCTTACAGTACAGATAGAGAGCCAGTACTGCACCGATAATTCCTCCGTAGACCACGAAGCCTTCGAAGGATAAAAAAGACTTGGGATTTTTTAAAAAATCCTCCCACTGGGTAAGGATAAACAGTACTTTTGCCGCTAAAAATCCCGTAACTACGGCAAAAAAGGTGATTCCGTATATGGCATCCGGGTTAAGGCCCCTTTTCTTCGCCCGGTAATCTCCCTGAAGCAAAGCCGCCATAACCCCGAGGCCGATCATCAGCCCATAACCATGAACGGTTATGGGTCCGATGCTAAAAAGTTCATTGTGCATATTTGGTTAAAGTCTCCCTTCCAAATTATAATTTTTACTACTTTATCATAAATCTACATCCGATTCAATGAGCCTCTTCTAAAGGTTTTCTAAAAAAACTATTAATTCAAAGGGACATAAGACTGCAAAATTCCCTGTTCATTGAAGTAATAGGTAAAGGACTCGATCTCCCTTTTACCCTTTACCATCCGTCCATAAACGGAAAGCTGCTCATCCAGATAATAGGTATAATTCCCCCGTTTAAGCCAGCCGGTATACATACATCCGTTTTCTGCAAAATAATATCGCTGACCTTCCAGGGTCTGCCAGCCCGTAACCATTTTTCCATTGGCAGCAAAGTAGTAGGTACTGCCACAGTATCTGACGAAGCCGGTACGCATCCTGCCGTCGGTTCCCAGGAAATAATTTCCTCTTCCCACTGTCACCATCTGGGTCTGCATCCTGCCGTCACTTCCGAAATAGTAGCGGTCTCCTTCTATGGTCTGCCAGCCTGTAACCGCCATTCCTGTTTTAAAGTAATAGCAGTTTCCATTTTCATCTTCCCACCAGCCGATTTTCGCTGTACCATTTTCGTCATAGTGATACTGATGTTTACCGGCCTGGAATAATCCGGTCATGCGCTCTCCCGTAGTGGTGTCAAAATAGTACCGGACACCATTGATAGTCCGCCAGCCTTTGGCCACCGTGCGGTTATTGATCAGATAAAAGACTTTTTCTTCATCTTGTCCATCAGTGATGGTGACAAATCCATCTATGATTTCCGCCTCACTGATCTCTTTCACCAGCTGTCCGCTGACAACATCAAAATAAATCCACTTTCCTTCTATCTTCTGAAGTCCCTTTTGAAGAATGCCGGAAGAATTTGACCAGTAACATGTGTTATTCGTTTCCTCCGGAGTAATCCAGCCTGTTATAAGTGCACCTGTTGGTTTTTCCTGCCCTTCGCGTTCCTCCAGATAATAGGTGTTTGTTCCCACGGTAAGAAAACCGGTCTGCATGGTGTAGGTATCCGGATCAAAGTAGTAACGTTTTCCATCTACCGTCCTCCAGCCGGTCAGAATGGTTTTGTTCCGAAGCAGACAATAGCGCTGACCATCTACCTCATACCAATACCACTTTCCTCTTATTTCAGGTCCGCTTATGGTCCGTTCCCTTCCCTTTTGGGGACTTTTCTCTGCTGTACTGAAAAAATGCCACACTCCGTCCAGCTTCATAAAGCCGGTAACCAGCACTCCGTTCTTTCCAAAATAATAGGTATCTGTACCAATCTGCTGCTCACCAGTGAGTATTGCTCCCCGGCCTTCTCCCGCAGCTGCATTTTCCATCCCATAGAATGTGTTTTTTCCTATGGTAAAAAAGCCGGTCTGCAAAACCCCTTCTTCATCAAAATAATAACGTCTGCTATTTATGGTTTTCCAGCCCTTGGCAACGGTTCTGCCATTGGCCAGATAGAAGCACTCCTCACCTTCATCGGTAGTGACCACAGCCCAGGAGTCATCCTCTATCCTGCTGTTCATCTCTTCTCCCGTTTCGGGATCAAAATAATGCCATATTCCTTCCACCTTCTGCCAGCCAAGCTGCAGGATTCCCCTGCTGTCGGCATAATACACCTTGTCCCCAAGAATCTGGCTTCCTGTCAGAATTCCCGGATTACCTTCCTTATATGTACCGAAAAGATAAATATATTTTCCCACCGGGACTGGTCCTTCTGCCAGATAACCTTCCTCATCAAAATAACACTTTCTGCCGGTAATCGTGTTCCAGCCGGTAACTTTTTTCCCGGTTCTGTGTTCAATGTAGGTCATCCGGGTCTCTTCACCATTTTCTGTGGCGATTCTTACCGGTATCCAGCCATAGGCAGTCTGAGCCGTGAGAAGATAGCTACCAATTCCCTCTGTCAGTGTAAGGGTAAACCAGTTCCCTTCTTCCTCATCCAGCCGGGCTTCTTCTTCCAGTACCGGTAATCCGTCCTTCTGATTCCACTGGTAAACCACAGGCTCATTGATCAGATCCTTCGTCTCCTCTACGCCATAGACGGTCAACTGAGCCTCTGCACAGTCAGGAAGATTTCCCCCGATTAAAATCTGTATATAGGTTTTTTCTGTAAATTCAGCACTCAGCTGAGCTCCTTCGGTAAGAATGTTAAGCTCAAGGGGATAGTCGGTATAGTTTTCTGTACCAGTAAGACCGGAAAATTTCCATCTATACTGCAGGCCATCCCCTTCTCCCGGATGGGCAAACTCCAGATAACACCCGTTATCTGCACAATATTGTAAAAGTTCTGACCCAATGGTCTCCGGACCGGTTTCTCCCTTGTAATCAATCAATATCTCTGCGCCATTTTCCAGGGCCAAGGCTTCTAATGCTTCATAGAGGGCATCCACAGAAGGATAATAGCTGATGGTTCCTGCTGTTTTTTCTTCTGCAGTCACTCCCACTCCATATTCCAGACGCCAGTCATAGCGGCTTGTTTCTATGATATAAGGTGTCCCAGCTGCCAGTTCACCAATATCCGCAATACTAATCCGGCAGTTTTCACCATACTCCCCGCTTCCCGGAAAGCTCTGATAATCTCCCTGTGCCTTTAACAGCCGTTCTCCTTCCCTGGTATCTTCATAATAGTAAAGGGGAAGGCTCTCCTTTCCTGAATTCTGTAACAGGGCCTCATAATTCTCTGCCAGCAGGTCAGAGCTGACAGTGATACTTACCTGCTCTGCCGGAAAGACATCTCCTTCCAGAGTCAGATTAAGCTTTCCAGCTGTATTTTCCAACAGGATTCCCAGCTGTAATGCAGACTCTGTCCAGGTAAGTCCACTGAATGTCCAGGTAATCACTTCCTCCTGCCCACTGGTCTGATCGATCAGTACGATCTTAAGCTCACCTTCCTCTCCTAAGAGAGCAAGAGCAGCGTTCCACACTCCCGCTGACACTTCTGTCACAAGATCACGGTCATCATTTCCTGTCCGGATCAGGGTAATGGTCTGGAATTCTCCCTTATTCTTCTGTCTTTCCAACAGGCGGATCAACTCTGCATCGGTAAGGGCTTCGCTTCTGTTCTCTTCACTGATGGTCATGTATTTTTCGGTGACAAGCCCGTCATCTCCTGTTTTTTCTCCCACAGAAACGGTTTCCTGTTCCAGAAGAGAATCTGCATTCATAGCCAGATTAGTACGGACAAAGGCTTTTCCCGTCACGTTGTTTGCATAGATCACATAGAGCCGTTCCCCATGAGCAAAGATCCCCAGTCCCGTCAGATTTACCTTGGCTACTGTATCCCCTCTTAGGATCCACTGTCCCTCATGAAGATGGGACACCTGGGTAGAATGAGGCGAACTACCATCCGTATAAACAATATAGGGTTCAGTCCCTACAAAACACAGATCACTGAGATAGACCCCTGCATTGGTAAAGGGCCCCGGCCCCACCTGAGCCCAGCCACTACCCGGGTTTTTCCAGTCATATACATACAGATATGCTTTACCAGAAGAATTGGCCCCGTTATTGACCAGATACAGCTTATTGTTATTGATCCTGATCAGTCCGCTGCCCACGGAATAGCTCTGGCTTCCTACATTGCTCCAGCTGTTGGAGGCTGTATTATACTCCTTAATATAGGCCCGGTTATTATTGAAAAAATCACGATATAAAAGGGCCAGCCGCCCATCCTCTGCAGACAGGGAAATCCCTGCCACATAGCTTGCCGTTCCCGCTGAGCTTCCCAGCTTTGTTATGCCGCTTCCGGTGGTTTTTAAGACATAAACTGTGTTCATATCCGTATAGGCCAGATAGACTCCCTGACTGTCCGCCGTCAGACCAAAGTCACCACTATAGTTTTGAACTGAGGTCCGGTGAACCGTTGTCCAACTGCTTCCTGTCCATCTGGAAAGCTGCACATAATAGCCGGAATCCACATAAGCCGTATAAAGAGAACCGTTATATTCGGTTAACTGATAGTACATTCCTGTAGGTGCATTTCCCAATTCAGTAAAAATATCACCCGTTTGCTTATACAAAGCCGCCGAAGCAGATGAACCGGTTCCTCTCGTAAGAATATGGTAAAAGCTGCCGTCCGTATTCTGCCAGGAGGCAATATCCGTTGTATTCGTACTGCCGCTCTCCCCGGCCTGAGTAACCCAGTATTCTCCTTCCTGCCTGTCTGTAAAGGTAATATCAAAGGTAATCTGATCCCCTGCGGCACTTCCCACATTACTGATAACGATCCCACTGTTGACGCCGTCTGAGTAGGTAATCGCTCCCTGCTCCAGAGTAGCATCGAAATCGCTGCTGCCATAGCTCGTCCTGCCTGCCTCACTGGATAAATAGGACTGGTAGATATTTCCCAAGCCATCTTCATATCCTGCTTCATTATAGGTGTCTCCGGGACGGAACACATAGATCATATCCGGCGGGCCGGCGATATTTCCTCCCTGCACCGAGGTGTTCACCCGGTAAATAATGAGTCCCGAGCCGGGAAGGATCTGTTCGTACTCCTCCGTATAGGCTGCTCCTTTTTTTCGGTATTCCACCACAAAAAATTCCGAATCGGAATAGTCCGTTTTCAAAATAAGTGCCTGCTGATTTTTCGTTGCTGCTGTGGTAGCAGAAGCAGCATAGAGGGAAAATCCGGTTCCGGATTTTTCTACTGTATCTATGGTAAACCAGTTGGTATAGGCCGACCGCAAATAGGCTAGAGGATACTGCACACGGTGGCTTTCTGAGGCCATAATGTCCCAGACAGATACAGGACTTCCATTTGTCATATTTCTGTGGTACAGATCCGGATAACCGATAGTATGCAGAAATTCATGGATGATCAGGCCGGAATTGGATACACCAAAATAAACTCCCGACTCATTGATCAGATTATAATCCCTTACCAGCTTGCCGTTAATAGAAGCATTGCCCCCATAGGTGGTCTTATAGCCACTGAAGAGTTCATTACTGTTTCCCTCTTCACAGGCTACCAGAATGGTCAGATTATCCAAAACTCCGTCTGCACCTTCCAGATCCAGGTTCATATTGCTTTTTATCTGGCCTGAAGCATTCACCTTTTCCACCACGGCTGCTACCATAGCGTCTTGATGATTGGCATAATATTCAGCCGTATTCGGCAGGGTATAAGGGGTGATCTTCGTTCCATCATACTGAGGAAAAATATTTTCTACCCGCAGCTGACCGTAGGAAATGTTGTAAAGGTACTGCCGCATTCCCCTGGGATATGCTTCACTTCCGTCAAAATACTTAAAGGTATCCTCCACTCCCTGATCCGTCAGATAACAGGCTGTTCCTGCAAGACTGCCTGTATGTTCGTGAACAGTATCCGAAAAATCAATAAAAATGATCAGATTGGAAATGGTTCCCTGCCCCTGCCAGTAGGGACTATAGTTATAGGAAGAGGAGGCTGTCAGATATTTGGCAGAAACTGAGCCCACCTCCAGGCTGTTGGCAGAAATGCTGTCCGCCTGTACCGTGTTGCCGGAAACCGTTTCATTTTCCATTTCGTTTTCGGAATCGGTATCCACGTCCTGTGCCTGGTTCTCCTCTGAAGTTGCCGTACTGTCCTCTTCTTCCTGAACAGCTCCTGTCTCCTGGTCATCCTCAGCTTCGTCCACATCAGCACTCGTTTCGTCTGCCTTTTCACTATCATCAGCATTGACATCGCTTTCGGTATTTTCCCTATGGGCAGCATCTTCATCGTCAGCCTCAATATTCCCGGAATCAGCTTCTCCTTCTTCAAGGATTTCTGTCTCATCTGAAGAAATCACTTCCTGTTCCACAGACACAGGATCAGAACCGCTGACGGTTCCTGTCGCTTGCTCCTCAGCCGCCAATGCAGTATTTCCATATCCACTTAATAATGCCAGAACCAGTGTCCAGGCAATAAATCTTATTTTTATCTTTTTCATAGGTCTCTCTTCTATTTTTATGTATACGGGCAGTTTTATCTCATTTTCATCATACCTGTAACCCCTTGATTTTGCAAGCATTTACGGAATTCTTCATGGTAAATATCCGTAAAACTATACAAAAAAAGCACCCCAACCCTTTGGAGTGCTTTTCGCTTTTCCTTGACTCATCAAGGCTTATGAAGTGTACGCTAGAGGATTCGAACCCCCGACCTTTTGGTCCGTAGCCAAACGCTCTATCCAGCTGAGCTAAGCGTACATTTTATTTCGTTGCTGTAATGGCAACATGAATATATTACTTTGTTTATTTTCATTTGTCAATACCTCTTTATTAAAAATTCCAATAACTATTCAGGACAGGCTCGAAAATCCTACGGATTTCCCCGCTCCCCCGATCCATCCAATAGAAATATTTAAAAACAGTCCTTTGAAAGTAAACTTTCACGGACTATTTTTTAATATTTCTGCTGTCCTGAATAGTTAAAAAATTCTTAAGAATCCAAACTATTGCATTACTTTAGAAAAACATTATAATAAGTAGCAGTTTGATACAAAAAATGAGGAGAAGGCTGACAGGCAGCAAAATCAAAGAATGTAATGAATATTTCAAATAAATTTAAAGAGAAGGGCAGGGGACTGCTGTCCTTTTTTCTTTTGTTGATCATTCCCATCGTTATTTTTTATCTGATGGAGTTTTTTACCCACAATCCCTTTAAAACCATGGCCCCGGCTATCCAATTTCTGAATATCCTGTTTTTTGAACTGGTGATGGTTCTGGGACTTTTTATTTTTAAGCGGGCCAGAATCGCTCTCTGGGTGGAGGCTGTTGTCTTTGCCCTGGTAGGCCTTGCCAACTACTTTGTGCTGAACTTCCGCTCAGCTCCTATTATGCCCTGGGACATCCTCTCCATTAAAACTGCTGCCAGTGTGGCAGACAATTACAGTTACCGTCTTGATCAGCAGGCAATCACCGTTTTACTCCTGTTTATTCCGGTTTTAGCTGCTTCTTATTTTTGTGACATTTCTGTCACCTCTATAAAAACACGATTGTCAGGTGCCTTAATTTCCCTGATTCTATTGACCAGCTTTGTCAATTATACCCAGACTACGGACTGTCTCTACCGCTTCCGACTCTACGACAAGCTGTTCACCCCTACCACAATGACCTATAAGGACGGAACCGTAGTTGCCTTCTGTATGCAGCTGCAATACATTTTTGTGGAAAAGCCGGAGGGTTATTCTGCAGAAAAAGCCATAAACCTCCTAAAAGAAACTTCACAAAAAGTCGATAAGGCTTCCAAAGACAACAACATCGGTGAGGCCCATACCGGCACCACCGATACTCCCAACATTATTGTTATTATGAATGAGGCTTTTTCCGATCTGGATATTCTGGGAGAATTTACCACAAACGAGGACTATATCCCTTTTGTCCACTCCCTGCTGGAAGGTGCAGAAAATACCCAGTCCGGTTATCTGGGTGTTTCCGTTCTGGGAGGAAACACCGCAAATACAGAATTTGAGTTTCTCACCGGTCAGACCATGGCCTTTCTTCCCCAGGGAAGCATCCCCTACCAGCAGTATATTAAGAATGAAACCTTTTCCCTGGCTTCCTGGCTGAAGGAACTGGGTTACAGCACTGCTGCCATCCACCCTTACGGGGCCACCGGCTGGCAGAGGCACCAGGTCTATCCCTGGCTGGGCTTTACTGACTTTCTGGCTCTGGATGATTTTTCCGGTGCAAAAAAAATCCGTAAATACGTCAGCGATGAAGCCGATTATGAAAAGATCATCCAGCTTTATGAAAATAAGGAAGATGGCCAGCCGCTGTTTATTTTTAACGTAACCATGCAAAACCACTCCTCCTATACCGATGCCTTCGATAATTTCACCCCGGATATCACCATCAAAGGGAGTAAAAGCTTTGCCTTAAGCCAATATCTTTCCCTCTTAAAAGTATCCGATCAGGAAATTGAGGAATTAGTTCACTATTTCTCCCAGCAGGAAGAAGAAACCATCCTCCTCTTTTTTGGTGACCACCAGCCCACAGATTCTGTAGTTCGGGACATCTGGAGGCTGAATGGAAAAAATGACCAGGCACTGAGCCGTGAGGAGCTGAATCTCCGCTACCGGGTTCCTTTTTTCCTCTGGGCAAATTATGATATTGAAGAAAAAACAGATATTTCCACAAGTCCTAACTACCTGGGCCTCCTTCTTCTGGAGGCTGCCGACCTTCCTTTAAGCTCTTTTCATCAATTTTTGGATGAGCTGCAACAAAGCTACCCTCTGATTTCCTCTATTGAGGTACAGGATAATGAGGGTAATTCCCGGGACGTTAAGGAGGTACAGGATAAGCTGACCGACTATGCCATCCTGCAATACTACTATTTGATGGAGAAAGGAGAAGCCCTTGAAGAATAAGTTTGCTTCCTTTGTACAAAAACAGGCTGTCTACCTGACTGCCTTTCTGGTACCGGTACTGCTGATGCTGGTCATTTTCATCGTACAGTCGATTTATCCCTTTGGAGACCGTTCCTTCCTCCATGTAGATATGTACCACCAGTATTTTCCTTTTTTAACTGAATTTTATGACAAGCTGAAAAGCGGGGATTCCCTGCTTTTTTCCTGGACCACCGGATTGGGCTCCAATTTTCTTGCCCTCTTCGTCTACTATCTTTCCAGCCCCTTCAACTGGCTGGCTGTTTTGTTTCCGGAAAACCTGCTGATTGAATTCCAGTCCTATCTGGTCATCTTCAAAATCGGGCTGGCAGGCTTCACCTCCTGCTTTTATTTCCGCCACCATGTTCAGAAAAAAAATCCGGCATTGGTGTTTTTTTCCACCTTTTATGCCCTTTCCGGATTTATGGCTGCTTATAACTGGAACGTCATGTGGCTGGATGTGGTCATACTTGCTCCCCTGGTCATTCTGGGCCTGGAGCGGCTGGTAAATGAGGGAAAATACAAGCTTTACTGCATCACCCTTACCGCGGCCATTCTTTCCAATTACTATTTATGCATCATGCTCTGCATCTATCTGGTGCTTTATTTTATGCTGGTACTCTTACCTGCCGCCACGAAAAAAGTCCGGGCTTTCAGGCAGTTTGCCTGTTACTCCCTTCTTGCCGGAGGAATGAGTGCAGTTTTGCTGCTTCCGGAGCTGGCTGCTTTAAGTCTGACGGAGTTTAGTGGTTCCTCTTTTCCTTCGGATGCAAAGTCCTACTTTGCTATTTTTGATGTACTTGCCCGCCATTGTATCGATGTAGCCGTAGAGATCGGCCTGGATCACTGGCCCAATCTCTACTGCGGAGTCGCCATCCTGATCCTGGTTCCCCTGTACGTTATCTGCAAAACCATACCCACAAGGCAGAAGCTGGGAAAACTTACCCTGCTTTGTTTTCTCCTGATCAGCTTTTCCAGTAATACCTTAAGCTTTTTGTGGCATGGTTTTAACTATCCCAACTCCCTGCCCAGCCGCCAGTCTTATCTCTACATTTTACTGGCTCTGACCATAGCCCTGGAAACCTTCCTGGAAATCAGAGAAATCTCCAAAAAAGATATTTCCCAGGTTTTTCTGGGAGTGGTAATCTTTCTGGTACTCTGCCAGAAGCTGGTTACTGACGACGCCTTCACCAACAGAAGCTTCCTTCTGACCCTTGGCTTCCTTTTAGGCTATGCCATTTTACTCCAGGTCTATCGGAACTCTACCCGGGTCACAGGCTCCTTATTGTTTGCTGCCCTTACTCTGGTCATGATCGAAGCCGGCTGCAACACCTACCTTACCAGCTGCCCTACAGTATCCCGCAGCAATTATCTTGCAGATTATGGTTCCTATGAAACATTGGTGGAACGGACACTTACGGATGAAAATCAATTTCATCGTTTTGAACGGGACAAACGCGTCACCAACAATGATGGCATGCTCTTTCGCTATCCTTCTGCCTCCTATTTTTCTTCCACCGGAAACGGCTTGGTAAATGCCTTTTATGAAGAATATGGTCTGAAAAGCAGCAAGGTATTTTACAGCTTCGATGGTGCCACCCTGTTTACCCGTGCCCTGTTAAATGTTCCTTATACCATTTCCAAAAATGGGGAAAAGGAAAGCCCTTTAAACAAGCTGATGGATCAGGAAGGTAATCTTTATCTGTACGAGGCTGTCGCCAACCTGCCCTTCGGCTATTTTGTCCCGGCACTGGATCTGGATATTACCAGAGATGAGGTAATAGAGGATCTGGAGCAGTCTTTTCAGGAGGAGGCTTCCACAGAACAGGAATCAGAGCCTTCCTTATACGATCTGACAGAACTTTTTGTAGACAGCGAGTACGCCAAGGATGTGGTTTTAGATGATGATCTTGCCAACGACCGGAATCTTCTTCTACCCATTGACCGGCAGAATCAGCTGGCCGAAAAACTGGGGGCTGCAGAAGATATTTTTATCACAGTAGAAAGTGAAAGCATTGGCTCTCTTGCCACCATTACTATTCCGGAGGATGGCTACTATTATGGCTATTCCAGAAACGGCCAGGTGGTAACGGCTAAAATGACTGCCACCTCATCCTCAGGCGAGATCGTAGATGAGGCCGAATTTAAAAAAATGAAAAACAGGCATATTCTGGATCTGGGTTATCGCAAAGCAGGTGATCAGGTAAGAATCACCGCCTCAGACAATCTGGATATCCGTTTGGAGGCTTATCGGCTGGTGGAAGAACCCTTCCTTACCCTGATCAACAGCCTGAATCATTCTTCCCTTAACCTGACTGAATTTACCTCCACCAGTGTATCCGGAACCGTAGAAGCCGAAGAAACCGGCTATCTCATCCTCTCTATGCCCTACGAACCCGGCTGGAGGGTAACTGTGGATGGTAAAGAAGCAGAACCCCAGCTCTTTGAAGGCATGTTCCTTTCCATCCCTCTGACAGCAGGGAGCCATGAGATCAGCCTGACCTTCACTCCCAAAGGATTCTATGCCGGAATCACAGTATCCCTCATCAGCCTGGCCCTCTTCCTTCTGTGCATCAATGGAAAGAAGATCCTCACCTGGGGAAAGAAAAAATCTGCCTGGCAAAAAAACTCCACTCGATAGTGTAATGGCTTCGTGTAAAGTGCAGGGAAACCGCCTCCTCCAGCACCTGTCGGGAAGTGGTAGGCGGTTATTGATGTACTCACCTACCACTTCCCGAAGAAGATTTCTTGCCAGCCTTCGCTGTCCCGTATAGATCAGGGAATACAGGGAGGCCAGCATATTCCGATCCATAAGAATGGCTCCTGTATCCAGATCCACCTGATCATGTCTGCCACTGCTCCCATGCATCCTCACAGGACTGCTGCAAAAAAAGATGCTGTAGCTGATTATTGGTATAGCTCCGGCTCATGGTTCATCCTTTCCCCCGCTTATGCCCTGCTTTCGCCCCCGGTACATTTGGCACTCCTTCTATCTCGCTCCACTTCTGGTAAAAACTGCCAGAAGAGTCTTCAATAAAATCTTAATGTCCAGTCCAATGGACCACTGGTCAATATACTCTACATCCAGACGGACAATTTCTTCAAAGTCGGTAATATCACTTCTGCCACTGACCTGCCACATTCCCGTAAGACCGGGACGGAAGCTGAGACGCTTCTTGTGGTAAGGACTGTATTTTTCAAACTCATCCAAGGTAGGGGGCCTGGTTCCCACAAGGCTCATATCCCCTTTTAAAATATTGATAAACTGGGGAAATTCATCCAGACTGGTTTTGCGCATAAAGGCGCCGATTTTGGTAATGCGGGGATCCTTTTCCATCTTAAACATCAGCCCCTGCATCTCATTTTGCGCCATCAGCTCTTTTTTCCGCTCTTCCGCATCCGCATACATGGAACGGAACTTATACATATGAAATACTCTCCCGTTTCTGCCCACTCTTTTCTGGGAAAAGAAGACGGGTCCAGGCGACTCCAGCTTGATCATGGGGCCAAAGATCAGGGTGATCAATACCAGAAAGAGACAGCCTACCAGGGCTCCCAGAATGTCGATCAACCGTTTCAGCAAAAGCTGCCATAAGGAAACGATCCGGTTAGCATAGGTCACCATATAAAGCGGCCCCACCTGGGACAGCACCTTTTGCCCTGCTCCCCGCAGAGAAGGCACCGGAATCTGATAGTGGATGCTGACTCCCATTTCCGACAGGATATTTATACTCTGTAAAAATTCCGGGTAGCGATTCACATCCACAGCGATAAAAATTTCATCCAGAGAAGCATTTTGACAATAGGGAATCAGTCCCTCCGGCTTTACCGCAACCCGGGTTCCGCTTACACTGGTACATTCCGGAGCATCAATAACCACTACCCCCTCTACATCATAGAGGAAGCCGCCGCTCTTTCTTACCTCAGTAATCAGTTCTGCGGCATGGGCTTTGTCTGCCACCAGAAGAATCTTTCTGGCCTGTCCCAATCTCCAGTAGAGAGATGGAAGAAAGCGTTTGAACAATCGATGCACAATAAACATAAATACACAGTCAAACACCAAAAAATAGATCCAGGCCAGTCGCGAATAAGCATCCACACGGTTGACAAAATACAAAAACACGACTGCTCCCGCAAACAGAAAGGCATTACTGGACACGATGTAGATCACATCTCTCAAAGGCCCACGGTGAAACATATCCTTGTACAGATTGTGGTACATATTTAATAAAAGAAAGGTGACCAGACAGGCTCCCACCATAAGGCCGAAGTCCATCCTTTCATTATCACTGGTGAACACCTTTCCATTTCGTATATAATTGGCCAGCATCAGACTGACCACAATAGACAGGCAGTCCAATACCATGATCACCAGATTGGACAGGTTGGATTTACGTTGATACATAATTTACTCCATTCCAAAGCGTTTAGATCATAAAACACTTCTTACTGCAGCCGGGCAGCTACTGAAGCTCCCGACCCACACAGTTCAGAGCCTCTTCCACTACCTGATGCATGTCAAAATAACGGTACATTCCCAATCTTCCGCCAAAAATTACCTTCTCATCGGCCTGGGCTTTTTTCCGGTACTCTTCATAGATCCCATTATTTTTTTCATCATTCATGGGGTAGTAAGGTTCTTCTCCATGGCTCCACAGCTTCGGATACTCCCGGGTGATCACCGTTTTAGGGTGATCAGTCCCATCCTGACACTGGAATTCAAAATGCTTATGCTCAATAATACGGGTATAGGGTACTTCGTACTCTGTATAATTTACCACCGCATTTCCCTGATAATTCTCTTCCTCCAGAATTTCCGTCTCAAAGGAAAGGCTGCGGTATTCCAGTTCTCCATAGCAATAATCGTAATATTCATCAATCATACCGGTATAGACGATCTTTTCAGCCATAGCTTCAAAAGCTTCCCGGTCTGCCAAAAAGTCAGTATTCAGCCTGACTTCTATCCCCTCCAGCAGTTTTTCCACCATAGCCGTATAGCCGCCTATGGGAATCCCCTGATAAATATCATTAAAATAATTATTGTCATAAACAAAACGAACAGGAAGTCTGCGGATAATAAAGGCAGGAAGCTCAGTTGCCCGTTTTCCCCACTGCTTCTCAGTATATCCTTTTACCAGCTTCTCATAAATATCTCTGCCCACCAGGCTGATGGCCTGCTCCTCCAGATTCTTTGGCTCCGTAATCCCGGCCTCACGAATCTGCTCTTCAATCCTGGCCCTGGCCTCTGCAGGAGTCTTCACTCCCCACATTTTACTGAAGGTATTCATATTAAAGGGAAGATTATAGAGCTCATCCTTATATCTGGCCACAGGAGAATTGGTATATCGGTTAAAAACCGCAAATTGGTTAACATAATCCCAAATCTCCTTATTGGATGTATGGAAAATATGGGCACCATACTGATGCACCTGTATCCCCTCAATCTCTTTGGTATACAGATTTCCGGCAAGATGGTCCCGTTTGTCGATGACCAGTACCTTTTTCCCTTTTTTCACTGCTTCATGGGCAAAAACAGCACCAAAGAGCCCTGCTCCCACGATCAAATAATCGTATTTCATTGAAATATCCTCTCAGTGTTTAAATTTATCGTTATATTATAACAGATTTAAGGGCACAAGAAAAGGAATGTTTCCCTTTTCCTGTGCCCTGAATAAGGCTTCCTTCCAAAAGTCAAAATCCAAATACCTTCTTCCTCAATCCCAGATTTGCTACCAGAGCCATATAACGCCGAAAGGTAACCCTTGCCTTATTATTCCGTTTATTATCCTCAATCCGCCTCCACTCATGGATTAAACGGCGTTTTGGCTCATGAAGCATTTCCTCATACAACTTCCAGAGTACCAGGTAACGCTTATCTTCAATATGCTCCAGCGTTTCCTCCAGAAACTCAGCAAAGGGATATATCTGATAATACTCATCGTACGTCTCTAATATGGAGATTAAAATCAGACTCCGGGGATCTTCTATGGATAAATCCGAAGCCATGATTTCCTCAAATCGTTCCCTCAGCACGCTGAACCAATCCCACAGTTCTTCTGAAAAATCAAAATCTCCCTCTGCCTCCCAATAGGGAATCATATCATCCGGTGACTGTTCAAAATAATTATACCAGAATTTCATCTCACCCTTTTTGATTCTGGCTTTACGGATGGCTTCAACTTCGACTCCCCATAGTACAATCTCTTCCACATCCATCATGCCTCCGGCCTGAAAGACTCTCTCTATTCTTCTGGCCAATTCTTTTCGTTTATTTTTGGGAAATCTTCCTCCCGGTTCCTGATACAATCTCACAACGTTACCCATAGAATACTTCTCCAATTCATTATCATTAAACTGCTTATCAACACAATTAGTTTGCTATGCCGTCTATATCATCATTATATCGTTATTTTGTCAACATATGGTTATCCATCCGTTTCCAAGCTCACACTTTTATCATACTTTTATAGTAAAAAATCCTGATACAAGGCATCACATACCTCATATCAGGATTTAAGTTTAGCGGCCCGGTATCGCCGTAATTACGATTCCTTTTCCTGCCCCTCTTCTTCCTTCTCAGTCTTATCTTCTTTTTCTTCCTCACCTTCTCCCGCTTTCTTCTTCAACACGTTCTGAGCAATACCAACACCAAAGATTGCGATCACCAGTACAGCGATCACGACTCCCCACAGGATCGACTTTTTTGATTCTGTTTTCTCTTTTTCCAGCTCTTCCACCAACAGAGTAGTTTCATAGCCTACCTCTTCCAGTTCTTTATCGGCCACCTCCAGCTCCTCTGCATAACTGACCTTCTCCTCAGTTTCCGCCTTTTTGATGTAACCGATTTCAGCCTTATAGGCTATGCTGTACCACTCTTCGTCAATCTCCTCTACCACCAGAATATCCGCTCCGGCCTCAAAAACCACCAATACCTCAGCAGAATCACTGGGCTCCTTTTTTGCCTCCGTTCTTTCACTTACCGTAACCATCTTCATAATGGTGATGGCGTTCTGCTCTGCTGCCTCTGCCCTGATCAGCATTCCTCCTGCCAGAATGAATGCAAGGCACAAAAAGATAAATTTCTTTAATTCCAATTTCTTCAGTATCATCTTCAATCTTCCTCCTTATTTCCTGCCTCTGCCAGCCTTAAAATGGTGTCTGCCAACGCCTTCCCATCTCCCATTCTGACAAAAGCAAGTTTTTCTCCTTCCTGAAATATTTCCCTGTTTGCTGCATTGTCTCCCAGAATGATTTTCTTCTCCATAGCCTGAAAAATATATGCCTTTCCCGGTATGGTCCGTGATGCCTTTTCAATCCCGCTGCTAAAATGTCCTGCCAGACAAATATCCGCAATTCCGATATATTCTGCCAGTTCCTCCGCTGGAAGCCACTCGATATAGACAATATTTTCAGCCTCGGGTCTGGTCTTACGCATCTTCTTTTTCATGGGACCGATAAGAAAAAAATACAGTTCCTTATGATCCTGTAGAAGCTCTATCGCTTCCAGCACGATATCCACTCCCTGCAGGGGCAGAATACTCCCAAAATACAGCACTGCCACTTTGTCCTTGAGATATGCCGGCCGTTTACTTTTTCGCGGATAAAATACGGAGGTATCCGGCTCCAGATATAACACCCTGCATTTGTCCGGTGAAACTCCAAATTCCTTCACAAAATATTCCCGGTGCGCGCAGGTATCACAGATCACCTGATCCGCCTTCTCAAGCGTTTTTTTATCCCACAGATATAATGCTTTGCCCAAAGGACTGCCTGGCTTTACCTTTTTTCGGTCATAGCAGAGGGTATCATAAAGGGAAATAAAAAAATCGATCACCAGTGTTTTTTTAGAAAACTTCCTCAAAAACGGCAAAACCATCTGAGGCGCAAACCCCACCCAGATCAGATCGTATGGAGATAACCGATGAAACAGCAGCCGGCTGTATACTTCCCCAAGTCTTCCCAGGTAGTTTTTCCGGTAAGAACCGATTACCGTACATTCACCATAGCCTTCCTTCAGCAGCCTGATTTCCTGTACATTTCGAAGATAGTCCAGATTCTTGGTAGTAATAAACAAAGCCTTTCCCTTGATCCCTTTTTTTCCTGCTGCTCCTTCCGGAGAAAAGAAAATATCTTCGCTTTCTACTTCTTTCTTTTTTCCCACCACTGGTTCCCCCGATGCAACAGATAAATTCCTGCTGCTGTATGTAATCTTGCCATTAGCACAACCAGCCTAAGCCTCCATTCCAGATTCTTTGCCTGTACCCGGCGAAAGGCCTCCTGGTAAGGCTGCTGCCTCATAACCGCCTTCACCCCGGAGAGCTTTTTGCGCAAAGGTCGCTCATCTTTTTTATGAAAAAAACAGAGTCTGCAGCAGATACTGAAGGATTTCACTACCCGGCAATAATAGCTCTGCCGGAAAGCCTCCTGCTCCGCTTTGGTCCATTCCTCTTTACGGGATACTCTTTGCATATATTCTTCAATATACTTCCATACATGCCTGTCCTGTTCCACACGATCCGGCCTGTAGCTGTTGGTAATGGAATCCGGAACCTGACGGTAATGGTAGATTTTTTTCTTCAGATAAGAAATCCGTTCTGCTGCCCCAATAGCCTCCAAATTGAAGATCATATCATCCAAAACCTTAAGATTTTTCTGAAACCGGATACCTCTGTCCCGCAAAAATGCCAGACGATATACCTTATCCCAGGGGGCTGCAAGAGGTGTTTTCCGACTGTACAGCACTTTTCTATGAAGCTCGTGGAAAAACGGCCTTTTTTGATCGTCCTTCCTATCCCATACCTGTTCTTCGGGAAAGTGCTCCCATGCCTCCTCTTTTTCCTCTGAATTCTTATAGGCCTCAAAAATAAGAATATCGCATCCCCGGTTTCCGGCGATCATCGTCAGTAAAGAAGAAACTGCCCCTTTTTCCAGCCAGTCATCCGAATCTACCAGATAGAGCCATTCTCCCTTTGCCTGCTCAAGACCTGCATTCCTGGCATGAGCAACCCCTCCATTTGCCTGATGGATCACCCGAAACCAGGGATAGCACCTGGCAAAGCTGTCCGCAATGATCCCCGAGCCATCCGTGGAACCATCATCAATAATGATCACCTCTACGCTCCCTGAATGTTCACCCACACTTTCCGCCACACTGTGAAGACATTCCCTGAGATAGGCTTTCACGTTATATACCGGAATAACTATGGATAGAATCTTCTCCATCAGCCTCTCCTTTCTCCGGGAAAATCTGCCCGCCTAAAACTTCCCTGCTGCCGCTACATCAGGCCCCCATGAACCGACCATATTCCTTAAGAACCGCCTCCGGCTCTCCCAGCTGCTTTACCTCACCGGCATGCAGCCAGAGCACTCTGTCACACAGCTCCTTTAAAGTGGGAATACTGTGGGAAACGATGATCACAGTTCGATTTTTATCGCTGATCAACTCCTTCATTCTGGCCAGACTTTTCTTCTTGAACCGTTCATCTCCTACGCTCAGGACCTCATCCACCAGCATAATATCCGTTTCCAGCATAGCCGTAATGGAAAAGGCAAGCTTGGAATGCATACCGCTGGAATAGGTTCTTACCGGACGGTCAATAAACTCACCCAGCTCGGAGAACTCTACGATCTCCTCCATCCTGTCCTGAATTTCCTTTTCCTTAAAACCCAGCAGCATGCCGGACAGAATAATGTTTTCTCTTCCCGACAGGCTGTCCTTAAAACCCACACCCAGAGCCATCAGGGAAACGGTGTTGCCATGCAGATCTATCTCTCCGGAATTGGGAGCAAATACACCGGCAATAGAACGAAGCAACGTACTCTTTCCACTTCCGTTCTGCCCGATGACCCCCAGGATCTCCCCCTTCTCCAATTGAAAGGAAACATGCTTTACTGCCTCAAATACCTCATTATGTACTTTTTTCTTCAGAAAAGATTTCTGCACAGAGATATTATTCAAAATACGATAATTAATGCAGATATCCTTAACCTCTATTGCCATATCATTTGTATGTTTATCCATTAAATCACCTTTACATATGCATTTTCATTAGAATAGATCGTAAACGCTCCCAGGGCGATCAGGCCCAGTGATATAAAGCCCCAGAACAGCAGAAGTTCCCAGGCGGGAGCCTGTCCATACAGCAACGCCTTTCTCATGGAAGCGATTAAAAAGGCTACCGGATTGTACTGCTCCATCAGCTCTCCGAAGGGCTGGGGAAAGCGTTTGGAAAGAGAATAAAAGGTTCCTGTCATAAATACCATCATACTTAAAACAATGCCCGTAATGTAGGAAAGATCACTAACATACACACCATAATGCATCATAATAGTTCCCACTCCAAAAGAAAAAAGAAATAATACGATTAAAATAGGTATAGCATATAAAATGTATGGTGTAGGAGTGACTCTGAACACAATCATCATCACTGCTACTACTCCAAAAGAAACCAGCATCTTAAATCCATTGACCAGCATTTTGGAAAAAAGGAGAATATATTTAGGCATATAAATCTTGGTAATAATCCCTTTATTCACCCTGACTGTATTGACACTGCCGGATATACTTCTGGAAAAAAAGCCCCACATACTGATTCCAATAAAGATAAATATTGGAAAAAAAGGCTCTGATGCCCGAAATACAACTCCAAATATCAGTGTATACATCAACATGTTACATACCGGTTCGATCATCCACCAAAGCCAGTCCAAATAGGCATTTGCAACCTCAGCTCCCAAATCTGCTTTGGCCATTCTTATCGCATAGGCTGTATATTTTTTCATATCCTGGCAGAATCGCTTTATATACCGCTTCAGTCCCCCCAGGGTAATCTGATCTTCTGTCAGCAGGCATATGGGAAAAGGGAGAACAAAGCCCATGACTGTACCTAAAGAGATATATTTTATCTTATAAGTCAGGGTCATATCTTCAAACCGTAGTCCCTTTACCCCTCTCAGCCAGGACATCCCCAATGTGATCGCATTCAGCAGAATAAAATAAACGATGGCAAACACTATTTTTCTTTTATTGCTCAGTTCTCCATGCCGCAGATAGTTGTGAATCAGTAAGGCAAAAAGCGGCGGTATGATAAACATAAAAAAATTCAGATATTCCATTTTGTTTCCTCTTTGTAAGTTTAGTAGATAAAAAATCCTGATATAAGGTATTTGTCACCTGTATTGACAATTCCATACCTTATATCAGGATTCATTTTTTCTTTCTTCTTTACATTAGTGATTTATACTTTTCCTGATCCTCCAAGGGGATTTTCAAAAGCCTCATTGCTTCCTCTATGGATATGTTCAGGCTTTCTACAAGATTCTTTAATGCCTCTATCTTCCCCTGCATTCTTCCTTCTTTCCTTCCTGTTTCCATATGATCTGCAAATGCCTTACACAATTGATACATCTTCTTCCCTCCTTCTGCCTTTTTTACAAATAACTTCTTTAACTTTATCTGCACTCCTGCTATCCCCAGGATTGCCTTTGTGCTTTCTTCATCCAG
>JAFSIS010000065.1 GCA_017439665.1 Lachnospiraceae bacterium
CAGTTCAGTATCTCCAACTACCAGCTGATGGAAAGTCTGATCGATGCCTGCCGTACCATGACTATCGATGAAATTCTTGCCCTGCCCGATGTAAAGGAACGTATTGATGTCTATTTTGAACAGACGGCTAAATTTAAGGAAATGGTGACGGCTCACACTGAGGTTAAGGGAAATGTAATTATCTCCGATCTGCGCGGAGTGGATCCCATCTATTCCGGTAACCGCTTTATGATCTACAGTATGTATCCCGATCAGAATATTTCTGCCTGGATCGTCAGCGGCAAGGGTGGAGAAGGCTGCAGTGCTGCAGTGGGCTACAGTATCTTAAACCGCAGCTCTACCGTAGATGTGGGAAGTCTGATGTTAAAATATGGCGGCGGTGGCCACAAAAAGGTGGGAACCTGTCAGTTCTCCAATGAAAACATGGGGACTGAGCTTCCCAAGATGCTGGAGGAACTGGTGGCCATGTCCAACTGATACCGGGCTCTTGGCTTGAACAGCCCTTTGAAAGCAAGCTTTCATGGACTGTTTATGGATATTTCTGCTGTCCTGAATAGTTAGAAAAATTTTTACTTGACATTTGAAAATTTAGATTTATACTACCAGTTATAAAGGCGAAGGCGCTTTGGAAAACATTTTCCGAAGCGCCTTTTCTTTATATCAGACGGTTTGCAAGCCCAATTACCTATGATGAGGAGGATAAATTATGATGAATTTTTCTGCTGTAAATACAATCTGGGTACTGGTCGGCGCAGCAATGGTCTTCTTTATGCAGGCCGGCTTCGCCATGGTAGAGACCGGTTTTACCCGGGCCAAAAATGCAGGCAATATTATTATGAAAAACCTGATGGATTTCTGTATTGGTACTCCCGCCTTCTGGCTGGTTGGCTTCGGGCTGATGTTCGGAGGTACGGGCTCCTTTATCGGGAGCCTGTCGGGAATTGCTGAGGAAGCCAACTATGGAACGGCCATGCTCCCTGAAGGAGTATCCTTTTACACCTATCTGATCTTTCAGACCGTATTCTGTGCCACCTCGGCGACCATCGTCTCCGGTGCCATGGCGGAACGGACAAAGTTTTCTTCTTACTGCTTATACAGTCTGATCATCAGCCTGGTGATCTACCCCATTTCCGGTCACTGGATCTGGGGAGGCGGCTGGCTGGCCAGGCTGGGCTTCCATGATTTTGCCGGTTCAACAGCAGTCCACTTAGTAAGTGGTGTAGCCGCGTTTATCGGTGCCGCTATTCTGGGCCCTCGTATCGGAAAATATGATCAGGATGGAAAAGCCAAGGCCATCCCCGGCCACAGCCTTACCCTGGGTGCCCTGGGTGTGTTCATCCTCTGGTTCTGCTGGTTTGGCTTTAACGGAGCTTCCACCGTTTCCATGGAAGGTGAATCCATAATCACAGCCGGAAAGATTTTTGTGAACACCAATCTGGCTGCTACTATTGCCTCTTGTACGGTACTCATAATCACTTGGATCAAATACAGGAAACCGGATATTTCCATGACCCTCGTCTTTTTAGCCATCAAGCATACTATCGGCTTAAGAGTCAGTGCTGAAGAGGAAATTGTGGGACTGGATATTATGGAGCATGGTATCGAAAGCAGCTATGCGGATTTTATACCCACCGTTCCGGCCTCAAGCTACAATGATATCCATGAATGTGAATTGATGGGCGGAGCAAATCAAGCTCCCGCAGAGCATGCTCCTGCTGCCGCACTTTCAAAAGTGGAAACATCCTCTCAGCCTGCAGAATTTTCTGAAAAAGCCGGCTTTGGCGAAGGATACGAAAGAGAAATGAGCAAGATTTCTATCATTACCCGTCAGAATAAGCTGGATGAGCTGATGCAGGCCCTTAACTCCATTGGAGTGACCGGTATTACCATTACCAACGTATTGGGCTGTGGTATGCAGAAGGGTGCTGCCCACTACTATCGTGGTGCAAAAATGGATATGAACCTGCTGCCTAAGATCAAGGTGGAGATTGTGGTCAGCAAGGTGCCTGTAGATGCGGTGATCGAAACCGCAAGAAAGGTGCTTTACACCGGTAAGATCGGTGACGGAAAGCTGTTTATCTACAATATTGAAAATGTGGTAAAAATCCGAACCGGAGAACAGGGCTATGCTGCTCTGCAGGACACAGTAGAATAGCTCTGTATAAATAGATAAAAAGGGGCTGTTACAAAAGTCTTGAAAGAGCTTACTGTTTATCCACTTGTACGCATTTGCGAAGACACTTTCCGTGAGTGTCGGTGAAGAGCGGACCCTGATCCGATGTTCACTGATAATCACAGAAAGTGTCCGTAGCAACAAGCAAACAAGGGATAACAGTAAGCTAAAAAAGACTTTTGCAATAGCCTCCTTATTTTTTTCTTAAGTTACAATATCCTTCATGCTGTCAAGAGTGATCAGCAGTGTGGAGGTATTATGGAAAAGTGCCGAAGTAGTAGGCTGAATAATACTTGCCACACCCAACACGATGAGAGCAGAATTAATTCCCACGATCTTGCGGTAATTGGAATCGATCCTCTTCATCAGGCCGGTACTGATCTTTCGCAATACAACCAGGTTAGCCAGGCTGTCTGCCTCCACCGTAATATCGGCAATCTCTCTTGCAATCTGGGCACCGTCACTGATGGCAATTCCCACATCTGCTGCAGACAGGGCAGGAGAATCGTTGATTCCGTCTCCGATCATAATGACTTTCCTTCCGGCTGCCTTTTCCTTTTCCACAAAGGCTGCCTTATCTTCGGGAAGAACCTCCCAATAGCATTCATCCAGACCCAGCTTCTCACCAATAGCCCTGGCTGCCCGTTTACTGTCACCGGTCATCATAACGATCTTGGTGATTCCGTTTTCCCTCAGCTGCGTGATGATCTCCTCCGCTTCCTCCCGAAGAGGATCTTCAATGCAGATCACTGCTGCCAGCTTGTGATCCATGGCCATAAACAGGTGGGAATACTGCTCCGGCAGCTGATCAAAGAGTGCTTCCTTTCCCGCCGGAATGGAGCAGGACTCATCTTCAAATACGAAATGATAGCTTCCGATAACCACCTTTCTTCCATCGATCATAGAGGAAATACCGTGAGCCATAATGTATTCCACCTTAGAATGCATTTCCTCATGGATAAGACTTTTATCCTTTGCCGCCTGCACCACGGCCTTAGCCATGGAATGAGGAAAATGCTCTTCCAGACAGGCTGCGATCCTGAGCATTTCATCTTCCTCTTCACCACAGAAGGAGACTACCTGCTTCACCGTAGGCTGAGCCTTGGTCAGCGTACCGGTCTTATCAAAGACGATGGTATCCGCCTGGGCCACCTGCTCCAGGAAACGGCCGCCTTTGACCGTGATCTGATAGCCTCCGGCTTCCCGGATGGCAGACAAGACCGAAATGGGCATCGCCAGCTTCAGGGCACAAGAGAAATCTACCATCAGAACGGCCATGGCCTTGGTCACATTTCTGGTCAGCAGATACACCAGTGCTGTTCCCAGAAGGGTGTAGGGAACCAGCCGGTCTGCCAGATGCTCTGCCTGTCCCTCCATGGTGGACTTCAGCTTCTCTGACTCTTCGATCATGGTCACGATTTTATCGAATTTATTGGAGCCTGTGGTCTCTTTGACCTCTACGATCAGCTCCCCTTCCTCCAGTACCGTTCCGGCATAGACGAAGCTTTCTTCTTTTTTCACTACGGGAAGGGATTCCCCGGTAAGAGATGCCTGATTTACACTGCCTTCTCCTTCCACCACTACTCCATCGAAAGGAATCATGTTGCCCATGTGTACCACAATATGGTCACCCAGATGGATGTCCTTTACGTCTACAAGCACCTCCTTACCTTCTGCCATCAGCCATACCTTATGGATATTCAGGGACATGCTTCTGGCCAGATCATCCACCGACTTCTTATGGGTCCAGTCCTCCAGGGTCTCTCCTACACCTAACAGGAACATGACGGAAGCAGCTGTCTCCGTGTCTCCCATAAAAATGGATACCCCGATGGCTGTAGCATCCAGCACCGATACCTCAATCTTTCCCTTTGCCAAAGACTTCAGACCACTCCAGATATATTTGGCTGATTTACAAAGGGTGATCGCCGTCCGAAGGGTATAAGGCAGGAACCATTTGCAGCCATAGCGGATAACTACCTGATTCACCAGCCTGTCCCAATATTCCCGGTTTACCTCTCTGCCGGAATACTGAAGAGCTTCTTCCGGTACCTTAGCTGTTTCAAAAGAAAAGCCTTTGAAAAGACGGAGAACTTCTTCTCTGTCTCCCTGATAGGAAACCGCCACATCAGAGGTACGCTCATAAACCTTGGCTGAAAGCACATTTTCCTGACTGGTCAAATAATATTCCAGGATATCCGCCTCTCTAAAACTCATCTTATCATAGTTTAGATGAACACGGATCCTTCCTCTGATCTCATGCAAAATTTTAATCTTCATCTTCTCTTCCTTCTGTCAGTCTTACCTATTATTAAGTAAAACTATTCTACCTGTAGTTTGTCCGTACTACAATTCTTACTATGTGAAAAACACCTGCTGCATGGCAGGTGTCTTCCGACCTGAACCGACTTCGTCAATCAGGCTCATTTTTATTCTGTCGTTATTCCACAACTTCTACTTCATCATCAATAACCGTACCGGCTTCCCGATCCTCATTGATCTGCTTAGCCTCTGCATAGATGTCTTCTGCATTCTCCTGAATTGAGGTTGCGGTCTTCATAATGCATTCCTTAGCACGAAGCACTGCTGCCGTACACTGGGTATATACCTTTCTTGCATCCTTGCTGGCAAGAATCTTGATTCCGGCAGTTCCGAACAATACGCCTGCTGCAAAAAGTCCTGTTTTCTTAACATTGATCTTATCCAGTAAATCCATCTTCTTCTCCTCCTTAATCTTCCTACTTGTGATCGTAGCCCGTAATAACGGCCATCAGCATACAACCAATGGCTGCCCAGGCCCAAAACTTGTGATTCTTCATATGTACCTCCATTCAAAAGTCATACGGAAAATGTCTGACTTTTTTTCTTATTTCTACAATTATACCACCAATTTTTGGATTTTTCCATGGTTTTAACGATAATTTTTCTCAAAAAGAAACAAGGTATTCTTCCCAGAGAGGAATTTATCATTCATAAACAGTATTTTTTTTGTAACCGCTCTGCCTTCTACTGAACCATTACCATCCCATATCAGGGGACGGTACTCTCATGTCATAAATCGACGGGATTCTACAGGAAATATCTGGAAGGAAAGCGTATAGGATGGTATAATTATCATTACTATTTTTTATGGGAGGGAAATATATGGATTCAGCGAAAATGATCTTAATACTTGTCGGTGTATCGGTGCTGCTGCTTCTTCTCTATGTGCTCCTCTACAACCGCCTGCAAAGGCTGAGGGTCAAGGTGGAAGAGGCCGCCTCCGGCATCGATGTAGCACTGGAAAAGCGCTATGATATGCTCTCGGAGCAACTGGAGGCAGTAAAGAAATATTTATCGCATGAGTATCAGACTCTCACCGATGTCACTGCCCTGCGCGCCGGAACCGCCGGTGACCAGCGGCGTCTGGACCAGCAGCAGGCTCTGTCGGATGATGTTATCCACAGCATTGATGCGGAGCTCTCCCGCCAGACAAAGAACATGGAACAGATCAAACATAAGCTGGAGCAGAACCGCTTCACCCGTGGTCAAAGCAAGGGATTCACCCGTGGACGGGATAACCATTCACAGAGCAGGGGACAGGAAGCTCTTTCCCAGGCAGGTGCGCAGAGGGGAGCCACGATCAACCAGAAGATCGGGGTACTGGCCAGTGTCCATCGTGACCTTACCGGAGTGACTGCCGGAATCGATGCTCTTTGTGAGCAGTATCCCGTCCTCAACTCCTGGATGTCCATGGACTACTTCCAGAGAGCTGTCTACAATACGGAGGAGCATCTGCAGGCAGCCAGACGGTTGTATAACTCCAATGTTTCTCTCTACAATCAGACGGTTGTGACCATCCCCTGGTCCATTGTAGCTGCCCTTTGTCATATGGAACGGGCAGGATTTTATGAAGCTGAGGAACATAAGCGCAGCTTCCAGGCAAAATTTGACTGATAAGGAGGAATATTATGCAGGAAAAGCTTACGGATCAGGAACTGGAACGGCTTCAGAAAAAAGCAAAGGGGCGGGTTATCCTTTGGGGGATATGCACGGCTATCGTGTTTGTGTTGGTTCTGATCGTTTTCGGAATGTATATGTATCATGATACGGAATATGCCATCTACGAGCGCATCTTCGCAGCCATCGTCGGACCAATAGTGGTGGCCGGTGGTTTTGCCGGGCTATTTTATCCTCTGTTTGTCAAACGATCCTATGAGAATTTCAATCTCAGTTTTAAAAATAAATATGTACTGCCCACCCTTCAATCGGCCCAACTCTTTGAAAATCTGGAGTACCAGCCTTTTGGCGGCCTCTCCTATGATGAAATACGGGATGGTGCAGTGGTAAATTGCGGCCAGAGGGAATATTTTCACAGTGAGGATCTTTTGACCGGAAAATACCAGGATATTCGCTTCTCCTATAGCGATATAGAAACAAAAAGAATGGTACGCAGAGGAAAGAAAAGGGAACTGCAGACGATCTTTGAAGGGCAGGTCATGATCTTCTCCTCTTTTGACAGCACTAAGACCAGCTTTGGTCATCTTCAGATCTTTGAAAAAGAATTTTTATCCAATATCGAGGGCTGGACAGCCCAGAACAAGGTAAAGAGTGAAGATGAGGTGTTTAATAAACGATTTACCGTCTATGCTGCCGATCCTCATAACGCCTTTTATATCCTGACGCCGAGAATGCTGGAACAGATCACACGCCTTGCCGACAGGGTTGGCAAACAGATTGCCATTACCTTCACCGGTCCGATCATGTATGTAGCCATCCACCGGACACGGAGTATGTTCAATGGATATGTGGACAAGTCCATAGCCACGCAGCAGCAGGATATTCTCGATGACGCAGATCTTCTGCGGCAGGCCGGTGATCTGCTGATTCTGGAAATGGCATCCATGTCTCTATAACACTTTATAACAAAAGAAAGGCAGATTTACCTATGGGAAAATATTTCAGTGATGCAGTGGAAACCGCACTTCAATACATCTTCTATGATAACAGAACAAGGACCTCCCGGGGACAGGAGGGTCTGAAGCTGCTGATGGCCGCCTCCGAGGCCGGCGACGCCGATGCCGACTGCATCCTGGCCCGGTGTCTCAGTGGTGTTCAATATGTCTGGAGCGGTCATCAGTTCCCCGAGGATGACGAAAAGGTTAATTTTCTGACCAAACGCTCAGTGATCGGCGGCAGCGCCATCGGTGTACTGATGGCCAAACGAAACGGAAATCTGAAAGGAGCTTTAGTCCGTCAGATGCCCCTCTCCCTGCGGGATGCCTATCACATCGTATTGGAGAAGGCCGCGGCCGGAGACGCTTATTGCCAGTATGCCATTGGCTGTACCTATTACTGGTGGGATTTCCTTTCCATTCAGGACAAAGGGCGTGAGGACTTTCCCAGCACGAAAGCCTATCATGATTACATAAAAGAAAATATCTCCCAGTGTGAGGACTGGTTCTGGAAGTCCTTTAGGGGCGGCATGTACATGGCTGGCAATAATCTTTACCACTACTATACCAAGGGAGACGAGGACTATGTTGCCCCCCAGCCTGAGAAGGCGGCCACCATTTTTCAGACCGGTGCTGAGATGGGCTATCCCATCCACCAGTTTTTTTACGCCCAGGATCTGGAAGAGGCAGGCCGCAAAGCGGAAGCTGTGGAATGGTACCGGCGGGCGGCTGAAGGGGGACAGTTAGGCCTGTGGTACAAGCTGGGACGGTTCTATATGGACGGAGATGGTGTTCCCCAGGATCCGGTACAGGCCGCCTACTGCTATGAGCGGTCTGCAGCCGAAGGAGAGGTGGGTGGCGTTAACCTGTTGGGAGATGCCTACTATTTTGGCCGTGGTGTACCCAAAGATCCTGCAAAGGCCTTTGCCCTTTACCGGCGTGCCTATGAAGAGATGGAAAACAGCTATGGGGTGGATCATCTGGCCCGCTGCTATCTGGAGGGATGGGGTACCGTCCCTGATTATGCGAAGGCCTATGCCCTGGCATGGGAATTCAAGGGTGAGCCTGTCTGTCAGTATATTCTGGGGCGCATCTACTGTGAAGGCCTGGGAATGCCCAAGGACATCGCCAAAGGCGTCGATTTCTTCAGGCGGGCAGCAAAGGATGCCCCTGAAGCCGCTGAGGAACTAAAAAACTATAAGAAAACACTGTTTGGTAAGTGGAAACGCAGATAACGAAGAAAGGGATGTCGCAAAAGACTTTTTGCAACATCCCCTTTTTTCGATTCTTTCTATTCCTGATTCACAGCGATTACCTGCTGTACCGTTTTTTCCCGGGAAAGCCCCAGATTCTTCATTCCTTCCTCTACTACCCGGTGAAAATTGTCCTTGGAGAGACAGATCTGCACACCTCCGCTATACTCTACAATACAGTTGTCCACCAAATAGCTTCCTGCTGAGTTCAGCTGATAGGTACTCTTTCTCTGGATTGCTCCAATCTCCTCCAAAGTATTCATCATCCGGTAAATGGTCGCGATCCCTATCTGGGGCATCTTCTTATGCACCTGAAAATAAATCTCCTTACAACAGGTACACTCCCTTTCCAAAATCACATCCAGAAGGGCAATACGCTGTCTGGTGATCCGATAGCCTCCCTGGCGAAGCCGTTCCAGGATCTCTTCCTTTCCCATGGAAGATTGGCTGTAGGCAGTATTCTGTTCTTCTATCGTAGGAATATGATTATTTCTCATTCCTGAATTTCTACCTCGATTAGAAATACCGGGATACTCCGGCATCTGAAAACATCCGTCGATCGTTACCTTTATTTTAATGTTAGTATAATCTAACTAATGTTTTCTGTCAATACCATTTCTAATGTTGGTCTAACTCATTTTTTTTCCGTCACTGAGGATTTTTTTCAAAGACAGCCCGTATCTTCACTCCCTCCTCTGAAAGAGTAATTTCCAGACTTTCTTCTTTGGAAGAAATATCTCCTTCCCATCCTACAAACCGATATCCTTCTTCTGCAATGGCTGTAACCTCTATGGGGTAATCCGTATAGTACTCTCCTTCAAAGGAATCAATATTTTTTAATACTGAGGTGTTAATTTTGACACTTCCTGCTTCCGGTAGGTTTACTTCTATGTTTACCGGCACCAGATCTCCGCTCAATCCCAGGGTATCTTTTAAGCCTTTCATGGCAAAAGGAAACTGAGTTTCAAAAAAACGATCCACCTCTTCAAACCTCTCATCCAGCCATTCCTGTGTATAGTCATATTCATGAAATCTCTGATTGCTGATCAGAAGCTGTTCCCCGTAGATCTCTTTCCACTGACTCCATTTCTCAGAACATTCTTCCGCATTAAAGTTCACATTGGCAATATCCATAAAAGTAAGACAGAATTGTTTTCTGAACTGCTCATTCTTCAAAAAATTCTGAACGATGGGCTCTTGCATTAAACGGGTATTTTCCATCCATTCTTTTGGCTCCACACCTTCCTGGGGCAATCGCAGGGTCTGATCCAGATCGAATACCATCCAGCGCCACTTCGTATCTCCATAGGTTGTTCCGTCATTTTCGGCACTTCTCCACAGGGCAATATTATGGCCATCCAGCATATCTGTATTGGAGGTATACATATTAATGCAGCAAAAATCGATAAAACTCTGCACATCGATCAATGCACTTACCATCTCATATACATCATCATAGACAAGATCACACTCCGTTGCCATGGAAACGAAATATTTGTATGCCTCCTGCGCTTCTTCGCCCCCTACTTTGGCGTAGGTATCGTCTATCATCAATATATTCTCTTCTTCAACCTCATAATAGGAGGTAATATACTCTGCCTTATATCTCTCCCGTATATTATAAATTCCCCAATACTCTCCATTCAAAAACAGGATACATGGTCTTGAACGTTGTATGGCCACGTTTCTGTCTTCGATCAGACTGGCCAAAAAGGCATCTACAATTTTAATATCGGAATTTAATGACCCGCCATTTCTGAGCTTTATGTCTGCAGTATAACCGGTACCAAAGAAGTCATAGGGCATAAGCTTGGCCTCATCATAGATATCTCTTCCATAAATATTAAAAGATTTCTGGCTCGTTCCCCGGGTGGATGCACCGGCAATCCTCATTCCTACATCCTGCTGAAACTGGTAGCTGTGTTCGTCGTCAAAATAGGTTAAGGTCCCTTCCCGCTCCCACTCTCTTCCGTCATTAAATGCGTTTGAGGCCTCATATCTGTGATGGGTTACTCCATTTTCATCCACATACTGACTGGTTATCTCACCGGCATATTTTTCACATTCTTCATTATATTTTTCCAATTGAATTCCATTGGTGTAGATTCCGGTTTCCGGATCAAACAAATTCGACATATCTGTGACCAGGGAAATGATGGGAAAGCCCTCATACTCCTTCCTTGCTTCATATCCCACAAAATAAACCCCCGTTTCGATGTCACTGACCTTATCCGTTGCCTTATTATAGGAAATTGCTCTTACCACAGTTGCCTTGTCCACCTTATCTTCCGGTGTATAGGTACTATAAGGGCTTAAATCCGTTCGGCTGGCCAGAACATTCTCCTGAAAAGAGGCATCACTGATCTTGATTTTCCCGGTGTATTTTAAGGACTCTGTGGTTGGTTCATTACCATCCAAGGTATAGTAAATGGTTTCCCCCAGTCCGGCCTTTATTTCCAGATAAAATTCCTCCTCATAAAATCCACTTTTTACACTGAACACAGGATTTGCCAATTCTTTTGCCAGAACCCTGCCGGCAGTTTCATTACTTTCTCCCGCGCTGGCTGTCATGATCTGCCAGGAGCCTTCTCCATCCTGAATTCTGCCATAGCTTGTATTATATTCTAATTTGGGGGCATACATATAATCCTGAATCTCTTCTTTTTCCCCGACTTTTGTCAGATATACCGCTTCCCCCTGATTGGAAACACCGAAAACCGTATTGTTTCCCTCTTCAGTTTGGTAATCGGTCAGCCAGATGACTAAAAAATCATGGGGTAATATCGTTTTCCCCTGTAAGGAATATTTTTGTAACTGTTCTTTATCATCTGATAAATAATAATTGTCTAATACAATGGTTTCCTCACTTCTATTATACAGCTCGATATAGTCATCATACTCGTCTTCTATTTCCCCCTTTATCGAAAAATTATTGCTGCAGATTTCGTTTATTACGATGCTTTGTGCTTCTTCTGTATCCATTACTGCTGTCATTCCCACCAATCCCAGGGTCAGAACCACCAAAAATAACAGCATCCATACTCTGTTTTTCTTTAACATTCCCAATTCTCCACTACCGGTAAGTGACCGTTCATGATCTGTCAGTTTCGTAACCATTAAGTGCCTTCACCGTTACCGAACCTCTTAAAATGTCACTTCTCCCTCATGAGAAACCAAAGAAGCAGATGTCACATTTTCCAATTCCACCAAAGCACCTACCAATTCTCCTTCTTCCTTTACTCTCACTTCAATAGCCATATCCAAGTGGTCTTTTGTGAGATTGCGGGCTTTCACTTTATATAATGAACAGTATTTCTTCACCAGAGTGATGATTTCCTTCTCATTCTTCGGCGTAGAGGAATTGATCAATAAGATCTGCGGTGCCTTTGCAATAGGTGACCACTCTGCCAGCAAAATACCAACGGTTACGATGACGGAGGTAATGATTGCTACGCCAAAGCTGCTTGCCCCGCACATGATTCCCACACCGATTGACCAGAATAAAAAGACAAGATCCATGGGATTTTTAATTGCCGTACGGAAACGTACGATGGAAAGCGCACCAACCATACCCAGGGATATTACGATATTGGATTGTATGGTTAAAATAACCCCTGCTGTGATCAACGCTAATGCAGGCAAAGATGCGTTAAAATTTTTGTTATAAAACTCCTTTTTATTTACCAGACGATAAGTGATAAAAATATAAGCAGATATCAGTGCTGTGATCAGCATAATGCTGGTAACTGCCTGTGTGGATAAGGCTGTTCCTGAGTATCCTTCCAAAAATGATGTTTTAAAAATATCTGCAAAATTCATATTCTGATTCCTCCCGAAGTATTATACTTTCTACATAAATAATATTTTGAAAAGCTGCTCCACTGCAGATTTTCCATGCCCATATGTTCCATGATGTAGGATGGTAAAAACGCATCCCACTTTACTTCCAATATACTCTGGCCCATCTCCAAAATCGGTCTTGTAACGATCTTCTCATCCAAAAAGCAGGATATCTCGTTTGAAGACCTTATATTTTCATCAAAAGTAACTCTCACGTTCCCGTTTTTTTCTATATAGGGAAATCGTTGATATTCTACGATCACCGTGGGGCGCATCCCCTTTAACTGCATTTCCAGCAACAGCTCCTTTTGTATTGCCGGCATATCCTCTGTAATCTCTATTCTCTGATTTTCCATCAGCTTTCTGCAAATCTCTTCACTGATGGGACAGGATTTTTTGGAGGTCATCTGGCATTCTTTGCTCTTCTTCTCCAGCATGATCCTTTCAGAATTTGCATTATAGATCCGTATTCTATATTTGTCCCTTCTGTCACAGCCAGCCTCAATTTCCTCATAGCACCGATTCTCTAAGGTGTCAAAATATAAGCTTCTGATAAAATAATATCCTTCTTTTTCGGCATGTCTGTCTACCGTAAGCAGCCCTTTTACCCTCATTTTCAGTACCGCATTCTGCAGACTGTTACATAGATATTTATATTCGTGCCTAAATCTTCTTTTCATTCAGTCTATCCGTCTCCCTGCACTGTTATCCCATTACGTCCCTGCCAAAACTAGCTTCATCAAGCATTCCCCAGAGGTAGTATATCATAAGCTACTGCTTTTGGCTCTAGTTTCTTTATTCCCGGCTTCCTTCCACTTTTTCCCTCAGCATTCGGATTTCTTCCTTGTGTCCCGCATCCTCCAGCGGTGTCTCCAGATAGAAGGGCAGATCCTTCAGGGCCGGATGGGTCAGCACCCTGAGCAGGGCCTCCATTCCGATCTCTCCGTTTCCAATAGTAGCATGACGGTCTTTTTTTGCTCCAAAAGGAGTCAGACTGTCATTAAAATGAATGGCTTTCAGATGTTCAAGTCCGATGACCTCATCGAATCTGGCTACCACACCGTCCAGATCGTTTACGATATCATAGCCTGCAGAAAAAATATGGCAGGTATCCAGGCAGACTCCCAGCCCTTCGGGATGATCCACCCGGTCACGGATCTCCCGCAGCTGCTCAAATTCATAGCCGATCTCCGTTCCCTTTCCGGACATGGTTTCCAAAAGTACGGTAATCTGTTCTTTTCCGGTAATGGCCTGGTTCAGGGCAGCCACAATGTTTTTAATCCCTGCCTCCACCCCTATTCCCGTATGGCTCCCGGGATGAAAGACCATATTCTCGATTCCCAGCCTGTCCATCCGGGCAATATCCTCTCTGAGGACCATGCAGGCAAAGTCATAAATTTTTTCCTGATCACTGGCAGGATTCATGGTATAGGGAGCATGGGCCAAAAGCGGTCCCCAGCCATTCTCCTTTCGAATCCTCTGAAAGGCCTCTGCCTCCTTCTCGGTGGGTTCCTTAAAATTGGAGCCTCTGGGATTCCTGCTGAAGATCTGCATGGTATTGGCTTCCATCTTTACTACTGCTTTGGCCGTTTTCTCCAGTCCTCCGGCGATGGACATATGTGTTCCGATAATCATTTTTTCTCCCTTCAGGCTATTGAAAAAAAGGGATTGTTGCAAGAATTTTGCAACAGCCCCTGTCACTAATCAATAGAAAATCAGTATTCTTTCTCTTCCCTATTCGGCAATACCGGTTACCTTCATGGTCTTGATTCCGAAAATAAAGTAGATCATCAGGATGATCCAGATTCCTGCAATAGCAATCTGTCCGATCAAAATTTCTTTTACACAGACGGCAATAAAGCTGATGGCCATAAAAAAGGTACTCATCCCAAGGATTTTCACCTTCGTTTTCACGGTCATGCCCTCTCCTCTGACGTAGGTCTCCAGATTGTCCTTGTAGAGCCTTGTGGTCTTAAACCAGGCATGCAGCCGTTCGGAGCTGTTGGTAAAACAGATCGTTGCCAGAAGCAAAAAAGGAAAGGTAGGCAACACTGGAAGAACACTTCCCAAAGCACCCAGACCAACTGACAGACAACCCACAACAACCAAAAAGATCTTCTTAATCTTCATCTCTTCCCCCGGTTATTCAAATACACAAATGGTATTTACTGTTAGCTTTTAGCCTAACATAATATGAGGCTTTTTGTCAAGAATAAACCGGCAGGCCGGGAACTTCCCAGGTACTCTGCCGGTTTAAAAATTGATATTTTTCTTAGGGAAATGCTGTTCAAAGCGTTTCCTTAGAATACAGGAACAATATCACTTCATTACCTTATTCCTTAAAATACAGGAACAACTGCTCCTTCATAGGTGGAATTGATGTATTCCTTTACTTCATCGGAAAGGAGGGCATTTACCAAGGCCTGAATAGCTTCATTTTCCTGATTGCCTTCCTTTACTACCAGTACGTTGCCGTAGGTTTCTGCTGCCAGAGAGTCAGCTGCTTCTACTGCCAGAGCATCGGTCAGCTTCAGTCCTGCATCTACAGCATAGTTACCATTAATAGCTGCAATATCTACATCCTGTAAGGTTCTGGCAATCTGGGCTGCCTCCAGTTCAATGATCTCCAGATTTAAAGGATTTTCAACGATATCCAGCTTGGTTGCGCTGATGCCCGCATCTTCCTTCAGCTTGATCAGTCCCTGTGCTTCCAGTAACAGTAAGGCTCTTGCTTCATTGGTGGTATCGTTGGGAACGGCTACCTTTGCCCCCTCCTGAAGCTCTTCTAAGGATGCAGTTTTTCCGGCATAGAGTCCAAAGGGCTCAAAATGGATGGTAGCAACGTCTGCCAGAGTGGTTCCGTTCTGCTCATTGAAATCCTGTAAATAAGGGGTATGCTGGAAGAAGTTTGCATCCAGATCTCCATCCTGCACAGCGGTATTGGGGATCACATAATCATTATATTCCACGATCTCCAGAACATACCCCTGCTCTAACAGGCTGTCCTTTACTACCTCAAGAATCTCTGCGTGGGGAGCAGGAGTTGCTCCTACCTTAATGGTGACAGTCTCGCCTTCCGCCACAGCAGCGGTACTTTCTTCAACATCTGCCTGGGCCTCAGTACCTGCCTGGGCTTCAGTACCAGCCTGAGCTTCATTTCCTGTGCCGGTCTCTGCCTGCTGGCTGTTTCCACAGCCCGCAAGGACTCCACCTAAAACAGCCGTAGCTGCCGCCAATGTTACCAGTTTTTTTACGAATTTGTTTTTCATTTTTTCCTCCTCTTTTTCTGCTTTAGCAGTCTTTTGATCATAGGCTCTTGTGCCGGCAGCAAGTTCGGGTGAAATAAAGCTCATCCTTACGCTCTTTCTTTTCCTGCCTGATCTCAGAGCCTTTTATGTGCAAAACCGAAGATAATCTTCAGTGTATTGCCGGATTTTTTCTGCTTATTTTAACCGTTTATCGATCCGGTTTACCAGACGTACACCAATCTCCTGGAAAAACTGTACAATGACTACCAGAAGGGCTACCGTGATCAGCATCATATCTCCCTGATACCGGTAATAACCGTAGTTGATGGCTATGGTTCCCAGTCCACCACCGCCTACAAAGCCTGCCATGGCGGAATAGCCGAGAATAGTAGCAATAGCAATGGTTGCTCCTACCATCAGAGAAGGCCTTGCCTCCGGCAAAAGCACCTTCACGATGATCTGCATCCGGCTGGCTCCCATGGCCTTGGCTGCTTCTACCACACCTTCATCCACCTCTCTCAAAGAGGACTCCACCATTCTGGCAACGAAAGGGGTTGCTGCCACCACCAAAGGAACGATGGTTGCCGTGGAACCGATGGTGGTTCCTACCACAAGCCGGGTAAAGGGCATAATGGCTACCAGAAGGATCAAAAAGGGAATGGAGCGGATAATGTTGATGATGATTCCCGCCAGTGCATTAATGATCCTGTTTTTGCAGATTCCATTTTTATCTGTGATAAATACCAGTACCCCCAGAGGGATTCCGAATATATAGGCAACACCGGTAGAAACCAGAGTCATATACAGGGTTTCTCTGATTCCGTTAAGGATAAGCTGGGTCAATTGACTATTCATTTGCCTGTCCTCCTTCTTCATAATGGATTCCCTGGGTATCCAGATAGGCCTTAATCTTACTTCTGCTTTCTTCCTCCGCAGGCAGTTCAATGAGCATCTGGCCATAGGCTTTTCCACCCACATTTTCCGTGTTGGCCCCCAGAATATTGATCAGGGCACCGCTCTCCAGAGTCAGTCGGGAGATAACAGGCTCAAAGGAAGACTGTCCATCGAAGGCAATACGCATGGTACCCGTCTTCAGCTCCTGTACCAGATCATTTTCCTGCGGCAGAAGCAGACGTTTCGCCGTCTGGGATCTGGGATGTAAAAAGACCTCCTTTACACTTCCCATCTCTTCTACCCGGCCTTTGTTCATCACTGCTACTCTGTCACAGATCTGTTCAATAACCCGCATTTCATGAGTGATGATCACCACCGTTACTCCCAGCTTCTGATTGATCTCTTTAATCAGAGAAAGAATATTTCTGGTGGTCTCCGGATCCAGGGCACTGGTAGCCTCATCACATAAGAGTACCTTGGGGTCTGTAGCCAGGGCTCTGGCTATGGCCACTCTCTGCTTTTGCCCTCCGGAAAGCTGTGCAGGATAGGCTTTCGCCTTCTCCGACAGATCCACAATCTCCAAAAGCTCCCTGGCCCGCTTCCTGGCATCGGCTTTTTTCATACCGATGATCTCTAAAGGAAAGATAATGTTATCCAGTACGTTTCGCTGGCTCAGCAGATGAAAATGCTGAAAGATCATTCCCATACGCTGGCGGTGCTTCAACATCTCTGCCTCGGAGACCTCCATCAGATTGGTATCCTCCAGATAAACGGCTCCCTGGGTGGGTCGCTCCAACAGATTGATACAGCGTACCAGAGTGGATTTCCCCGCACCGGAAAAACCGATGATTCCGAATATTTCTCCTTTTTCTATGGTCAAACTGACATCCTGTACGGCATGCAGATTGTTGCCTCCCGTATGAAATGTCTTGGTAATATGCTCAAGCCTGATCATGTTTCCTCTCGTTTCTGCCGTACGTCTACGGCCTGCTTCTTTCTGCTGCCTGTCATTACTCCAGGCAACTCTGCTCCTTATTATAAGGGAGGAAAATAAAAAGTGTTAATTCACAAAAAGAATGGCTCGTTATAGTTTCAAACTATAGCAAGCCATCTTTTTCTTTTCAGATTCCGCCCTTATCCTTCAAAACGTAACCTTCCGAAAGATAAATCAGATACATCTACTTTCATGTTACTACTCAATGCTCTGACACAGCATCCGGATATACTTCCATCAGCCAGTCCACATATTTGCCGATTCCTTTTTTGGCTCCCTCTTCTTCAAAGGTTTTACTGGCTTCATTTACCTTTTCAAGATCCTCCGGTGAAAGGCTTCTTGCCGCAAAAGGAAAGAGAACATTATTTTCCTTATGGGCATGGCGCTGTAAAAGATCCACATAGGACAGAGCGTGGGTGATCAGATTCAGCTTTTCTTCCAGAGTAGGCTCCTCAGAAAGGGCATTTACCGCTTCCTCCAGAGACTGAGTATGGTAACGGGCCAGATTATGTTCCACCAGCATTCCGGTGTTGATCATCTTGTGTGCCACCGACCCCAGCTTTTCCAGCATCACGGTAAACAGAATCTCCTCCTCCTTGCCGTGGTGATGGTCATCTGCGTAAACCCTGATAAAATCCACGCACTTCAGCCAGGTATCCTTATCCGGCTTTTCTCCCATAAGAATCTCTCCACAGAGCTTTCTCAGGTAATTAGTGAAGCGTACCACATGGTCATGCTCCGTATACAATATATCAATTCCGTACATCAAATTCTCCTTGTTTTTTGAAGAAAAATGCGAGCCCTATGCGAGCAGAGGATTTTCCTCCTTGTTGTTCTCCTTGTTATGCCATAAATAATTTCAAATCTTCTTCCACGGTTCCCATGCCTGCAATACCGAAGTTGTCTACTAGCACCTTGGCTACATTAGGAGACAGGAATGCAGGTAATGTGGGTCCTAAGTGGATGTTTTTCACACCTAAGTATAACAGAGAAAGAAGGACAATAACAGCCTTTTGTTCATACCAGGCAACATTGAAGGCAATAGGAAGGTCATTGATATCTTCCAGACCAAATACCTCTTTTAATTTCAGGGCGATCACAGCCAGGGAGTAGCAGTCATTACACTGTCCTGCATCCAGAACACGGGGAATTCCTCCGATATCTCCCAGATCCAGCTTGTTGTATTTGTATTTTGCACAGCCTGCAGTCAGGATAACTGTATCCTGGGGAAGGGCCTTTGCAAAATCGGTGTAGTAATTTCTTGCGGTGTGGCGTCCGTCACATCCGGCCATAACAAAGAATTTCTTGATGGCACCGGATTTTACTGCATCCACGATCTTATCTGCCAGAGCCAGTACCTGATTGTGTGCAAAACCACCTACAATCTCTCCTTCTTCAATCTGAACAGGTGCAGGGCAGGTCTTTGCCATCTCAATAATAGGGGTAAAGTCCTTGTGTCCGTCTGCTCCTCTTTCGATATGAGGGCAGCCTTCATAGCCTGCTGCTCCGGTGGTGAACATCTTATTCTTATAGGAATCCTTTGGAGGTACGATACAGTTGGTAGTCATCAGGATCGGTCCCTGGAAGCTTTCAAATTCATCCTTCTGCATGTACCATGCATTACCATAGTTTCCTACGAAATGGCTGTATTTCTTAAAAGCAGGATAGTAATGTGCCGGCAGCATCTCAGAATGGGTATATACATCTACACCAGTGCCTTCGGTCTGCTCAAGAAGCAGCTCCAGATCGTGCAGATCGTGACCGGAAACGAGAATACCGGGATTTTTTCCCACACCGATATTTACCTTGGTAATCTCAGGATGTCCATATGCTCCGGTGTTGGCCGCATCCAGTAAAGCCATGCCATCTACGCCGAATTTACCGGTTTCCATTGCTAATGCTACCAGATCGTCTGCAGTCAGACTGTCATCCAGGGTTGCTGCCAGAGCCTTCTGCAAAAAGGCATCAATATTGGCATCGGTTTTCCCCAGCTCCCAGGCATGCTTTAAGTACGCACAAAGTCCTTTTACTCCGTAGATCACAAGCTCTCTCAAGCTTCTGATATCTTCGTTTTCAGTAGCCAGAACACTGGCCTTCTTCTCCTGAGCCTTCAGTTCCTCTCTGGTGGAAGGATTCCACAGTGCTGCTTCATGAAGGCCGCTCTTGTCAGCAAGCTTTACCAACAGCTCTTCTTTCATCTTTACGGTAGCAAAAATTCTGTCATAGAAAATCTCATCATCAAAGTTGGCATTGGTGATGGTGGTAAATAAGCTCATCACAATATAGGAATCCACATCCTGGCTGATAATCTCTCCCTGTGCTCTTAAAGCAGTAGTTACCTCACTCAAGCCCTTAGTGGCATATACCAATAAATCCTGTAATGCTGCCAGCTCGGCATCCTTACCGCAAACACCTTTTACGGTACAACCGCTGCAGCCTGCTGTTTCCTGACACTGATAACAAAACATCTTGTTTTCCATTTCCCTACATCCTCCATACATTCTTGTAAATTTGAAGTTTCCCTCTGCTCTTCTGACTGCAGTCGGGATTTTTCTTTTTCTTTCCGGCAAAATCACTTGCCTTACACTATGAATTATACTAAACTAAAAAAAGAATTCTGTTGCTATAGCAACATTTCGAAAAAAATCAGGCCAGCAGGGCGGACGTCAAAGGGCTATGGGGAGCTTGCTCACCAAGAGACCTTTGGCGAACTTCCTATTGAATGGATATACGAAGCGAGGAAATCCGCAGGATTTTCGAGCTTGGCTGGCCGGTATTTTTTGGAACTTGCCATTGAATGAATATCCCCAGCCAGGAAGTCCGCAGGATTTTCAAGCTTGGCTGGCCGGGCTGGGGGATGCTGGCTGGCTGGAGGGCTGGATGGCTGGGATGAATCGCTGTGATGGGGTATAGAGATAAAAAAAGAACTGCTATACCCCTAATCATTTGGATATTCTTATTATGTTAACCCCTTATTTAAAGATTGGGCATAGGGAAAAAATCTTACTTAAAATACCCCGTATGCTTCACTTTTGTGGGCAAAGAAGTTACAAAAAATTCTATATGCCCCCACAACATATTTCCAATGAGAAAATATCAATTTTTTTCTAACAACAGGGCATTATCAGCAAATTATTTTCTATATGCCCCTAAGTAAGTGAGAATGCTTACTCAATCTATGACCAAAAAACAAATGAAAGTACCTATACGTGCTATAAGATTGAAACAAGCGAGTTTACTTGCTTGTACCTCAACCCAAAAGCAAGTGAAGTGGAATTGTCTTACTTTCCAAATGAAAAATCAGGTGCAGTGCTTACTTATCCCTGCAAAACAAATACAAGCAAAGTGCTACTTCCCTTCCATACCACAACACAAATGAAATATTTACTCACTCCAAATACCATAAGGAGGATCATGATGGACTATTCCGTATTAAAAAAATGTATTCTTTTTGCTTCCATTGAGGAAGAAAATATTCCCGCCCTGCTTGGCTGTATCGATGCCAGGGAAAAAAATTACCAATCCGGTGAATATGTATGGATGGCGGAAGATCAGGTGGATTATGTAGCTGTCGTTCTCTCCGGTTCTGTAGAGCTGATCAAAGAAAATCATGCCGGTATAAAACATATTCTGGATTTTGTGGGGCCCGGGCAGCTTTTTGGCGAAGGTATCGTATGCACCAGGCTACGCCACTCTCCTGTCACCGTACGCTCAAGGGAAAAATCACAGATCATGCTGGTTCCTTTCTCCAAGATCATCCGCACCTGCGGCCATGCCTGCAGCTTCCATTTTCAGATTATCCAGAATATGATGATGATCCTGGGAGAGAAAAACCTGCTACTCACCCGCAAAATCGAGCTTTTGGCTCTCAAAGGTATGCGCCAGAAGCTTGCTACCTATTTATTGTATGAGGCAGATAAACAAAACAGCCAGCCCTTTACGATTATCCCCAATCGTAATGAACTGGCTGAATATTTAAATGTTTCCCGTGCCTCTATGTGCCGTGAGCTGGGCCGCATGAAGGAAGACGGCATTATCGACTATTATCAGAATTCTTTTAAGATTCTGTCCCGGGAGGCATTGGCAGAGTGTCTAATGTGAAATTGGCAGATAACTTGTGCTTTTTTCACTTTCTATCTGCCCGAATTTCCTGTTTTCCAAGCATATGAGCATATAAACTGGCTTTTTCTCACTTTTTATCTGCCGCCAAACAATAAGAACCCTTCTGCTTCTTCTCTATAATACTCTGTCCTTATAGGCCAGAAGCTCTTTTACGTAGGACTGACCCAGATGACTAAGGGGGCGCTTCTTTTGTTTAATATAGCCGATGGACATAGTTTCTGTGGTATTTAAGGGAACGGCAATATACTCCTCCCCATTTAACTCTTCGCAGATCACACCGGAGCAAAGGGTGTAGCCCTTCAAGCCTTTCATCAGATTCAGCATAGTGGCCCGGTCATCTACCTTAACGGTCTGGCGATAATCTGCTGTACTCAAAACCTCCTCTGCAAAATAAAAGGAGTTATTGTCCCCCTGTTCAAAAGATAAGCACGGGTACTGCTGCAGATCCTCAAACTCAATTCTCCCCTTGGCAGCCAGTGGATTCTCACAATGCAGATACACGTATATCTTACATTCAAAGAGGGGAACAAACTCCAACTCATTATCCCGTAAAATCTTGGAAATGAATTTATCATTGAACTCATTCTTATATAAAATACCGATTTCACTCTTATGAGTACGCACACTCTCGATCACGTTCCGGGTCTGTGTCTCATGGATGGCAAACTCATATTCTTCCATTCCAAAATTTCTGGCCAATTGAGTAAAAGCTGCCACTGCAAAGGTATAATGCTGGGTGGAAACGCTGAACTTTTTTCGAAAAGTAGCATTTTCTACAAAGCGCTCCTCAATCAGACGGTAATGATCCAGCATCTGCCTGGCATAGCCCAAAAACTCCTCTCCTTCCGGTGTAATGATAATTCCCCGGTTAGAACGATCAAAGAGCCTGATATGGATCTCTTCCTCCAGATCCTTAATGGTATTGGAAAGGCTAGGCTGGGTGATAAAGAGTTCTGTAGCCGCCTTATTGATAGACTTACAATCTGCTATGGTTACGGCATATCTTAACTGTTGAAGGGTCATAGGTTCATCCTCTCTTTTATCAATTATACCCTTATTTCCCTCTTATGTCGACCACACCTTTCAAAAGAAACTTAACCTGATGGAGAATTATAAAAGTTCGCCTCTATTCGTTTTAAGTTCTCATTTACATTAAGGATTTATACTGTTGCTTTTCCTCCAAAGGGATCTTTAGAAGCTTCATGGCCTCCTCCAGAGGTATACTTAGACTTTGCATCAGGTTCTTTAAGTCTTCCTTTCTGCCTTCTCTTCTTCCTTCTTGTATTCCTTCTTGTATTCCTTCTTTCCTCCCTGTTTCCATATGATCTGCAAATGCCTTGCACAATTGATACATCTTCTTCCCTCCTTCTGTCTTTTTTACAAATAGCTTCTTTAACTTTATCTGTACTCCTGCTATCCCCAGGATTGCCTTTGTGCTTTCTTCGTCCAGGTTCTCATACATGGCAGCACAGCCTTCCATTTTCTTCTCATCTCCAAGGCAGGACAGCACCTCAAACAATGCCCTGTTCTCTGCCTTAAACACTGAAAAATCACTATGTTCATGGTAGTCGTACAGGTTCAGCCTGTGGTCACTGATAAAGGGCTTCAGCTCTTCTTCAAGTTCCAGCAGCTCGTACAAACTGCGTGCTCCATCCCAGGGCTTCTCACCCATGTACAGGACAATGATGATTACGGGAGTAAGCTTCTGTCCCTTTAACATTTCGCTTAGGAACTCATCCTCTGAAATCTCTTCTCCCTTTCGCATGGCCTGAAGATAAGCCTTCTTCCGCTGTTTCTCATAGCCGATCACCTCTGCACGCATGGTTCGAAGTACCATCCGGTAGTCCACATGGGACTGGTTCTCCAACACCATGATGGCGATGTGCCTTCCCTTCCATCGCCGTACCTTGTCATGAATTACCTTATGGCTTTGTCCATTCTCCAAAACAGCAGCCACCACGCTGTCTGCCTCTTCCAGCTCCTCCGGTTTCACCACATCTTGTCCCTGAAAAAGTACTCCGTTTACTGCATCGGCAAAGCGTACCTCATCCTCGTAGAAGTCGCTCTGGTAGTTATCCTTCTTTCCGATAATCTTCACCTTCCTTCCCTTATTCTGTTCATAAAAGGGAAAGTCAAGCAAAGATGAGAAATCAGAATTGTCTCCAAAGAAATGCCAGAAGAATCCCTTATATGTGTGATGCACTGTTTGGCATAAATCATCCAGACAGTGTATCTATTGTTGTATAGTAACAAATCCATAGCTATTCCGCATACTATCTGCCGAACAGTTATATTTGTATTACTATACCGTTAGTCTACTTCCATTCCGCTATGCAGTCAAGTCATTACTGTAAATTCGTCATTTTGACGAAATCTTCCGAAAAAACAGCTCTAAAAGTCTCGGGAAGCTTGATTTTACAAGGATTATTCTGATATAAGGTATGAAATTGTCAAGGTACCGGTTTTACTTTATTTTTTAGTTTAGCTCGAAAGAAGCTGCCTTGAGAGCCTCTGCAATTACCTGATGCATATCAAAATATCTATACATTCCCAATCTTCCTCCAAAGATCACCTCCGGTCGCTTCTTAGCCAAAGCCTGGTACTGTAAAAATAATTGATTATTTTTTTCATCATTCATGGGATAATAAGGTTCTTCACCTTTAACCCATTTTGCCGGATATTCTCTGGTTATCACCGTCTTTGGATTAGAGGAGCCATTCTGACAGCCAAACTCAAAATGCTTATGCTCTATGATTCTTGTATAAGGTATCTCATACTCCGTGTAATTCACCACAGCGTTTCCCTGGTAATTTTCACAATCCATTTCCTCCGTCTCAAAATGGAGGCTTCTGTATTCCAATTCTCCATAGCGGTAATCAAAAAACTGATCGATCATGCCGGTGAATACCAGCTTATGGGCAAGGCTGTCAAAGGCTTCTTTATCCTCAAAATAATCCGTTTCAAGCCTTACCTCTATTCCTTCCAACATTTTTCCAATCATCTTTGTATAACCGCCTATAGGAATACCCTGGAAAGAATCATTAAAATAGTTATTGTCATAGGTCATCCGGACAGGAAGCCTTTGTATGATAAATGCCGGAAGCTCTGTTGCTTTCTTTCCCCACTGCTTCTCGGTATATCCTTTAACAAGTTTCTCATAAATATCTTTTCCTACAAGCCGTATTGCCTGCTCCTCCAGATTTTTAGGCTCAGCTATCCCTGCTTCCCTGATCTGTTCTGCAATCTTTTTCTTTGCCTCTTTTGGAGTGATAACTCCCCACATTTTACTGAATGTATTCATGTTGAAGGGCAAATTATAAAGCTCCTCTTTGTAACGTGCTATGGGTGCATTCGTATAGCGGTTAAACTCTGCAAACTGCTGTATGTACTCCCATACCACCTTGTCCGATGTGTGGAAGATATGCGCCCCATATCTATGTACCTGTATTCCATGCACTTCTTCGGTAAAAATATTTCCACCGATATGATTTCTTTTATCGATAACAAGAACCTTTTTTCCTGCTTTTACAGCCTCATGGGCAAATACCGATCCGAATAAGCCCGCTCCTACAATCAAATAATCATATTTTTTCATCATATGTTCCTTTCTTTTCCACAAAAAATCCTGATATAAGGTACTTGTCACCTGTATTGACAATTCCATACCTTATATCAGGATTCATTTTTTCTTTCTTCTTTACATTAGGGATTTATACTTTTCCTGATCCTCCAAGGGAATTTTTAAAAGTCTCATTGCTTCCTCTATGGATATGTTCAGGCTTTCTACAAGGTTCTTTAATGCCTCTATCTTCCCCTGCATTCTTCCTTCTTTTCTTCCTTCTTTCCTCCCTGTTTCCATATGATCCGCAAATGCCTTACACAATTGATACATCTTCTTCCCTCCTTCTGCCTTTTTTACAAATAGCTTCTTTAACTTTATCTGCACTCCTGCTATCCCCAGGATTGCCTTTGTGCTTTCTTCATCCAG
>JAFSIS010000011.1 GCA_017439665.1 Lachnospiraceae bacterium
CTTAACAGCCACTCCTTGTTGTGGTTGAAGATAAAGCGAAAGAGCTTATCCTTATACCTAGTGTACTGACACATTGATAATCAATATAACAGTACTGTCTATGACAACATCTGCGGTGTTGTCATCAGTCAGCGATGTCACCACATCGCTTCCTTCTGCTCATACGGTTACTTTCTTTCCTGCATCCCTGATAAAGGTAACAGGTACAGTATTTTCCTTCCATAAAAAACACTGTCCCGGGGATACAGCCATTCTTCTCTTTTCTTTTTATTATACACGAAATTCAGCAAAAAAGACAGGGCAAATTTGTGACAAGAAATAAAAGACAGGCTGCATATGTGATAAGGTTTGGAATTGTTTTATCTATATCAACTATAACATATTTTCTGATTTTTGCAAGTCTTTTTTTCAGTAGATACTAAGAAAAACCCTATTTTTTGCCCTTATAATCAGCTTGCTGGGCATATGGCGATTTTTTTACAAGCAATACCCCCAATAATCTTCTGGGCAGGGCATTATACTGCTGTTTTTTTGTATATGCCCAATCAAGAAAGAAAAGAGGTGCCTATATTATTTTTTTCTCAACATACAGGGCATCAGAAGAAATTATTTTCCTCTTTGCCCCACCCCAAAAAAACCACACTCCTGCTTGCCTATTCCTCAAATGCCTGGTAAGCTTTCAGCTGTGCAGAAACACAAGGTACATTCATGCATGATATGCACGATAATCCAAGTATAGTAGCTGTATATCAATTTATAATGGTTCAAAAAAAGGTTACTCATCTGCCAACCATTTTATTTATGTAAAAAGGGGCTATCCCCCCGGATTTTAAAAAAAGCTTACTGCTTATCCACTTGTACGCATTTGCAAACAAGGGATAACAGTAAGCTCTTTCAAGAATCTGGGGGCAACCCCTGTATTAATTTTTAATACTCCTCTTCCTCACCGTGGTCGTGGAGCTCATCAATATCTGCTACCGGAGGCTTCAGACCTTCGATGGTGATATTATTCTTCTGTGCATAGTCCCAGAGTGCTGCATGAATGGCCTCCTCTGCCAGAAGGGAACAGTGTACCTTTACCGGAGGAAGTCCATCCAGAGCCTCACATACGGCCTTATTGGTTACCTGCAGGGCTTCCTGTACGCTTTTTCCTTTTACCAGCTCTGTTGCCATACTGCTGGTAGCCACAGCCGCACCACAGCCAAAAGTCTTAAACTTCACATCCTGGATGATTCCGTTGTCATCGATATCCAGGTAGATTCTCATAATATCACCGCATTTTGCATTTCCTACGGTTCCTACACCATTGGCGTTTTCTATCTCTCCCATGTTTCTGGGATTATTAAAATGATCCATTACTTTTTCTGTATACATTTTTCTTTTCCTCCATTACGAAGCCGGCTTTCATGGCTCCGCCCACATACATACTTTTTTATTTACAGCTATTCAGAGTCCCATTTCCATGACTCTGAACAGTTACTCCAATCCTATTTCTGCTTTTTTACAAAATCCTCATAGAGAGGAGACATATCCCTTAACCGTTTCACAATGCCCTTCAGAGTCTCCACTACATAATCCAGCTCTTCCCTGGTGTTTTCCTCAGACAGGCTCAGTCTTAGGGAACCGTGTGCAATCTCATGGGGCAGGCCAATAGCCATCAACACATGAGAGGGATCCAGGGAACCGGAGGTACATGCAGAGCCGCTGCTTCCGCAGATACCTGCCTGATCCAGCATGATCAGCAGGGACTCTCCTTCAATAAAGGAAAAGGAGAAGTTGGCATTGTTGGGAAGGCGGTTGGTCTTATGCCCATTTAATTTGGTATAAGGAATTTCTGCCATCACCTTCTCGATCAGATAATCTCGCAGAGAGGATACCTTCTCACTTACCTGGGCCATATCCCGTACAGCCAGCCCGGCAGCTTTGCCCATTCCCACAATACCGGGAACATTGTGGGTTCCTGCCCTTCTTCTTCTCTCCTGGGCTCCACCGTGCATAAAGGCACCGATCTTCACACCCCGTCGGATGTACAGGATACCTACTCCCTTGGGGCCATGGATCTTGTGTCCGCTGGCACTGAGCAGATCAATATTCATTTCATCCACCGATAAAGGAATATGACCAAAAGCCTGTACTGCATCGGTGTGGAACAGAATCTTGTTTTCTTTGGCGATGGCTCCAATCTCCTTTAAAGGCTGAATGGTTCCGATCTCGTTATTTGCTGCCATAATGGAAATCAAAATGGTATCAGGGCGGATAGCTGCCTTCAGCTCATCCAGCTTCACTACGCCATCCTCATCTACGCCCACGTAAGTAATCTCAAATCCCCGTTTTTTCAAATAATCACAGGTGTGTAAAATGGCATGATGCTCGATGGTAGAAGTAATGATGTGCTTACCCTTATTCTCCATGGCCTCTGCGGTGGCTACCAATGCCCAGTTATCGGACTCGGAACCTCCTGCAGTAAAATAAATCTCCTCTGTCTTTGCCCCGATGGTATCTGCAATACTTTTTCTTGCCACATCCACCGCCTGGGCTGCCTTTCCGGCAAAGCTGTAAAATGCGGAAGGGTTACCGAAATTCTCACCCAGATAGGGCATCATCTCCTGTACTACCTCCGGTGCCGGCTTCGTTGTAGCCGCATTATCCAAATAAATCAATTTGTTCATTTTATCCTCCATATCTGCTGCTATTGCAGCATCCTACTTCGTCAAAAAACCGACGACAATCTATCTTCAGCAGATAATCTACTTAATTCCTACCGGATTAGTATAGATTCCATTATATCCATTCGTCAAGCTGTTTTTTCATTTTTTTTCATTTTTTTCTGTTTACTGTCTCTTTACAAGAATATACATGCCTAAGATCACGAGATGATATCCTTACAAATTTTCCTAAAAAACTATTTTCAATCCGCATATAGTTTACTCCTTTTATCTCAAAAAAGAAAGCCCAAAATCGGGCTTTCCTTGTCTTTTTCCTTCTGAAGATTACTGTAGCTGTTCATATCGGCCATTGCGATCAACTCTGGCCGAATCTTCCTTCTATTTTACTTCTATACCTGCAGATCCAGATTCTGACCTACCATTTTTTCCGCATCGGTCTGCACATTATTGGTCATCCATTCATAATAAAGATTCTGAATCTGCTTTACCAACCCATCCGCAGAATCGGCGGTTATGCCGATGGTGTCCTTCCATTCCTCTGCCTGGGCGTTTTCTGCCTTCTCGGCTTTTTCCTCCCTTGCGGCCTCCCGTTTCTCTTCTATGGCCTCCTGTTTTTCTTTCTTCTCAGCCTTCTTTTCTGCCGCCTTTTTCTCAGCTTTCTTCTCTTCCCGTCTCTCAGCAATGCGTTCTCTCTGCTGGGCAAAGGATTTATCTACTGCTGCAAAGAAGGAGGCCCGGTTATCCTCGACCTGCATACCAAAGGCCTTTACCCCGCTGGATGCCGCGCCCAGCTGGGAAGCGATCTGGCTTAACTGATTGGAGCCATTTGCGATAATGGCCTCATATTTTTCCCGATAGGCTTCATCGGTTGCCATACGCTCAATCTTTTCCTCATCGATCAAAACCACCATCTTATTGGGGTTGGCATATCTGGCCGCCTGGGCCTTGGCCACATCCTTCATGTCCTTACTCACCAGGATAAAGTCCAGGTTGCCAAATTTACTCTTCAGCTTCTCATAATACTCCCTGGCCTTATCACTGAGTTCCGGCTCTCCGATAGTCTTTCCATAGTCGGTATTGGTTTTTACCGAACTGTCTGCCCAGCCTGTTTTGGCCGCAGTCTGTGCCTTTTTCGTCTCTGTTTTCTGTGTCTGTGCAGTGTCGTAGGTGCTGTTTACTGCACTCATTTCTACCTGTGAAATTGCTCCCATGGTTCCCTCCTCATTCCGGCTGCAAATCCGTTTGCAGCATGTCTGCCGTCTCTTGACAGGAAACGGTATTGATCAGTGACTTCAAAAGCAGGATCTCGTCAGGGCTCCTGCCCTGACTGAGCCTTCTCTTACCCTATATATCGGAAAATATCCCCAAAAATTTATTATAACTATTCAGGACAGGCTCGAAAATCACCAAAACACCAAAATCCTTCGGATTTCCTCGCTTTAGAGATCCATCCAATAGAAATATTTACAAACAGCCCTCTGTAAGCAAGCTTACTCGGGCTGTTTTAATTATTTCTGCTGTCCTGAATAGTTATAAAATAATAGCTGTTTTTGTTGAAAATTCTGTCAAATTTGATTACAATAAAAACAATAAACCATTACCCGAAGGGAGAAAGTGAGAGATACGATGAGACTGATTACACGTTCTGATTTTGATGGCCTGGCCTGTGGTGCTTTGCTGAAGGAAGCCGGTATTATTGATTGCTGGAAGTTTGCTCATCCTAAGGATCTGCAGGATGGATTGGTTGAAGTTACCGAGGACGACTGCCTTGCCAACGTCCCTTTTGTGGAAGGCTGCGGACTCTGGTTCGATCACCATTCCAGCGAACATGAGCGTCTGGAACTCGAAGGAAAATACAAGGGCGAGAGCCGCATTACTCCTTCCTGCGCAAGAATCATTTACGAATATTACGGTGGTGCCGAAAAGTTTCCTCAGTTCACGGATATGATGGAGGCTGTGGATAAGGTTGACTCCGGCAATCTTACCGCCGAGGAAGTACTGAATCCTACCGGTTGGGTCATCCTGGGCTTTCTGATGGACCCC
>JAFSIS010000066.1 GCA_017439665.1 Lachnospiraceae bacterium
CCCTGAACCAGCTCTTGACGGAGATGGATGGCTTTGAAGGAAATAACGGTGTGATTATTCTGGCGGCCACCAACCGTCCCGAATCTCTGGATCCGGCCCTGTTAAGACCGGGCCGTTTTGACCGCCGGGTTCCCGTGGAGCTTCCGGATCTTAAAGGACGTGAGGAAATCCTCAAGGTTCATGCCAAGAAGATTAAACTGGCAGAGGATGTGGATTTTGGGAAAATCGCCCGTATGGCTTCCGGAGCCTCCGGTGCAGAGCTGGCCAACATCATCAATGAAGCTGCCCTAGGAGCCGTAAGGGATGGACGTAGCTATGCAGGACAGGCAGACCTGGAGGAGAGTATTGAGGTGGTCATTGCCGGTTATCAGAAGAAAAATGCCATTCTTACGGATAAAGAAAAACGGATCGTGGCCTACCATGAGATCGGACATGCCCTGGTAGCAGCAAAACAGAGCAATTCTGCGCCCGTCCAGAAGATCACCATCGTACCCAGAACCTCTGGTGCCCTGGGCTATACCATGCAGGTGGACGAAGGCAATCACTACCTGATGAGCAAGGAGGAAATCGAGAACAAGATCGCCACCTATACCGGTGGACGTGCAGCAGAGGAGATCGCCTTTGGTTCTGTTACCACAGGAGCCTCCAATGATATTGAGCAGGCTACTAGGCTGGCCCGTGCCATGATCACCCGCTACGGAATGAGTAAGGACTTTGATATGGTGGCCATGGAAACGGTGACCAACCAGTATCTGGGCGGAGATACCTCTCTTTCCTGTTCTGTGGAAACCCAGACCAGGATCGATGCCGAGGTAGTTGAGCTGGTAAAACGCCAGCACGAAAAGGCCGGCCAGATCTTACTGGAGAACCGGGCAAAGCTGGATGAGCTGGCCCAGTTCCTCTATGAAAAAGAAACCATTACCGGGGAGGAATTTATGGAGATCCTGAACCGGTAGATGAATACACTTACGACATAATGAATAGAAAAAACGAGGTGACCGATGGAAAAAGAACGAGTATTTCAGGTGCTGGGTATTGAAGAAACGAAGGATGAGGCAGCGATCAAAGCCGCTTACCGGGGGAAGCTGACAGGCGTTAATCCGGAGGACAATCCGGAGGGGTTTAAGCGGCTCAGAGAAGCCTATGAAGAAGCCTTAAGACTGGCGAAGCAGGAGGAAACCGAGATTGTTCAGGAGGATGAGGTGAGCTGCTTTATCCGCCGCACAAACCTCCTCTATCAGTCCATTGCCGACCGTCTGGATGAGGAGCAGTGGAAGGAGCTTTTGCAGGATCCTGTCCTGGAGGATCTGGATCTGGGAGAGAAGGCAAAGTGGCAGCTTTTTTCCTATCTGGCAGACCACTACCGGCTGCCCTCCTCCATATGGAAAATTCTGGCAGAGCATTTTCGTCTCAGGGAAAATGAAGAGGAATTTATGGAACATTTTGCCCCCGGTTTTGTGGACTTTATGCTGCAGAAAAGTACCACAGAGGAGGCAGCAGGAGAGTTTCCCTATGCCTATCTGAAAGGGGAAAACAGAGCCGATTATGATGGGTTTTTACAGGATTTCAGCGAACTGATCAGGATGATGCGGGGCAAGGCGGAAGATGAAGATCAGGCCCAGTGGGAGAAGGCTGTAGAAGAAAAGATCAGAGGAATGGAAAGCTATGGAATCAGCCATCCCTGGTTTACCATGCAAAAAGCAAGATTTGATTTTGCTGTGGGAAAAAAGGCGGAGGCAGTAGAGGCTGTATATGCACTTTGGGAAAAATATACAGAGGATATGCAGCTGAAGCTGGACGGTGCCATCATTCTGGCAGACTGTGAAAGCAAGGAGGAAGAAAAAAAGGCGGAAGAAACCTTTTTGTTTTTACTGGAAGGCAGCCAGCATATGAACGTGGTTTTTGATGCCCATATGGAGCTTACACGGATCTATCTGCGGCAAGATGAAGTGCTTAAGGCAAGGGAGCATGTCCTTAAGGCAAGCGATATCTATGATAATTCTGTGGTAGAGGAGCTTCTCACCGACTGCAATACCCGTTTGATCCGGCTTTTTACCGAAAAAGAGAAAGAGTTGACGGTGGAGGAAGGGATGAAGCTTGCCTGGGCCTATATCCAGACCAGGCGGGGTGAGGAGGGCTATGAGTGGTTTGAGAAGCATCCGGTTTTAACGGAGGATTCTGCCCCCTGCCACCGAACCAAAGCCGTTCTATATCTGGTCAGTGATCATATCCGGGAAGCCCTGGAGGAAACACGGATATGGCAGAAACTGCAGCCCCTGGAGGAAAAGAAGGATATCGTCCGGGAGGCGCAAAGCTATGAAATAGAGGGGCGCTGTCTGGTAAGACTGTATACGGGGCTTATAGATAAAGAAGAGGCTTCATCAGAAGCAGAAGCACTGAAAAAAAGTGCCCTTACCGCGTTTGATACGGCTTTGGAAAAACAGCCGGAGGATATTGATTTTATCATGTCTAAAATGCTGTTTTTACGTGACCTGGAAGAATATGAGGATATGCTTCAGCTATGTGTACGGCTGACAGAGCTGGATGCCGGCTTTTACTGGGGGCCCTTTTATGCCCAGGAGGCTTGTGAAAAACTGGGGAGAGCCCAGGAGGTTGTGGATTATTTTTATGAGGCTAAGGAAATCTATCCGGGACGGCCGGAAATCTATGATCGTGCAGCCAGAGTGTTCAGAGCCTATGGTCAGTTCAGTGAGGTGGAAAATATCTTAAACCAGGCCCGGGAAGCAGAAGTAGACAGCCTCTATCTTAAGGTAAGAAGGCTGGAGCTGCAAAGAAGGAATGCAAAGGAAATCGAGGAATATAGGGAGATTGATTCCTTTGCAGAAGAGCTTATCAGGGAGCTGGAGGAGAAGAAGGAGTCTGGGAAAGATATTCCCAAGGAAGAGATTCCTGAGGAGTGGCTGGGTGATGCCTATATGCAGAGGGCCTATCTGCAGGATGAGGGCCCCAGGGAATTTCGTGTGATGGAGGTGCTTGAGAACTGTGCCATAAAGGCGGTTGAACTGGAGGACAGTTTAAGAAGCCTTTATTTCCTGGGACGTTTTTATTGTGAATATCTGGATGAAAATAAAAAGGCTTTTCCCTATCTGAAAACCTGTGAAGAAAGAGGCATGGAATTTGAATGGCTGGATTACTATCTGGGTCAGTGTTATGAGGATATGAAAGAATGGGATAAGGCCAGAGAAGCCTATATGCGGGGAATGGAAAAAGCACCGGATCTGGACGAATTTGCCTGGAGAGTGGGCTGGCTCTACCGGACTAAATTTAACCGTACGGGGCAAAAGGTATACTATGATGAAGCCTTAAAGTATCTGGAGATTCATCGTGAACGGTTTGGTGATGATTCCACAACGTTTTGGCAGCTTTCCGACCTCTATTCCAGAAATGGAGAATACGAAAAAGCGCTGGAAGCCATTGATCAGGCCTTGCAAAAGGATAAGCAGGCAAGAAACTGGGGAAAAAGAGGAACAATCCTGAAGATGCTGAGCCGGGAGGAGGCTTTTTACAGCTATGAGAAAGCAGCAGAAGCCGGATTAAGCCAGGATGAAGATTATGAGTATGCCTATGACCAGCTTTATCGGTGGTTCAGGCGGAGAAAAAAATACCGGGAAGGAATAGCTTATTTTGAACAGCTGATCCCCAGAATGAAGGAGGAGGAAAACCGTCACGAGTACAGGGAAAGGCTCAAAGATTTTTACCTTTATCTGGGAGAGAAGGAGAAGGCACTGGAAGTGATTAGCCGGCTTTTCGGAGGTAGTGAGCTGGATGTCCATGTCTGCGATTCCTGGAAGAAGGAAGGAGAGAGAATCGATTCCGTACTGGAAATCTACAGATATATGGATTCCGATGAGGAAATAGCGAAAAAGGCTGAACAGGCACTTAGACTGTTGAATGATCCGGCAGAAGAGAGGCTGGAGGAATCCCATGCAGGGAAGCGAATGGCCTATAAGGAGATCGGCCTGTGCTATGCAACCGTATTGGATGAGGAAACGGCAGTGTCCCAATATGAACGGGCACTGAAAGAATGGGAGCAGGAGGAAGACAGGGATGAGGATGATTATCAGGGGATCCTGGATTGCCTTCTGCGGTGCCTGTGGCAGTTGAACCGGCTGGAAGAAGCCGGAGAGTATGCCAGGAAGTATCTGGACAGCCATCTTTTGCCTTATGCGGAATGTGAGGGAATGGAGAAGCCCCCGGAAGAGCTGCATTCCATAGGCCATAATATGGGAAAATATCAAAATTATCATCTGTTCATTGCTTATTTTTTCAGTGGAGACTATGAGCAGGCTGGAAAGTATCTGAAGCGATTGGAGAATTCCTCCTGGTGCTGGCACTGCCCGGACAAGGTCTGTTCGGAGGAGTGGGAGATAAAGGGCTACTGGGCTATGTGGCAAAAGAAGACAGAGGAAGCAAAGCTCTGTTTCCAAAAAGCCTTAGAGGGTCATCCGACGAATATCGATGCCATCATTGAGCTAAAGCGGCTCTCCAAACAGCCTTAAGGCGATTTCTTTTGCCATAGGTGTGACCAGGGCGTTCTGCCTGAGAAAGGCCTTATCCTGGGCATCGGCGTATCCCCTTGCCTGGTGGGAAACAGCCGTATTCAATCGGCCAAAATGCTCCACCAGGGCAGGATAATCCCGGATATCGTCCAGAATACACCGTCCATAGGCCTCATCCTCAAATTCGCAGGTGGAAATGATCTGCATACAAAGGCGAAGCTCGCCGTTTACATCGGAAGCCTCCATTAAGACGTCAGGCCGTTTTTCATAATGCTTAAGGAAGCAGCCTTTGGCTCCCTGGTAATCCCGTTTTTCCAGAAGGGAAGCCAACTCTTCCCTGAGCATACGGGTTTCGTATTTTTCTCCTACCATACCCACCATGCATTCACAGACAGAAAGCTGATGGTTACGGATCCATACGGTCTGCAAAAACTCGGACAGGAAGCCGAAAAGCCGTTTCTGGTAGTTGTTATAGCCGGTAAAGTCGGTTTCCTTTAGCAGAGCAAAAAGAAGGGTAAACAGCCACTCACAATAGGCATCAAAGTTTTCCCGGGAAGTGACGAAAATATTTCCGAAATAGGTGTGGGGACTATTTACCAGCTCATGAAAAACAGGATGATATTCGGGATATTTTTCCTTCAGGATCCGTTCCAGAGCCAGAAGATCCTTTTCATGATGGTTGGCAGAGAAGCCCTCCCGATAAGGCACGGGAAGGGTCAGAAGCCTGGTGGTCAGGATATCGTACCGGGAGAGCAGGTCTTCCAGTTCGTTTTGGGTAAAGATACTGCCTTTTTCATTGATCAGATACCGGCGGTAGTGACAGATGCCGACATAATCTTCTTTCTGATAGTTTTTCCAGAGCCAGTATATGCCCGTAAGCTCACAGAAGTTGGAATTTAAGGCGGAAATGGAATCTCCTGTGTGGTCCCCCAGATAGCCCAAATCCTGGGAATTTGCCCGTCCTACATGAAGGGGGACATAGAGACTATCCCCGGGCGGGGTAAAGGGTTTGTGGGTGATGGTAAACAGATGTATGGACATAGGTGCCTCCATAAATTGGTCAATTGTGTATGCTGAAGACCTGCCAGGGACATAGTGTGCTGACACGTAGACTTTTGATGTAATAGTGCTGTTAGGTTAATTAGCAGCGTGGCAGTGCACCAGGTGCGCGGTGTTGGCAGGATCAATAGTATTACAGAAAAAAAGGAGCTGTTACGAAAAAGGGGTAACAGCTCCTTTAATTTTTTGCTTTTAAGGTTTAAGTGGATACTTTTCACTAAAAAGTGGTACGATGCAGAGACTTTTTTAGAACAGTCTTAAAAAGCCTGCATTATCATTCATCTTGGCCTTCATCATATAAAGCTTATACTCCTGAAGAACCTGATCCCGATTCTTGTTCACACTTTCCTTGGCATAATCAGTATCCCGGATACGGCTGTTGGCAGCAGTCACATTGTAGTTGGCATAATCGTTGTAGGCAATGGTGTTGTCCAGACGATTATACTGTGCTCCCAATTTACTCCTTGCTGTACTGATCCTGTCCATAGCATCAGATATGGCTCCCAGATCAAAGTCTCCGGTCACATCAAAATCCGCAATGCCCAGACTCTCCAAGGTGGAATTAGCAAGACCGATCTTCAGGCCGCCCCCTTCCGGATTGGTAGCCAGCTGCAGATCTGCCATACTGCCGTCCAGAAGCTTAACGGTGTTAAAATTGGTACTTTTGGCAACGTTCTGGATCTCTTCCTTCAGACCATTAATTTCCATCTGAATGGCCTGTTTCTCAGAATCGCCGTATAAGCCGTTGGATGCCCGAAGTCCCAGCTCGTAGATCCTCTGGAGAGAATCCTGAATTCCACCGAGAGCACCGTCAGCCACATTGATCAGACTCTGTCCATCCCTGGCATTGGAGGAACCTACCTCAAGGCCGGTGGCGTTCTTCTTCAGTTTCTCGCTGATGGATAAGCCGGCTGCATCATCTGCTGCACGGTTAATGCGATAACCGCTGGAAAGAGGCTCATAGGAATTGGAATGAATAGATATGCTCATGGTCAACCTCCTTTCTTCATCTTTTGCGTATACGTTGGTAACAGTATTGGTTAAAAAAGCCTATAGTTCTATACTCATTTTACACTAAATTCCATTTTTTGTCAAAAGGAAGAAATGTAGGAGCAGGCAGGTTTTTCGTGAGAGTTTAGCCAAAGGCTAAACTCTCACCGTTTCATCAGTGTTTGACCGAACTATTATCGTTTTATCAATATCCGGATTAGCGATTGTTGTATACCTGTCCGGCGGTGATTTCCTTTTCGCTATGGGAAAGGAGCTCGGAAACGGTTACCAGCTGATAGCCCTGGGCGATCAGCTCCGGAATAACCCGCTCCATGGCATCCACCGTGGTTTTATGCAGATCGTGGCAGAGGATGATGGAACCATCCCTGGTCTGTGACATGATTGCCTTGTAAACCGCATCAGCATTCTTATTTTTCCAGTCCAGTGTATCTACGGACCAGTTGACCAGTACGATTCCCAGCTCAGCGGCTGTTGCCTTTACCTGGTCGTTATAGGAGCCGTAGGGTGGACGAAGAATGGTAGTGTCTACCCCTGTTACCTCGTAGATTTTGGCCCGGGTATTCATTATCTGATCCTTCAGCTCAGCAACATCCAGTTTGGTCAGCTGACGATGGTTCCAGCTGTGACCGCCCAGTTCGTGGCCTGCGGCAGCCATACGCTGCAGGGTGGCCTCCCTTCCCTGGATAGAATTTCCGACAACGAAAAAGGTTCCCTTGCCGTCGTAGGTAGAAAAGAGATCCAGTAACCGGTCGGTATGGGCACTGGGACCGTCGTCAAAGGTGAGGGCGATCATAGGGCCGGAGCCCGAGCTGGGAGTCTGAGCCGGCTGTTCAGGTTTATTTTCTTCCGGGCCGGCCTGTTCTTCAGCTGAAGCCTGGGATTCCTCCGAGGTCTGTACATTGTCATCCGGAGAGTTTTCCTCGGTTGCCTGAGAAGAATCGGTTTGTTCTTCCTTGTCTTCCGAAGAGACATCCTCAGTCGCCTGATCATCCTCCTGAATCTGGGCAGATTCGGTGTCAGTCTCCTCCTGTCCGGTCTCGGTGGCCATCTGTTCGGAAGCAGTAAAGGAAAGGATTCCTTCTAATTTTTCATAAGGGTAGACTAGTGCAACGGTGCCGGAGGACATGGGCAGATAGCTTCCCCGCTCCAGAGTGATTTCCAGGCCTTCAGCTGTGGGAGCCCAAAGATCCAAAATATGCTCATCCACATCCTGAGTCGGGACACCGGCATCCGCAATGACCATTTTCTCCAGTGCTTCCCTTCCGCCGGGAAGGAGAATATCCTCTATGGACAGAAGTTTACCGGTGGACTGATCCGCATTGAAGGTAGCAATGATATCGACGGGATGGGCCAGAACCGGACCATTGAAAACACCGGAGAATTTTACTGTCACGATTTTTTCGTCGGTCAGATAGCTGTCATAATCCACAGTCAACTCGGAGGAATCACCGGCCTGGCTGCTGCCAACGGCCTCTTCCCGATATTCAGAAACCGTCTGAAATACCCAGTCTTCAACGGCCTGATCCAGAGCTTCAAGTTCGCCGAAGGGGTAAAGAACACGTACCACCAGATTCTCATCCATGTCGATGTAAGCTGCATTTTCTCCATATTCTTTGTTGGGAGTTTCCAGAGTTTTCAGTCCCTTCAGATACTCCTCCAGGGAGGCGCTGTCGGCTACATCCACATCTGCAAGGTTTTCTGCTGGAGCAGCTTCGGGAACATCCATAGTCTCCTGCCCAGCAGAAACATCCATAGCCTCCTGCTGTACGGAAGCATCCCCGGCATTGTTACTGCCCAAGCAGCCGGTAAGGGAAAGCAAAAGGCATAGTAACAGCAGAAAAGAGATCAATCTTTTTTTCATTCACATAAATCCTCCTCATTGGTGTATGCTTATCTGATCCCTATGCTATAGCATAATGGAGGAAAAGGCAATCAAATGATTCCAGGAAAATATTTTTAGGAGTGTTTTTCCGAACTGGAAGAAAAAGCCGTTATCGTGACCAACCTGATGCTGGACAAATACAAGATTGACAGCCGGAAAAGTGAACTGCAGGTTGTGGGAGAGATGTTTCGATGAAGAAAGAAGGAGGGGTTAGTGCATTGATCAGAAAGGAGAGATAGGATTTTCTCACAACACAATAATATTACGTATAATAAAATTGACATAAATCAATAATTTATTTATTATAATAAACATAAGGAGAAGCGGATATGAGTAAAAGAACAGTGGTCACCATGCCGGAAACACAAAGAATATTAGAAACGATGGGTGGGCAGATTAAACTGGCCAGGTTAAGGAGAAATCTGGCAACGGAGTTGGTTGCTGAAAGGGCAGGTATCAGCCGGGCAACCCTGTGGGCGGTAGAAAAAGGAACACCAACAGTGTCTATTGGCATATATGCAGCTGTATTGCATGCTCTGGGGGGAATGGATAAAGATTTTGAATTGGTTGCCAGGGATGACGAATTTGGAAGAAAGCTGCAGGATCTGCATATTCAGACACGTGGCAGAGCAAAAAGAGGTAAATAAGGAATGGCAGATGCAAGGATAATTTATGTATACAAAGATTGGGACGCTTCTGTTCCGGAGAAAATTGGAACTCTTTATGTAGAGGGCAGTAAAGGTAAGGAAGTGGTTTCTTTTGAATATGATGATGCCTGGCTTGAAAATATAGATACAAGTATTATTTTTGATCCGGATTTGATGCTGTATAAAGGACGTCAGTATGCTCCGATAGATAAGTCTATCTTCGGTGTATTTGCGGATTCCTGTCCGGATAGATGGGGCCGTTTACTGATGAAACGCCGTGAAGCAATTATGGCAAAAAAAGAAGAGAGAAAACCCAGGCGTCTTATGGATATAGATTTTTTACTTGGTGTCTATGATGAAACACGAATGGGTGGATTGCGATTTTCTATATCGGAAGGCGGGCCATTCTTATCTGATGATAAAGAATTGGCGACACCACCATGGACTACTCTTCGCAAGCTGGAATCTGCCTCACTTGCATTTGAAAAAAATGAAGATGGTATGGAAGAGAAGTGGCTGAAACAATTATTGGCACCAGGTTCTTCTTTAGGAGGAGCAAGACCGAAAGCATCGGTGTCAGCTTCTGATGGTTCACTTTGGATTGCAAAATTTCCATCTAAATATGATGATATAGATGTGGGGGCCTGGGAAATGGTTGTCCATGATTTGGCTGTTATGTGCGAACTTGATGTACCGGAAGCGAAGTTGGAACATTTTTCAAAAAAAGGAAGTACATTTTTGACAAAGCGTTTTGACCGGGATGTCGGCAAAAGAATCCATTTCGCATCAGCAATGACTTTGCTGGGGAAAAATGATGGGGCAAGTGCGGCAGATGGATCCAGTTATATTGACATTATATCCTTAATAAGAAAGTATGGTGCGACTCCCAAAAAAGATTTACAGGAATTATGGAAACGTATTGTATTCAGCATGGCTGTTTCTAATACAGATGATCATCTGAGAAATCATGGATTTATACTGACAAAGGAAGGGTGGAGATTATCTCCCTTATATGATGTGAATCCGAATGCAGATGGGGATGTATTGTCCTTGAATGTGGATGAATACAGCAATCTCATTGATTTTGAACTGGCATTATCTGTGGCAGCTATTTGTGGCTTGACAGAAAAACAGGCACAGGCGTTTTTGGAAGAAATTAAAAGCGTTGTTGAGGATAATTGGAGACCACTGGCCAGGAAATATGGACTTGGCAGGGGTGAGATTGAAGGAATGGCACCGGCATTTGATATGGAGTTTAAGGGATAAAGGACATTTTTGCGTGGAGTTTCTGATACAAAACATGGGATAATGAAATGGTGAGAGGATGCGGTCTGATGAAAAGCACATTGGATTACTATAATGAAAAAGCGCAGAGTTTTATTGAGGAAACGGTATCCGTTGATTTTACACCGATTCAAGATCAGTTTTTGGAGTTCTTGCTGAAAGGAGCAAGGATCCTTGATTTTGGCTGTGGCTCCGGGAGAGATACGAAATACTTCCTGGAGCATGGCTACCAGGTAGAGGCGACAGATGGTTCCTTAATGCTGTGCAAGGCAGCAAGTGAATATACCGGAATCACCGTAAAATATATGCTATTTCATGAGTTGGAAAAAATAGAAGCCTATGATGGAATATGGGCATGCGCCTCCCTGCTGCATGTAAGAAAGAGGAGGCTACCGGATATTATTCGCAAAATGAGCCTGGCGGTAAAACCGGGCGGAGTGATTTATCTTTCCTTCAAGTACGGGGACTTTGAAGGGAAAAGAAAGGGCAGATATTTTACGGACATGACGGAAAATTCGATGGCAGAATTACTGGCAGATTTTCCGGAATTGAAAGTGGAAAAACAATGGATCACCGGAGATGTACGGGCCGGCAGAGGGGACGAGAGATGGTTAAATACGATTCTCAGAAAGTAGATTATCGGTTGAATATTGATTCCGGGTATTATAATCGATTGGATATCGAAGGCTTTTCACGGATGATGAAAGACCCTTCCTACTGCTATAAGTTTTACTGGCTGGAGGCCATTGTACAGCTGATTTCAGAAGATAGAAAAGAAGCCACATATGATGAAGTAATAAACGAAATGATAGCCAACGCATGGTATTCCGTGGTGGAATTCCATATACATCTCAGCGGTATTTGGGGCGATGGGGAAATCCGGGACAGTTTGGAAAAAGCAGTGCTGAAGCTACATGAATTGAGTGGACTGCCAGGCAATGCTTCAAAGGTGGAGATTAAAAATAAAATTGCTGAATATGACAAAGAGCTGCATGGGGAGAAGATGACCCTGACACAGAATGTGCCCTATAAAGCATTGTCCGGATTTGCCAACCGATATTCCGAGCGTATTGATTTAAACAGCAGTGCCGGGGCGATGATGGCATATTACAATAAAATCAATAAGATTGAAAATCCGCTTCCCTATACCTTTGGGGATCAAAAAGGGTTAGAGCGAAAAATCATCTTTCATGAATCCTGGATTCAGATGATACAGGATAATACGGTTGCGATTCTGGGCTGGATCCAGTATGAAAAGGTACGCTGGCTGCAGAACAACAATCCGGAGGTTCCGGGCCTTGTGTATAAACTGGCACTACTGGATGATAAAATGAGAAAGCTGAACCATGTGCGTAAGCTCTGGGAAGGTATTCTGGATGTGACCCCAATTATAGATGTTTTTAAGAATGAACCCATAAAAAAAGAAGCCTATGACGTGGATCATTTCATTCCCTGGTCCTTTGTGATGAATGATGAATTGTGGAACCTGATGCCCATGGATTCCTCGCTGAACTCCTCAAAGAGTAATCGGTTGCCGCAGTGGGAAAGGTTTTTCATGCCTTTTGCAAAGAACCAATATACGATGTATACGCTGGTTCACGAAAAAGCAGGAATCAGAAAACTATATGAATCCTGTTACAGAGACAATCTTCATTCCATCTGGGCAAGTCAGGAATTGTACCGGAAGGGTAATTCCCAGGAAGAATTCTATGAAATACTAGGAAAAAATATGCGTCCGGTATATGATTCTGCCAGAAGGCAGGGGTATGAGGTTTGGAATTTGGTTTGAAAGTGTTTAAAGATTAATTTTATAGGGGATAGTTATGGATCAGGAAAAAATTGTTCAGCTGCAACAAGGGTTAACAGCAGCCTTTATTAATCAGGATGTTTCGTCAAACCTGGCTTATAAGCCACAGTTTGTATCGAATAATTATAAAGAAGGGAGGAAGGTAATCACATCCATAGAAGATGAGCTTTTGTCATGTGAAGAATTTGCGATTAGCGTTGCTTTTATTACTATGGGTGGCATTACGCCTCTCCTTCAAACCTTAAGAGAATTAGAACAGCGCGGAATACCGGGAAAAATCCTGACAACAGATTATTTGACCTTCAGTGATCCCAAAGCACTACAAAAACTTGCTGATTTCAAAAATATTGAATTGAAAATGTTTGTGACAGAGAATAGAAAGGAGGGCTTCCATACCAAAGGATACATATTTAAAAAAGAAGAACTGTATCAGATTATTGTTGGAAGCTCAAACATGACCCTCAGTGCACTGACAACGAATCATGAATGGAATACAAGGATTGTTTCAGCTAAGCAAGGGGAATATACACAGCACGTTGTGGCTGAATTTAGGCAGTTGTGGCATGCACAGCAATCCTTACCATTTGAGCAGTTCATTGAAGCATATACGGATGTTTATACAAAAAATAAGATTATCCAAAGGCAAAAAGAAATTGCAAAACAGGCAGAAGTTCCTTCTTTGGAGGTCTATCGGTTACAGCCTAACTCCATGCAGGTTAGTTTTATCAGTAACCTTAAGAAAATATATGAAGCAGGTGAGGATAAAGCATTACTGATTTCCGCTACGGGAACGGGGAAAACATATGCATCGGCATTTGCAGCCAGAGAGTTGGAGGTTAAACGCGTACTTTTTTTAGTGCATCGAAATCAGATAGCAAAGCAGGCCATGAAATCCTACCGTAAAGTGTTTGGCGGAAAGGTTTCTATGGGAATGGTTACAGGAAAGCATCAGGATTATGGTGCCGATTTTGTGTTTGCTACTGTACAGACATTAAGTAAAGAAGATACATTGAATAGATATAAAAAAGATGCGTGGGAGCTGATTATCATTGATGAAGCTCACCATAGTTCTGCTGATAGCTATAAGAAAATTATGGATTATTTTACCCCGAAGATATGGTTGGGGATGACAGCTACTCCGGACAAGCGTGATGATAATCTCGAGAGTAGAAATATTTATGAGATATTTAATCATCAGATTGCTTATGAAATTCGTCTGCAAAATGCTATGGAAGAAGATTTGTTGTGTCCTTTTCATTATTTTGGAATTACAGATTTGGAAGTGATTGCAGATACAGGAAAATCATCAGAGGAACAAGTTGAGGACTTTAGATATTTAACATCGAATGAGCGTGTATTAAATGTAATGAAGCAGGCAGAATTTTTTGGATATAGTGGAGACAGAGTAAAAGGCTTGATTTTTTGCAGTCGAATTGATGAGGCAAAAGAATTATCCAATAAATTCAATGAAAAAGGATGGAGAACCCTTGTGCTCAGTGGCAGTGATTCAGAAGTGGCAAGAGCAGAAGCAATTGAACGACTTGCTGGGGATGAGTCGGAGGAAGCGTTAGATTATATTATTTCTGTAGATATTTTCTCGGAAGGTGTAGACGTACCAGAGATCAATCAGGTAATTATGCTTCGACCAACTAAGTCTCCGATTGTCTTTATCCAGCAGTTGGGACGTGGACTTCGAAAGGCAGAAGGCAAGGAATATGTAGTTATCATTGATTTTATAGGAAACTATCGCAATAACTTTATGATTCCCATTGCCCTTTCTGGAGATAGAAGCTATAACAAAGATAATATTCGACGTTATGTTATGGAAGGTGGCCGTGTCATTCCTGGGGCAAGTACGATTCATTTTGATGAAATTTCAAGAAAGAGAATTTTCCAGGCAATCGATAATGCAAACTTCAGCGACATTAAGTTGATCCGTGAAAATTATGCTAATTTGAAAAATAAGCTGGGGCATATTCCAGCACTTGCTGATTTTGATAAATATGGTGAAATGGATGTACTTCGCATCTTTGATAATAACAGTTTGGGTTCATATTATAAGTTTCTTGTAAAATATGAAAAAGAGTACACGATCCGTTTATCGAAAGATGAAGAAACAATAATTGAATTTATTTCAAAGAAACTGGCCAGTGGAAAACGAATACATGAACTGGAATTGTTAAGGCGTTTACTTAACTATCAGCATGGACTGATGGGCCTTTTGCAAAAGTCATTGCAAGAGGATTATGGTTGTTCCATGGATGAAAATTGTGCTGAAAATATTGTAAATATGATGACCAATGAATTTCCGACAAGTGCTGCGAAGAAAACTTATTCTCAGTGTGTATTTTTGGAGAAAGAAGGTTCAGACTATGGAGTGTCAAAATCATTTGGAGAAATGCTGCAGAATAAATATTTCTACAATATTTTGGAAGAGCTGATTGACTTTGGTATTACTCGTTATAAAGAGAATTTTAGTATGCGATATCAAGATACAGATTTGGTTTTGTATCAGAAGTATACATATGAAGATGCCTGTCGGTTGTTAAATTGGGAAAGAAATGAAGTGCCATTGAATATTGGTGGTTACAAATATGATAAGAAAACAAAGACATTTCCCGTATTTATCAATTATGATAAGCAAGAACCTGAATCCGTGAAACTTAGTTTTTTATAAGCAGGAATTTCACTCCGAACGAGGATTTCTGAAAAAACCTCATCTTTTAGGAATTATATTCCTGCAAGTTGCTTAATTTTTTATCCATATAGCTTTTGAACCTAAAAAA
>JAFSIS010000067.1 GCA_017439665.1 Lachnospiraceae bacterium
CACCATTCACATAGGATATTTTTCTGAGAGTGCAGGGCAAAAAACATAGGCGTAGCGGGCTACGCTGAGGCTTTTTGTCCTGTGCTATCGGGAAAATAGACATGTGATATGGTGTAGTTAATTTAAAACCGTTGCACTAGTGCACTGACACATTGACCATTAACATCAATGTACCAGAGACAGAAAAAACAGGATAAACACTGACTCCGTATTTTTGCGGACAATGTTTATAATAAATCTTTTCATAATACTAAGAGGAGGAAAAAACTATGAAAAAGAGACTTTTAGCACTTTTCATGGCAGTTTCCATGGTAGCTCTGACTGCATGCGGTTCCGCTGCAAGCTCTACCGAAGGTACTGATTCCGCTGCTAATGCGGGTACCGAAGGCACTACTACTGAAGCTGCTACCGGTGAGAAGATCTTATCTGTACAGATTGGTCCTGATCCGGAAACCATCGATCCTGCATTAAACTCTGCAGTAGATGGCGGTAACATGCTGTTACATTCTTTTGAATGTCTTTTAACCATCGCTGAGGATGGCACTATCGCTCCCGGTCAGGCAGAAACCTGGTCTGTATCCGAGGATGGACTTACCTGGACCTTCAACTTAAGAGAAGGATTAAAGTGGTCTGATGGAAGCGATCTGACTGCAAACGATTTCGTTTACAGCTGGAAGCGTGTATGTGATCCTTTGACTGCTGCTCCTTATGCAGAAACTGTACTTGGCATGGTTGCCGGTTATGAGGAAGCAATTGCAGGTAATCTGGATGCATTACAGGTAGTAGCGGAAGATGATCTGACCTTAGTGGTTACTTTGGCTAACCCCTGCCCTTACTTTGACTCTTTAGCAGCATTTGCTACCTTAAGCCCTGTTCAGCAGGCAACCATCGAAGCAAATGGTGACAGCTGGGCAGTTTCTCCTGAAACTTATATTTCCAACGGTTCCTTCTACGTATCCGAATGGGTTCCCGGTTCTCATATTCTGATGAGCAAGAACCCTTACTACTGGAATGCAGATGCGATCAAGCTGGATGGAATTAAGTTCAACCTGATCGAAGATGCAAATGCATCCTACAGTGCTTACCAGACCGGTGAGGTATTAATGATCAAAGACGTTCCTACCGAAGAGATCCCTTCTCTGGAAGGCAATGCTGAATTCCATGTAGAGCCCATCATTGGAACCTACTACATCAGCTTAAATACGGAGAGAGAACCTTTTGACAATCCTCTGGTTCGTAAGGCGTTAAGTCTTGCTATTGACCGTGAATACGTTGCAGGTACCATTATGCAGGGTACTTACTCTGCAGCAAGCAACTTCATGGGTCCCGGCTGGAGTGATGCAAATGGTGAGTTCTTTGACAATGCAAATGGCGGACAGCCCTACATTGATAACTCCAATTATGAAGCTAATCTGGAAGAGGCAAAGGCTCTTCTTGCAGAAGCAGGATATCCTAACGGAGAAGGCTTCCCTGCAATTACCTACTCTACCAACGATTCCGGATACCATATTCCTGTTGCAGAGTACTTACAGCAGGCTTGGGGAGAACTGGGAATCAACGTTACCGTTGATTCTGTAGAATGGGCTTCCTTCACTCCTATGCGTCGTAATGGTGAGTATGATGCAGCACGTAATGGCTGGGTAGGCGACTATGCAGATCCTTCCAACATGCTGGAGTTACTGTACAGCACCAATGGAAACAACGATGGTAAGTACAACAACCCTGATTTTGATGCAGCCATCGAGACCTCCAGAACTACTACTGATACAGCAGCTCGTTTTGAGGCTCTTCATACAGCAGAAGATATTCTGATGGAAGATACTGCTTGTATCCCTGTAGCTTATTACAATGACTTCTGGTTACAGAGTGAAAAGATCACCGGTATGTGGCATTCCGCATACGGTTATTGGCACTTCATGTACGCAGATATTGCTGAATAAGTCATAATACAGGAATTGAAAGACCTTGTATCCATTTGGGTACAGGGTCTTTTTTTCTTAAAAATCTCTTAATTTTACCAAAACCTTCTTGAAGAAGGGAAAGGAGAATTTTATACTATGGTGTATGAATAAAAAAGTTGCGACCGGGAAATAATGGAGTTGGAAACGTAATGCAATTTTTAGAAATCAATAAAAAAATAGAGGCAAAAAAGCATACTACCCTGCATTATGCAAAGAGAATCGGTTTTTCCGGAGTCTGGTTGACGGCTGTACTTCTGCTTATCCAGATTTTTTTTATTATGGACCTCTTCTCCTGGATGGAGGAGGGTTATCCCTATGTCGTGGAAATTCTGGGATTGATCAGCAGTGCAGTGATGATATACATTATCAATGATAAATCCAATCCGGCTTATAAGATTGCCTGGATCATTCCGGTAATGCTGATGCCTCTGTTTGGTGGAGTATTATATCTTTTTGTGAAACTTAACTTTGGCGCTATGGCACCCAAACGGATTCTGAAACGGATCCTGGAAAAAACAAAAAAATATACCTATACCAGTGAGGAAGTCAAGGCGGAGATTGATCAGGAAAAGACCTGTTTTGCCAAAATTGCAGGTTATATTGAAAAGGCAGGAGGATATCCTGCCTGGAAAAATACCTCTGTTACCTATTTTCCTCTGGGAGATGATACACCGGACACTCTGCTGGAAGAGCTGAAGAAGGCAGAGAACTACATCTTTCTGGAGTATTTTATTATTGAAGAAGGCATTTTCTGGAATCCGATCCTGGAGATGTTGGAAGAAAAGGCAAAGGCAGGACTGGACGTACGGGTAATGTATGATGATTTCGGCTGCCTGGCATTGCTTCCTAGAAAATATCACCTGTCATTAAAAAAGAAGGGGATTCGATGTCGTAAATATGCCAGACTTACACCCTTTCTTTCTACCCATCTGAACAACAGGGATCATAGAAAGATGATCATTATTGATGGTCATACCGTTTTCAGCGGTGGGATCAATCTGGCAGATGAATATATCAATGCCTATGAAAAATATGGACACTGGAAGGATAACGGTTTTCTCTTAAAGGGAGATGCGGTCTATAATTATACGTTGATGTTTCTGCAGATGTGGAACATTGGTTCTGTATCGGGAAAAGAGGATTACAACCGTTATCTTGAACCGGGACCGGTAAAAATTGAAGAAAAGGATGTTATCAGCGATTTACCTGCGGGAGAGAAGGAGTCCAGGGAGCCGGCCACAGGCGGAGCAGGAAGGGGATATGTTATCCCTTATGGAGATGGTCCTCATCAGCTGGAGGATGTGGCAAAAAATATTTATATGGATATTCTTACCGGAACGAGAAAATACGTGTATATCATGACTCCCTACCTGATCCTGGATTATGAGCTGCAGCAGGCGCTGGAGCATGCTGCCAGATGTGGAGTGGATGTTCGAATCATTATGCCCCATATTCCTGATAAAAAGGTGGTATTCTATATTGGAAGGACCTATTATCCTCAGCTGATCCGTGCAGGAGTAAAGATTTACGAATATACCCCCGGTTTCGTTCATTCCAAAATGTTTTTATCTGATGATGAGCTGGCCACGGTGGGAACGATTAATCTGGATTTCAGAAGCCTTTATCTTCATTACGAATGTGGAAGCCTGTTCTATAAGACGGAGGGACTGGAGAGTATTAAGGCAGATTTTATGGATACCTTTGAAAAATGCCAGTTGATCCAGCTTTCGGATTACTACCGTTTCCCTTTCATGCAAAGAATGCTTGGCAGAGTCTTAAGAGTTTTCGGTCCTCTGCTGTAGGCAGGAGGAAGTGCCGAAGAGATGATCGCTGGAATAAGCTTCCGGGTCGTTTCATTTATTTTATCAATAAAGAACCGTATATATCTTTTTCGCATAAAAAGATGTATATGGTTTTTTTATTTTGGTTAAATTAAGGAGGTATTGAATAAAGTGATTAAAGAGCTGACTTTTCACTTATTTATATAAGCAGCATCGCAAATGAAACTTGCGGTATGCATGAGGGTAGTGTGAAAAATCAGAGATTTTTCACTTATTTATATAAGCAGTATCGCAAGTAAAACTTGTGGTATGCATGGGGGTAAAATGAAGAAAATAGCAATGTTTGACACAAAGGCTTATGATAAAAAACCTTTTGACCTGGCAAATAACGATCGTTATGAAATTTTGTATTATGAGAGCAAGCTGACACCACAGACGGTGGAGCTGGCAAAGGGAGCAGATGTGGTCTGTGCCTTTGTAAATGATGATTTAGATCAGTATGTGATTGAGCATCTGGTTCAAATGAAGGTAAAGCTGGTAGCCATGCGCTGTGCGGGATTCAGCAATGTGGATTATCCGGCAGGTGCAGGAAAGGTGAAATTCGTCCGGGTTCCCGCCTATTCTCCCTATGCGGTGGCAGAGTTTGCCATGGGAATGCTGCTGTGTTTGAATCGAAAGATTCATAAGGCCTATAACCGGACCAGAGATTTTAATTTTAATATAAACGGCCTGACGGGTATGGATCTTCATGGAAAAACGGTAGGGGTGATCGGAACGGGTAAGATTGGAAAGATATTTATTGCCATCTGCAGAGGCTTTGGGATGCGGGTACTGGCTTATGATCTCTATCCGGATCCTCAGGCTGATTTTGAATATGTACCTTTAAGCCGGTTATTTTCTGAAAGTGATGTGATCTCCCTCCACTGCCCTTTGACGGAGCAGACGAAGCACATTATCAATAAAAAGGCCATCGAACAAATGAAAGAACATGTTATTTTATTAAATACCTCCAGAGGAGGCCTGTGTGAAAGCCAGTCCCTGTTTACGGCTCTAAAGGAAAAGCGTATTGGTGGAGCGGGACTGGATGTATATGAAGAGGAAGCGGAGTGGTTTTTTGAGGATCATTCAGCTAAAGGGATTCAGGACGATACACTGGCACTCTTAACCGCTATGCCCAATGTGCTGGTTACCTCTCATCAGGCATTTTTGACCAATGAGGCTCTGCAGAATATAGCAGAAGTGACTCTGGAGAATATTGATGCTTTTTTTGCGGGAAAGGAACTGATCAACGAGATAGTGTAAAAATCAGAAATATTCGTTTATTTATTTAAGCAGTATCGCAAGTAAAACCTGTGATATGCACAGGGATCAAAACTAGTGCAACACTACACCATATCACATGTCTATTTTCCCGATAGCGCAGGACAAAAAGCCCCAGCGTAGCCCGCTACGCCTACGTTTTTTGTCCTGCACTCTCAGAAAAAAATCCTATGTGAATGGTGCAGTTATTTAGAAACCGTTACACCAGGAGTCCGCTGAAAAGGGGGAGACAGGTTGACAATCCGGTAGGCCGGGGCTATGATAAGGAATAACGACGATGGGACGAAGTGAGCCGTTCAGTCAGTCGGATAAAGATGTAAAAGATAAAATAACGCGCGTAATGGAGTTTGTTTATGGTTATTTGTCCTAACTGTGGTGGAAGCTTTGAAGAAGAGCATTCCAGCTGTCCTTATTGTGGATATATTTACGAGCCGGGTGCCTATAGGAAATATATGGAGAATCTCCATGATATCCGTGAAGACCTGGAAGAACTTGGAGAAGAAACGGGTGATATTTATAAAAAAGAAGCAGGAAAGACTGTAAAAAAGACTGCTGTTATTTTTCTTATTCTGTTGTTTCTCCTTCTTTTTGCCGGTTTGAGCCTTTTCGGGCTTCATCGACTTTTGGATTATTCGGAGGATGAAGACCAGTTGAAGGAAAGGATCATCCGGGAGCATCAGATGAGAGAAGAAAGGGAATGACCAAAGAGGAGTAATTTATGAAATGTCAGCAATGTGGAGGAAATATAGGCATCCAGGATGAAAGATGCCCTTATTGCCAGACACCTAATCCCCATTACAAACAGCATCGGGCAGAAATGTTCCGGTATCGTAAGGATTATGAAAAAACCAAGGAAGAAGTAATTTCAAAGAGTGGACGTTTTGCCGGATTTACGGTTAAGCTGACGCTGATCGCTGTGCTTGCTTTTCTGGATGTCCTGTTCATTGCTTTAGCGGTAAATGCAGACGAGGTTGCCTGGTTTCTGGAAAGCCGGCAGGTTTCAGCAGAGACATCCTTACATAGAGAAAAACTGGAGGAATATGAAGCAAAAAGAGATTATCAGGGTTTTGTGGCCTATTATGAGGAGCATAGTCTCTATCTTGCCGAGGAGCTGGAGGATTTTTCCAAGGTATATTATGCCAGCTGTAACTATATCTATATTTATGATGCATTGGTGGATCTGGGGCAGGAGGATGATTATTGGACGGATGAAAGAAGAATAGAGGTCATTAGTGATAATCTGGGATATTTTTATGATGAGCTGAAGCCCCGAGAATATGAGGATGCCTCCCGCTATACAGGCGAACACGGAAGGTATCTGGAGGAGTTGAAGGAAGACATGGGTTATCTGCTCTGTGCCTATGCAAAGATTACGGCCGAAGAGGCAGAGGATTTTCCGGTGATGAGTGACGGCAGGCGTCAGCTTGCTATAGAAAGGGGGCTGGGTCTGTATGCGGATTAAAAATCTCTTTTTCAATCTGATTATCGTAGCTATGTGTGTTCTGCTTCTCATTTCCGGTGGGTTTTTCTTTCTCAGCCTTCACGACTATATGTCAGCATATCACATAGAGGGTACCAGTCTTCTTTATGCCATTCAGGATGAGGACTACGGCAGACTGGTTGAACTGGCAAAGAGAAGTCAGGCAGCAGAAAATGAGCCTACCAAAATCCAGGAGGAATGCTACGCAGTTGCCGCTTATTTTGAGGCAGCCAGCTATTATAAGGCCTATTTACTGGCAGGAGAAAATGAGAAGGCAGAAAAAAAGGCCGGGATCATGGAAGAGCAGATGGAGCAGATGGGAGAGTTTTCTTATTTGGCAGAAGAGATTTGTAAGAGACTTGAGTTGGAGATAAGATAGACATGAAGACGATCATTGAAGAAGATGTGTTGAAAAAGATCAAACTGGTCTGTTCTGATGTGGATGGAACGTTGGTAGAGGAAGGAAAGGGAAATCTGAATCCGGAGTACTATAGGGAAATTCTGCGACTGAAGGAAAAGGGGATCCGGTTTGCGGTAGTTTCGGGACGTAACTATGAAAGTGCCAGACCGCTGTTTGAGCCGGTACTGGATGATGTTTTGTTTATTAACGATAATGGTGCAGTGATCCGTTATCAGGACAGGATCATGTGTTCCCATACGGTAGAACCCCATTTTGTCCGGGAGATTGTAAGGGATATGGAAAAGATACCGGGCTGTGCAACCTATGTTTCGGCCATGGGAGGAAGCTTTGCCTGGAAGGGAGATCTGCCCTTCTGTGAGCTTTTGCGAAGAGATTTTCAGCTGGAAGTAAAGGAAGTGGAACGTATGCCGGAGGATATTCCTGAGGATGCGGGAGTGATGAGCTTCGGCCTCTACCATCCTGTGGATGCGCTGAAGGCGGCAGGGGAGGAATTTATCCGCAAATGGAACAGCCATCCTCTGTTTGAGGTCATGGCTGCCGGAACCATGTGGCTGAACGTCTGCCAGCGTGGAGTTCACAAAGGAAGCGCCCTGGCAGAGGTGATGGAAAAATATGGGATCGTAAAGGACGAGGTCATTGCCTTTGGTGACAATATGAACGATTACGGGATG
>JAFSIS010000068.1 GCA_017439665.1 Lachnospiraceae bacterium
CACCATTCACATAGGATATTTTTCTGAGAGTGCAGGGCAAAAAACATAGGCGTAGCGGGCTACGCTGAGGCTTTTTGTCCTGTGCTATCGGGAAAATAGACATGTGATATGGTGTAGTTAATTTAAAACCGTTGCACTAGTCTTCTTCCTCACTTAAAATCTTGATCTTTCCCTGGTTCAGTTCTTCTACCGCAATGGAAAGCGGCTTATCCACTGTAGAATGAACCATGGGATCATCTCCGTCGATAAGCTGTCTTGCTCTTTTGGCAATGGCCATAACGATAGAATAACGGCTGGATACAGCACCTGTATCTCCCGGCTCCATATCACTGTTGGCTGCCTGAATTAAATCGGAATAAGATGGATGTAACATTTATTTTTCTCCTTTCACCAGTTCCTGTAACTGTGTTCTGATCTCTTCAATAAATTCTTTATGGTGTCGGGGATCGTATTTTTCCACGTGACCATGATGACTCTCCTGCAAAAGTGCATGAAGCTCTTTTACACATTCGTCCAGATCATCGTTGATGATGATGTAGTCATACTCCTCGATTCCCACGGCTTCCTCAGCTGCCCGTTTCAGGCGCTTTACTATCTCTTCTTCGGTCTCTGTTCCCCTTCCCATAAGCCGTTCCTGCAAAGCCCCGGCACCGGGTGGCGTAACGAAAAGAAGGATGGCATGGGGATATTTTTTCTTAATCTGCATGGCACCCTGAATCTCGATCTCCAGGATCACATCCTTGCCCCCGGCCATCTGTGATTCCACATAATCTCTGGGAGTGCCATAGTAATTTTCACAGTAGGAGGCATATTCAATAAAGCCCTCCTCACCGATCTTTTTTTCAAACTCTTCTCTGGTAGCAAAAAAATACTCTCTTCCATTCTCCTCGCCGGCTCTGGGCTGGCGGGTGGTCATGGAAACGGACAGGGCATAGTTGGAATAATCCTCTACCAGCCTCTTCATCAGTGTTCCCTTACCGGCTCCTGAAAATCCGGAAATGACAATCAATAATCCATTATTTTTCATCCTCATCCGTCCTTTCTGCCAGAATCCGGCTGCCGATGGTCTCGGGTAAAAGTGCGGACAATACCAGCTGGCTGTTTTCCATCACCAGTACCGCCTTGGTCTTTCGTCCCTGGGTAGCATCAATGGCAGTTCCTTCCTCTCTGGCCTTTTGCACCATTCGTTTCACCGGAGCCGAATCGGGACTGACCACGGCAATGATTTTTTCTGTATTCACCAGATTTCCAAATCCGATGTGGATCAGTTGATTCATGGCGGCTCCTTTATTCATAGTATTTCTAAGGATTCAGGACAGCAAGCTCGAGAATCCTCCGGATTCCCTCGCTTGTGGATATTCATCCAATAGTTCTATAGTATTTTTCCCCTTTGCAGGCAAGCTTGCACGGGGTCAAATACCATAGAACTGCTGTCCTGAATTGTTATTCAACATTTTGTATCTGTTCACGGACCTTTTCGATCTCGGTCTTCAGTTCGATGGCGCAGTTGGAAATCTCCAGGTCATTGGCCTTGGAAAGGATGGTATTGGCTTCCCGGTTCATCTCCTGGGCAATGAAGTCCAGCTTACGTCCCATGGTACCTCCTGCCAACAGCGTACTTCTGGTGGTCTCGATATGGCTCTTTAAACGGACGATCTCCTCATCCACACAGGCCTTGTCTGCAAAAATGGTCACCTCTGTCAGGAGGCGGTTCTCATCCACCTTCGTATCGGCAAGAAGCTCTCTGACCTTGTCCTCCAGCTTCTGTCGGTATTCTGCCACGATCCTGGGGGATCTTTCCTCAATAAAGGCTACCTTTTCCAGCATGGTATCCAGCTTATCAACGAGGTCATTTTTCAGATGTTCTCCTTCCCGGATACGGCTTTCCACGAAGCTTTCTGCAGCTCCCTTCAGGGCTTTTTCCAGGGTCTTCCAGATCCCTTCCTCATCAATATTCTGCTCCTCCATGGTAAATACCTCGGGATACCGTGACAGAGCAGACACCCGGATATCGTCGTCCAGAGAAAACTCCTCCGCCATCTGCTGCAGGTAGCGCAGATACTCTGCTGCAATATCCCGGTTATATTTAATACTGACATTGTTTTCCGTATAATCCTCGTAGGTGATAAAAGTATCCACCTTACCGCGCTGGATGTAGTCCTTCAGCAGACTGCGGATAGCTGCCTCAAAAAAATTCAGCTTTTTGGGCATCTTAATATTCGCATCCAGATAGCGGTGATTTACAGCTTTCATCTCCACCGTAAACTTTCGATCATTTTCACTGACTTCACATCGGCCGAAACCGGTCATGCTTTTAATCATGGTGCACCTCACTTCAACAGTAGATTTCCATGGTAACTGATAACTTATCTCTTTTAACTTAACTCTTTGATTATAATTCAAGGAGAATTTGCCGTCAAGTAGAGACTGTGGTATACTGATATCCGGCCTGATCATGTTACTGTTTGCTCTGTTCACAGTAACAGTCATCCCTGAGTCTATAGGCTGCCAGCCCGGAAATTCCGGGTTCTATTGCGAATTAAGAAAAAGGAGTATTCTGCTATGGCATTTGACGGTATCACCATTGCCTGTTTAACCAAAGAACTGAAAAATGAGCTGTCCGGCGGCCGGATCTACAAGATTGCCCAACCGGAGCCGGATGAGCTCCTTATCACCATAAAAACAACCGGTGGACAGAAACGGCTTGTGCTCTCTGCCAGCCCTTCCCTTCCCCTGGCCTATCTTACCGACAGCAACAAACCCAGTCCCCTTACGGCTCCCGGTTTCTGTATGCTCTTAAGAAAGCACCTGCAGAACGGCCGTATCGTAGACATCAGCCAGCCGGGACTGGAGCGGATCCTGGAATTTACTATCGAGCATCTGGATGAGCTGGGTGACCTGTGCCGGAAACGGCTTATCGTGGAGCTGATGGGCAAGCACAGCAACATTATCTTCTGTACAAAAGAAGGAAAAATCATCGACAGCATCAAGCACATTTCTTCTGCCGTCAGCTCTTTAAGAGAGGTACTTCCGGGAAGGGAGTATTTCATCCCTCAGACCACGGATAAGGCCGATCCGCTGACCACCGACAAAGAGGAATTCTTCTCTCTGGTCTATGGTCGGAATATGGAAGTGTACAAGTCTCTGTATACCTCCTATACCGGGCTCTCCCCTTTTATGGCCCATCAGCTTTGTGCAAAAGCCGGAGGAAGCTGTGACCTTTCTGTTTCTGCCCTGACTGAGGAGGATAAGGAAAATCTCTACCGGGCTTTTGCGGATCTGATAGACCATCTGAAGAAGGGGGCCTTTACCCCGGTTATTTTATATGAAAACAACCGGCCTGTGGAATACAGTGTTTTTCCTCCCGTAAGCTGGCCCAGGGAGGCTGTCCGTGAGTGCACTTCCCTCTCTCTTCTTCTTTCCCAGTACTATCGGGAAAAAGAAACCATTACCCGAATCCGTCAGAAGTCGGTAGATTTAAGAAAAATTGTCCAGACGGCTCTGGAACGGAATGTGAAAAAATACGATCTCCAACTCAAACAGATGAAGGATACCGAGAAACGGGAAACCTACAAGGTTTACGGCGAGCTTCTGACGGCCTATGGCTACGGTGCTGCTCCCGGGGACAGATCCATCACCGTAAACAACTACTATACCGGTGAGGACCTGACCATTCCGTTAGATCCGGAGCTTTCCGCCATCGACAATGCCAAAAAATATTTTGAGCGGTACAACAAGCTGAAGCGAACCTATGAGGCTCTTTCTACTTTGACCCTGCAGGTAAAGAAAGAGATTGACCATCTGGAAACCATCAGTGCTGCTCTGGACATCGCCCGTAAAGAAGAGGATTTAAGCCAGATCAAGGAGGAGCTGACCCAGACCGGCTATATCCGCCGCAAGGGAAACCAGAAAAAGCCTAAATTCACCAGCAAACCCTTCCATTATTTAAGCAGCGACGGCTACCATATTTATGTAGGAAAAAACAATCTGCAAAATGAGGAGCTGACCTTCCAGTTTGCCTCCGGAAATGACTGGTGGTTCCATGCAAAGGGCATGCCCGGATCCCACGTTATCGTAAAATCCGGCACGGAAGAAATGCCTGACCGGGTCTTTGAGGAAGCCGGACGACTGGCCGCCTTCTACTCAAAAGGACGGGATCAGGAAAAGGTAGAGATTGACTACACCCTGAAAAAAAATGTAAAGAAGCCTTCCGGCAGCAAGCCCGGCTTCGTGGTCTACTACACCAATTATTCTCTGATGATCGATCCCGATATCAGCGGACTGACGGAGGTGAGCGAATAAATGACTGAACACGAAGGACTGCTGATCATTCCTGCTGCTTTTTCCCATGGCTACCGCATCCGTACCGCCTTTCCGGGGGATGCGGTGGATATCTTAAAGATCATGGATACGACAGTAAAAAACCTGGAGGACAGATCCCTGTTTATTCCGGATACCCTGTCCATGATCCGGGAGACGCTGACCAGCGAGGGCTTCGGTCTTCTGGCTTTAGACTTTAGGGATAAGCCCGTGGCCTATCTTCTGGTCCTCTATCCCCGGCTGAATAAGGTGAATCTGGGATATGACTTTACCTTTATTAAAGAGGAACTGATGAGGGTGGCCCATATTGAATCGGTGGCCGTTCTGCCCGAGCATCGGGGCCATAACCTGCAGCAGAGCCTGATCACCCGGGCCGAGCAGCTGCTCACTGCCTCCCATCCCTATCATATGGCAACGGTTTCACCCAAAAATCAGGCCAGTTTGAAAAGCTTTGAGGCCTGTGGCTACCGTATCCTGGACACCAGGGAAAAGTATGGAAACCATCTGCGGCATATTCTCTTTAAAAGCATAGAAAAAAAGCAGGGCTGACCCGTAGGTCATCCTGCTTTTTTTCTGTCCTGAATCCTTACTTTCGTTTTGAATTTTATTTATTTTTCTACTGTTTTTCATATTCTTTGGTCTTTGCCAGAACCACACGCACACAGGGAATCAGGGCGATCAGGTTGGGCAGAACCATGAGTCCGTTAAACATATCGGACATATTCCATACCAGATCTACCTTTAAGGTGGAACCGATGACTACACAGATGACTACGATAACCGCATACACCTTAACCATTTTTTCCCCAAAGAGTGCACGCACGTTTACTTCACCAAAATAGTACCAGCCTACGATGGTAGTGAAGGCAAAGAAGAGCATACAGATGGCAATAAAGATGTTACCGAAGCTTCCGAAACTTGCATTGAAGGCACTCTGCGCCAGCACTGCTGCAGTCTCACCATTGGTATAGAGGCCGCTGGATACGATCACCAGTGCGGTCAGGGTCAGAATAATGAAGGTATCAATAAACACACCCATCATGGCAATCGGTCCCTGATCGGAAGGATGATCCACCTGCGCGGTAGCATGTGCATGAGGGGTAGAACCCATACCTGCTTCATTGGAGAAGAGACCACGGGCCACACCATAACGAAGTGCTTTCTGTACAGTTATACCAGCAAGACCGCCTCCTACTGCCTGAGGACTGAAAGCTCCTACGAAGATGTCACGGATACCCTGTACCACAGCTGCAGGATCCATGCAAAGAATAATAATACATCCGATGATATATAGCAGTGCCATAATTGGCACGATCTTTTCTGTAAAGCGGGCAATACGCTTGATTCCGCCCAGGAAGATGATTCCTGCTATAATGGCAATAACGATACCTGTGATCAGCGGACTTACTCCGAAAGCTCCCTGAAAGGAGGAACCGATGGAGTTGGACTGTACCATATTTCCCATAAATCCTAAGGCAAGGATGATGGCCAGGGAGAAAAATACGGAAAGGAATTTTCCGAATTTTCCTTTAAAGATGTAACGGATATAGTAAATGGGACCGCCGCAAACCACACCGTTTTCCACCTTCCGGGTCACCTGTGCCATTACCGCCTCTGCATAGATGGTGCCCATTCCGAAGAAAGCACTCAGCCACATCCAGAAAATAGCTCCGGGACCACCTGCTGCGATGGCCGTTGCTGCACCTGCAATATTACCGGTACCTACCTGGGCTGCAATTGCCGTAGTAAGTGCCTGGAAGGAGCTTAAGCCGTGTCCCTCATGATTACTGTGAAGAGAAAAGCCGCCGAACAGCTTCTTCATTCCGGCACCAAACTTTCTGATCTGAATGAACTTCAAACAAATGGTATAAAAGATACCCGTTCCGGTGAGCAGAAACAATAAGGCAAAATCCCAAAGGAAGCCGTTTACCGAGTCTACTACATTAGCAATAAAATCCATAATTTTTTTCTCGAACCATTCTGATGGTTCTTCCCCTTATCTTATTTTACATAAGCCGCACTTATGGCTTTGTGACTCTGCTTCTTCTGTACCCCGTTTTGCAGCCTATACTGTTCTGCCGGGTTACCCTGTTTCACAGTCTCTGCTGTTCTGTACGGGTTACATGCAATAAAAAAGGTTCAGGGAGAATATCCCTGAACCATACGTCACTTCCACGATAAGAGTAACAAAAGACGTCTCCGTCCTCTGCTTCTTATATAAGATAACGCTGTCCTTTTGCCTGAGAGATTCGCGGCTTGCACCACTTTCACCTTCGGCACCCGATGTTTTGGGATTCTCCAGCGGGCCATCCAACTGCAGTCCTATCTTCACCTTTTTGTAACCGGTGAGGACCCCTGAGAGTATTACTCCTTCGGTGGGCATTCTGCCACTTTCCTGCAGCCTTCTATTGGCTTCTTATGTAATTACAGGCTTCATTATACTCATCGACAAAACCGGTGTCAATCCGACAATTGTATTTTTTTTCGTACACTGCAGTGGGGCTATGGAGAGCGAACACGAGTGGGAGAAAAAAGAAAAGTTTCCTCCAAAACACGCTCTCGCTTAACTTCAAACGTAGCGGTACTAAGTTCGTAAAAAACACGAACCAAGTACCGACGTTTTCAGATAGCTTTCAGGAAGAACATATACCCCTTTCGGATTCGCTTTTTCGAGTCAGATATATAGCCGTAGCCTGAATGAGCCTGAACTATGGAAGAGGGAAAAGCTTTTCCTCCAAATACCCTTTGAGAACGCCGGTACTTGATTTGTACGGAGTACAAATCTTAGTATCCGCTGCGTTCGAAAGGAGCGAGAGCGTGTTTTGGAGGAAATCTTTTCCCTCTTCCACACTCAGGTTCAGGACTGGGCCAGGCGTTCGCCAAGCTTGCCCAGGGTCACCTCGTAAGCCGCCTTCTCCTCCTCCATCCAGGAGTGGTCCAGAGCATTATTTTTACACAGAATAGTGGTCAGGTAATCCAGGAAATAAGGATTTTTGATCAGCAGAGGGCCGGTCAGATGGGTACCGAAAAAGTTCTTAAACCGGATGCCTTCCACTCCCCCTCTCCCCTCATTTCCCAGGCCCATTTTTACCTGAAAAAGAGGGAGATCAATGCCTTCAATGGTACCGCACTTATTGATAAAGCCTACCAGGGGATGTTCCATTCCTTCCATGGTAAATACAGCATCGGCGGTAGTTCTGGTACGATTCTGCTCCTTTACGGTAAAAGGAAAGAGGCCCAGCCCCTGCCAGTTTTTTCCCTGGGCATCGGTAATGGAGCTTCCCAGAAGCTCAAAGGAGTTTCCGGTCATCAAAAGGATCTTTCCCGCCTCTATATATTGGGACAGCTCCTCCTTTAAGGTCTGCAGGTGAGGCAGAACATACTTCTGGTTTCGTTCCGTTCCGGAGCCTGCATAGATAAAATCATAGTCGGCGACCTGAACCGCATCACCTACAGAGAGGCAGTCCAGCTCATAATCGATTTTATTTTTTTCCAGCATACGGGTAAGGATACGCATATTTCCGTACTCTCCGTATAGATTCATGATGTCATGATATAAATGCAAAAGCTTCATTCTTCAACCCTTCCCCATCTCAATCCATCTTTACACGACTAAGGAACTTGCCCTTATCGGAAAAACAGGTAATGACATAAATCTTTTCCTTTCGGTCATTATCCAGGGCAGCCACGGCTGCTTCCACCGTATCCAGAACCTGGATTTTCTCTCCCGGGATATCGGTAAAGGAAAAACGCACTGCCAGGTCGTGACAATAGGTTCCTGCCAAAAGGATCCGCCGGACATTTTCCTGATGTAAAAGCTGAAAATCAATGTCCCAGAGCCAGGAAACGTCACCGGTAAAATACTTCCGGCTGATGGCATCCACGATGATCAGCACATCACAGCCTTCCCAGTCTGCCGCCGCAATACGCAGGGACTGGTTATAGGAAATACTGTTTTCATGCTTGGAGGTGAGCAGGGTTCCCCGCCTGCTGCCAAGGGCAAAGGTAACCACCCTGCCATTTTTTAACACATAATTATTCAGACAGGGGGTGATCTTTTCTCCCGGAATACCGGTAAGGGATGCCACCGTAAAAGCTGCCAGAATATTGTAAATATTATAAAGAGACTTCAGGGCAAGGGTAATTTCATACTGCCCATTGATTACTGCCCTTCCGGCTTCCAGATCCGCCGCAGTCACCGTATAGGCGGTATCGTTTCGTTTAAGTCCACAGTGTTCACATTGGTAAAAACCGATATGATCATAATGGTAACAGCTGTAGCTCATGGGCTGCTTGCAGTGAGGACAGTAGGCACCGTCATGATAAACACCGGAAAATTCTGTTGTATCCGTGGAAAGCTCTCCCACACCGAACCAGACTACTTCCTTTTTTCCATAGCCGAAACAGGATACATAAGGATCATCTGCATTTAGGATCAGCTGTGTCTCATCATGAATACTGTCCAGAAGTGCATCATAAACCCATTCCGGATGGCCGTTTCGGGTCAGCTGGTCACGGTACAGATTGGTGATCACATAGTGAGTAGGGGTGATGTAATTGAACGTATAGCGGGCAAAACGCTCATCACTTTCAATCAGCAGAATATCTGCCTTGACCCTTCCTCCAAGGGTACAGCTGTCAAGAACCAGTGTGGTCACTCCCTCAATCTGATTGGAGCCCTCCTTGTTCCAGGCCACTTTTTTTCCATTGGCTGTAAGTACATGGGCAATCATCTCCACTGTGGAGGTTTTTCCGTTGCTGCCGGTTACGGCAATGATATAGGGCGGAAGATTGATCCTATTTAAAATATCCGGACAGATCTTCAGCGCGACCTTTCCCGGCATGGAGCTTCCTTTTCCTAAAATTTTTCCGACAAAACGAAGCAGCTTGCATACGATAATGGTAATGAATTTTTTCATTGATACTCCCGAACGCCGGCTATTGTAAACCAATACCCGGCGCATTCCTTTTTCATGATTTAGATTACTTTGATGTGGTATTAATCCAGAGTTTCCAGAGTGGCAATCCGATTCTGATCCATGATCGCGATACACTCCTCTACTGTAATCTCACCCAGCATCAATCTGGTCAGGGCTTCTCCTCCTGCAACCTGATCAAAGCCCACGATCCCGGTCTGAGCATGAGACGCACGAATGAGAGAATCTACACTTTCCTGATTTTCCTGATACTGACTGGATAGAACGTTGGTGGTCTGCCCTTTGAATACTGAACCCGTGGATATTCCCGAAAAGGCCTGATTATAGTTATCAGGATCTGCCACAAAATTAATAAATTCCATGGCCGTTTCCACATGCTCACTATTTTTATTTGCCATGATCAGATTAACATTACCGCCTTCGTAGGTCCCTTCGTCGCAGGTTCCCATAAACACAGGCATGATGCCAAAATCTGCTGCCGAATAGTAGGACGGCCTGTCCGCATAGTCGGTACTGAACCAGGTATCCCAGACGAACATCATTGCCGCCTCCCCGGTTCCCAGAACCTCGCTGCTGTAATCCCAGGTGTCTGTAGAAAAAATATCCCCGAAATAGCCCTTTTCAGCGGCTGTTCTGAACCATTCACACATATCCCAAAACTCCGGGATATCCGCATAAGTCATCTCCCCTGCATTCAGCCTGTCTATATATTCCGGATGCTCTTCCAGAACCGGATCCAGGGCGAACTGATAAAAAATCGGCCAGCTGTTTGCCGCTGCCAGATAAATGGGCTGAATCCCATTTTCCACCAGTGTATCACACACCGCGTCAAACTCTGCCTGAGTCTTCGGCACCTGAAGATCCAGCTGTTCAAAAATCTTTTTGTTATAAAAGCAGCCGGAATGGGAGGATTCCCAGAAAGGCAGACCTACAATCCAGTCCTGATAGGTTGCCTGAGGTAAAATAGCCTCTTCAATATCCGAAACCCAGGGAGCATCAGACCAATCCACAAAATTCTTCTCCGGCTCAAATTTTTCAAGTGACGTATTCCCAAAATCAATATAAATGTCCGGAACATCCCCGGATGCAAACTTGTCCAGGGCAATGGCTTCCGCATTCATTACTTCCAGTCCCTGCTGATTGATGGTATTTCCGGTGGTCTCCTCATACAAAGAAATCATTTTTTGTAAATAGGGCTTGGACAGATCATCTGCCTGACAAAATAAGGTAAGGGTAATGCCCTGATCTGCAGTTTCTTCCTCCAGGATCACAGCCTCCACAGAAGCTTCCGCCTCCTGCTGCTGTGCATCTGTATCTGATCCACATCCCGCCAATAAAAACAGCAGAAACATTCCTGTTAATACCAGTGAAACCAGCCTTCTCATCCTGTCAACCTCCAAAAATCATTCCCTAATATTTGTATTATACATAATCTTCCAAAGATTATCCATGAAATATTTTTGGATTTCTACAGTGCTTTTCGATTCCGGCCTGACTCCTTATGTTTTCCGTAACCGTTCAGACTCCCCAATTTATGCGTTCTTTAATAATCCTGGGGCATGATCACTGCTGCCAGGATGTAGATCAAAAAGCCCGTTCCGAAGCCGCCAATGGTCAGAATAACCCATATCAGGCGGATAAGGGTGGGATCAAGATTAAAATACTCCCCTATTCCTCCACATACGCCGCAGATCATCTTGTTGTCTGAAGATTTTATTAATTTTTTCTGTTCCATATTGATCCTTCCTTTCTATTCCTGCGTAAATGAGATCTGCAGATTGCCCATTCCGCATTCTGCATTAAGCTGCCTGTCAGCACCATTGTCTACCTTTCTCTCACCTCCAAGTCCGGAAAAGCTGTCTGCTCCGATCTGCAGATTGCCCATTCCGCACTCCAGCTTATAATTATAATCCTCTCTGGCACCTTCCATACTGATATCCATGGAGCCCATTCCACATTCCAGCTCCAGCTTTTTTGCCAGACATCCTTTAACCTCGATAAGGCCGGCTCCCAATTGAATATCCATGGATTTTTCTGTTTCCAGCCGGTCAGCCTCCAGCTGACCGGTACCCAGCTCGAGGGACATTTTACGAACCTTCATCTCTTCCAGATAAACACTGCAGGCTCCCAGCTCCATCTCTACCTCCTCCCAGATTTTCTCAGGAAGATAAAGCTTTAATTTAATCGGTACATTGATCAACTCTCTTTCATCCTCAAGTATCAGGCTGTTTCCCTTATGTCGGTAGAAGGAGTCGCTCCGATTACTGTAGCAGATGATCTCTTCCCCTGAAGTGGAACTGACCTCTACGATTCCGGAATTTACATTGATCTTTAATTCTTCAATATCCTTTGCTGAAAAACGCCGTTCATTTTCCAGATCCTCAACCTCTTCTATGGATTTGCCCAACTCAAAAAGCTGTTCAAATCCCAACAGAGTAATCTCCCCTTTACCCAGCTGGATAGATAAAAATTCATGAGGTTTTGCTCCCATAGTTATCCCTGCTGCCAGGGCAATGCATCCTATCGCCAGAAAGGAACTAAAAATTCCTAAAATCATTTTGTCTGTTTTTTTCATAAGGACACACCTGCCTTTCTAAAGGGACGCTGCAGCAGCTTTACGATTCCTCTGATCAGCCAGGGGATAAATTTGATGGCTCCCCGGAAAATGATCCAGGAAATCAGAAGTCCTGCTGCAAACAGGATACAGCCTGTCCCGGCCATAGCCAGACCTACGGCAGGCAGGGTAAACAGCCTGATGATTCCTACAAAAATATACACAACTCCACTTACAAATACTGAGATTCCTGCAATTCCGATACTGATGATGACCGCTGCCAGGCCGGCTGCAAGCCCCAAAATGGTGGCTACAAGCGCTACACCCACAGGAAGGAGAATCGGAAGGACAAACAGACAAAGAAGAATGATGGCAAGGATCTTCCAGCCATTGGCAGGGCCTTTTTTCCTCTTTGAGGCTGTTTTTGCCTCTTCCTGCTCCGCCTCTTTCCAGTTTTGTTTTTCCTCCTCCACGATCATCTCCATGGCATCCCGGAAACGGGTGTCCTCATAACCCTGCTCAGAATACTCAGAAGCCTCTTCCGAAAAACCGGCCTTGATCTTCTTGGCCACCTGGATGGGGCTTCCCAGCTCCCTTAACACCGCTTCTTCATTTTCCTCTCCTGCATCATCAAAGTAATCGTTATAATACTGCAGGGCTTCTGCCCTCTCACTCTCAGAAATATCCCACAGGAGTTTTTCCAGGTTCCTCATAAATTCCTGTCTCGTCATGACTGCTCTCCTCCCTCTGTCTGTCCGTTTTTTCCCTCTTCATGAAAAAGAGCGGAAATCTTACCGGAATAGACCTTCCATTCTGCCTTATACAAGCTCAACTGAATGCTGCCTACTTCGGTAATCTGATAATAACGTCTGTTCCGTCCTGCATACTCTCTGTCATAGGTTTCCAGACAGCCATCCTTCTGCAAACGTCTGAGTACCGGATATAATGTGGACTCCGATACCTCCAGGGCCTGGCGTACCTCCTGGGTAATCTTGTACCCGTATGTGCCTTCCGGCTCCTTGGAGACGACGGCCAGTACGATGGCATCCAGAAGCGCTGCTCCTGTATTAAATACCATAGGTACCTCCTTTCGTAGGATGGGGCGCTCCAGTGTAACGGTTTCTAAATAACTGCACCATTCACATAGGAGTTTTCTGAGAGTGCAGAGGGCAAAAACGCAGGTGTAACCGGCTATATTTATGCTTTTTGTCCTGTGCTATCAGGAAAATAGATATGTAATATGGTGTAGTTAATTTAAAACCCTTGCGCTACCGTCCCCTAACTAACAAATTTATAATATTATACTCTATATAGTATTATTCTTTGAGCATACTATACTCTATATAATATTGTTTGTCAATGGGGATAGTTGAATATATTTCTTTTTCTTTTTGGTAGTATTAAAATTTTCGTAACTATTCAGGGTGGCAGAAATAGTTACGAACAGGCCGTGAAAGCTTGCTTTCCGGGGGCTCTTTATAGATATTTCTATTGGGTGGATTGGGGTACGAGGAAATTTGCAGAAATTTCGATCTTGCTCTGAATAGTTGCAAATTTTTTTAAATTACGTTGGGGTTAGTGTCGGGATTGTTTCACAAATATAATTCCCATTGTCATGAAACCGGTAGAAATCGATCAGCTTAAAATAAATAAAAAAAGAAAAGCCCGCTTCAGCAGGCCGGGGAGATATGTATCCCTGCCTGGGAAGAGGGCTTATTTGCTGTTTTGTAACTATTCAGGATTGCAGAAATATTTAAAAATAGACGGTGAAAGCTTGTCCCGAATAGTTACCCTATTTTTTCAAAAGATATTCTATAAGACCAGTACAGCCTGCCAGTACATCACTGTAGGTTATCTCAAAATTACCGGTATACCAGGGGTCGGCGATAGACTCTCCCGGTCGGTTCGCATAATCCAACAGAAGGCTCACCTTTTTCTTCGGATCCGAGCGGATAATCCTGTCCAGATTACGCAGATTGTTGGTATCCATACAGATCAGATAATCGTAGTTCTGATAATCTTCTCTGGTTACCTGCACCGCTCTCTTGCCCTGGCATCCGATTCCGTGCTTCGCCAACTCCTCCCTTGCCGGGGGATAAACCGGATTGCCTATACCATTCCAGATCTCATCCCGGCTGGTGGCCGCTGATGCGACATAAAACTGGTCGCTTAACCCTTTCTTTTCCAATAAATCTTTCATGACGAATTCCGCCATGGGTGAACGGCAGATGTTGCCGTGGCAGATGAATAATACTTTTATCATTCCTTAAAACTCCTTGTTTATCCTTGATTTTACTAGGTTTTTGGCACTTTTGCCTTCCACCTTATTTCGGTATATTTTTGCTTAATTTGGCATATTTTTTCACTTGTTTGTCGTAAATACTGTCGTATTTGAATTTTCTCTACGACAGCACCTTTTTTTAAGAAGTGACTTTATACTGCCGGAGGCAGACATAACTGCCTCCATGGCAATTTACTCACTCATACTCAAAATATTTTACAACACTTAAGATGATTTTTTACGACAGCTCTCATCCATAAGTAAACTTGAATTCCTCACCCTATTTGGTAACTACATTTAAATATCCTACGTTCCAACTATGCCATAGAGCGGCTTAAGTGTTGAACCTGTAGTATCAAACGATATAGGGTATTTAATCTTGAACTTGTTATAGTATTGCGTTGCG
>JAFSIS010000069.1 GCA_017439665.1 Lachnospiraceae bacterium
AAACAACTAAAAAGAAATGAGTTTTTCATATTTTTTCTTCACCTTACGGGTGAAAATGAATGCAACTGCTGAAAACGCATTTAACCCTTGATTTTCAACAGAAAACAGCAATCATAACTAAATGAGTTTCACGGATTCAGGGGATATTTAAGCAAAAGCTGATTTAAGCAGCGTTTCCTTGAAATTTATGATAGATAAAGAAAGATGAGGTAAAAAAGATGTTTATTCAAAATTTTGTACAGAATGAAGTAGTAGAATTAAAGGATCAGATCAGTGCCGATGGAGGTCAGATCGTCAGCAAAAGCCTGGTACAGCGGGAGGACATGACCCTCACCCTGTTTGCCTTTGCTGCCGGAGAATCCATCAGCACCCATTCCTCCACAGGAGACGCCATGGTGGTGGTACTGGAGGGAGAGGCTGAGCTTACCGTAGGCGGAGTGGCAAAACGGGCAAAGGAAGGCCAGTCCATCATTATGCCGGCCAATATCCCCCATGCCGTACAGGCCATAACCGATTACAAAATGCTGCTGATCGTGGTTAAGCCCCAGGAATAAGATCATGAAGGCATTAGGAGTGGACATCGGTACAGGCAGCATCAGCCTGGCCGTAGTGGACGAAGAAAAACTGATTTATCAGGATTACCGGCTCCATCGGGGAGAGATCAGCCTTACCCTGAAGGAGATGCTGGATATTCTGCTGAAAGAAGGAAAAGAAGATATTGATTACGTGGCAGTCAGTCCCATGGCTGCCGCCTTTTTTTAGGAGCTTCCCCCGTCTGCCCGGGTGGATAGGATACAGGCCCTTCTGGCAGGAAAAAAGCGGCTTTATCCGGAAGTGGGAAGTATTGTGGAAATGGGTGCCCAGTCCTCCGTTTTTCTTACCGGGCTTAAGCCGGGAGAGCAGTTGGCCTACGCTGTAAACGGAGAGTGTGCGGCGGGAACGGGCTCCTTTTTTGAGGATCAGATGTACCGGCTGGGGCTTCCCATAGACAGCTATTCCGACTATGTAAGGCGGGCAAAGACCATTCCCCGTCTGGCGGGACGCTGCAGCGTATTTGCCAAAACGGATCTGATCCACCGCCAGCAGGAAGGAGTTTCTTCCGAGGATATCCTGTTGGGGCTGGCCTATGCAGTGGTGCGCAATTTTAAGGCTACGGTAGTCCGAAAAATGGAAATTCATAAGCCCCTCTTACTGGCCGGAGGTGTGGTAAAAAATGAAGGGGTAAAGCGGGCCCTTTTGGATATCTTTTCTCTCAAGGAAGAGGAGCTGGTCTGTGAGGACGAAGGATCCATTCTCTCTGCTGTGGGTATGGCCCTTCTGGGCCTGGAAAGAAAGATTGCCTTCCGGCCGGAAAGCATTGATTCCGGACAGAAGCTGACGGCGGCACAGGAAGGCAGGCTGGTGGAGATGGATTATGATAAAGATGAGCTCCATCGCACCAGACCCCTGATTTCAGGAGAAAAGCTCTGGCTGGGGGTAGATGTGGGCTCCACCAGTACCAATCTGGTGCTCATCGGTGAGGACGGCAAGGTCATTGACTACCAGTATCTGAGAACAGCAGGAGACCCTGCCGGTGCAGTGGAAAAGGGGTTGGCTTTCTGGAAAGAAAAATACAAAGAGGATTTTGTTCTGGAAGGAAAGGCAGTAACCGGTTCCGGAAGGTACTACATCGCAAAGCTTCTGGACACCACCAATGTATTGGACGAGATTACGGCCCAGGCCAGGGCGGCAGCTTATCAGTGTCCCGAAGTGGATACGGTCTTTGAAATTGGCGGGCAGGATTCCAAATTTATCCGGATCGCAGATGGCCAGGTAGTGGATTTTGAAATGAATAAGATCTGTGCAGCTGGTACAGGCTCTTTTATCGAAGAGCAGGCCAGCCGTATCGGTCTTTCCCTTTCCCAGATTGGCGAACAGGCACTTTTATCCGAAAAAAGGCTGGAGCTGGGAGAGCGCTGTACGGTACTGATGGAATCCAGGATCGGAACCGAGCTGGCGGGAGGCAGCAGGAAGACGGATATTTGTGCCGGCCTCTGCCGTGCCATCGTAGGAAACTACTTAAATCGGGTGGTAAATCACAAAAAGGTGGGAGAGGTGATCTGTCTTCAGGGCGGAGTTATGCATAACAAAGGAATCGTGGCTGCTTTTTATGAACGTTACGGTAGTCGTATCCATCTTTCTTCCTTCTATGATGTGACCGGTGCTTACGGGGCAGCACTGGAGGCACGCAGGGCAGAAGATAAGCTGGAAAATAAAGAGGCAGAAAATCATCGCCTGTATGAACAAAACCGGCAGTGGTTTTTAGCCGGCTATGACGGAAAGCTGAAGGAGGGCAGGGCCACCGTGGGAATTCCCCGGGCTTTGATGATCTATAAATTTTTCCCCATGGCCTACAAGTTTTTTACCGGCCTTGGGTACAACGTATTACTGTCCCCGGAAAGTGACGAGGAGATCATCGGTCTGGCTCAGGAAACTACGGTGGAGGAAACCTGTTATCCCATTAAGCTGATGCACGGCCATATGGAATGGCTGGCCAGGCAGGGAGTGGACTACGTTTTTGTTCCCAGTGTGCGGACCATTAAACATGAAACTTCAAGGGTAGAACATAATTATGGCTGCGTATATATGCAGACGGCTCCCGGCTTTATTGCCAAGCTCTTAAATTATGAACAGCGGGGAATCACCCTTCTTTCTCCGTTGTTGAATATGGATATGGGTAAGCCCCAGTTGGCCCAGTCCATGCTGGAGATTGGTGCAAAACTGGGAAAAAACAAGGCGGTCTGCGGGATCCATATGGCAGCAGGGGCGGCGGCTATGAAAGCCTGTGAAAAGCAGACGGAAAAACTGGGAAAAGAGGTACTTGCTTCCCTTCAGCGGGAGGATAAGGTACTGGTACTGATCACCAGAAACTACGGTATTTCCGACAGAGTATTGAACATGGGTATACCGGGAGAGCTGCTGAAGCGGGGCTGCAGGGTGTTGACCTTAAGCCATCTGGAGGCTCATGACCTGGACATTTCCAGGGAGTATCCCAATGTCTACTGGCCTTTTGGACAGCATATTCTGTCAGGGGTGCATCTGATCAAAAATCACCCTAACCTCTATGCCGTATATCTGACCAATCACGGCTGCGGACCGGACACCATGCTTTCCCATCTGGTGAAGGAGGTAATGGGAGATAAGCCCTATCTTTCCATTGAAGTGGACGAACACCAGTCCGCAGTGGGGGTAGTGACCAGGATTGAGGCCTTTTTAAACAGTCTGAAGTATACGGAAAACAAAATGACAGCAGGCGGTCAGAGTGGTGTGGATTTACCGGAGCTGGACTCTGGGAAAGTACTTTCTAAGGCAGCCTTTGGAAAAAACAGTTCAGATCCGGCAGCAGGGAAAATCGTTCCGGGACTGGTTTCCCGGGCAGTGATAAAGCTGGAAGAACTGGATAAGGAAAAGCCCATTTATCTGCCCTACCTGTCCGTGTATACTGAGCTTTTGGCGGCCTGGTTAAGAAAGCAGGGGATTCAGGCAGAGGTTCTGCCGGACTACAGCCGGAAAGATATGCTTGCCGGAAAGTCGGAAAATACCTCCAAGGAATATTCCACCTTCAGTGCGGTATTGGGAAGGGTGTTTACTCTGGCTGAGGAAAAACAGGATGAGTTTTCCTTCCTTCTTCCCCAAACGGAGGGGGCAGAGGCAGAGGGGGTGGTATCCAGGGTGACAGAAAGCATTTTGCGAAAGAAGCAGCTGGATCAGGTTTCCCTGTTTGGTCCCTTCATCGAACAGCTTCCGGAGGAACTGTGGAGGCTTATCGTTCTGGGAGACGCCTGGCTGTACCTGCCCCAGGCCCTCCGGGATAAGACGGATATGCGTAAGCTGGCCCAGCAGGCAGTGACTCTGAACTGGCCGGAAGTCATGGCTCTGGTTCGGGAGTGGAGAGAACAGGTTGTGTTTGAGAAAACAATCCCTGTTTTCGGTTCTCCACTGCTGGTCTATAGTGCTAACCTGAACCGAAATCTGGAAAGCCGTATCAGGGAAAAGGGATACCAATTCCTACCTATGTCTCTGGCAGAATATCTGTGGTTCTGGATGAAGGATGCAGGAAAAACGGTTCCTAAAGAGGTGAATGTCCGTCTGGGAGAGTTTTTGGCACTCTACCGTGAAGGAATAGGTTTATCAGAAAGCGGTAATGAGGCAGCGGATTCACAAGAGGCCGACAGTCCTTCAGTGGATCTGGAAGAAACCTATGCCAGGATAGATAGAAGCTTTCCGAAAATTACCGGAGGAAACGTCCGCTTCTTAAGCTGGCAGCTGATCAGGCAGGCTGGGACGGCAAGGGGAAAGATTCTGATCACCCCCTGCTATTCCAATTCGGCTTCCATCATCGAGCTGACCAGAGAAAAGCCCTCCCTTCCGTTTCTTCACTTCCAACTGGACGGGAACGAAGAGAAGGAGGAGCTGGAGCGATTGGAGATTTTTTTAAATTTGCTGGATTGAGAAGAAGCCAACAAGAGACAAATTTGTACGAATGGCGGAAGCTCTAATGTAAAAAGCCATAGCTGTTACACGTAAATCAGAGTAGCAGTTATGGCTTTTTTAATCATTTACTTTAATTCAGTACCCATTCTTTAATTACACAGGTTAGTTTCCAATCAATATCCAGCCTTGTTTTCTTACATTCCTTGGGGTGCTGTCTTCCTGCTTTGAATGCCAAGCGAACCAAAAATCCTGATACAAAAGGAAGCATGATGTCCAGCATGGATTGTGGAAACACAAAATGAGTTCCATGCTCATAGGTTAATGCGGTAAATTCACATTCATGTGGGAGAACTTTTAAGCGTTCTTCCATTCGGCGGATATACTTTGTAGTTTCCCACAGTGCATCATCTTCAGCACCGATACAGATTGCCTTTCCCTTTATATTCTCAATTTTGATTTTTTCACATTCCTGAACAGGATGAAGTCGTTCGGACTCGATGAACATATTTCGGGATGCGATCATGTTGCCGCTGTCTTTTGATTCTTGTTTTATTTTCTGCCAATATTCCGGGTGGCGGTAGGCATAAGGCAGATATGGAAGTGGCTCACCTCGATAAGAAACGCTGGATTCATTATCACCGGGGCGTTCATGCACACCATCCTTGCCATCCTGATAAAAGCCCTCCATGATGAAATCACAAGGACACATAGTTATAGTTAAAGTAATATCTGGGAAATAAGATGCGGCGACCAAAGCCAACATTCCTGTAGTTGATGCTCCGGCGATGCCTATTTTTTTGTTTCCCTGTGCTTTCAGATATGCGATTGCACGTTCAAATCGCTCCAAAGGATAGTTGTGGTGTCCATAATCCTGTTTATCCGGAGACATTGCTAACACATTGCATCCTTTTCTGTGCAGCCATTTTACGGCAGAAACTGCCATGCGGTCATCGGAAGAATCTCCGATCATAGCGATGATTACTTTATTTGATTTTTCTTTCAGAGGATAATATACACCATAAAAACCATCTTTATCTGGACTGAAATATTGTCTTTCCATTTCTCAATTCTCCTTCTTTTGTTTCGTATAAATTGTTCATCTCATCCTCCAATAAAATCGTCAATCAGCTGAATATATCCATCCGGGTTAAACATGATAGCCAGATGACCGCCCTCGATTTCATCGACGACTTTCGGTTGTGGCATCATGTCGCACAGAGCTTTCTTAATGTCGTTGGTAAATGTTTTGTCATCCGTCGGTTCGATAATTAAGACTTTGCCCGTCAGATACTCAAAATCTTCTTTTTTGTACAGTCCAAAATGATTTCTCAAATCTCCAAGCAGGTGGGTCATATGAATAAAGTGTTCCCTGCTCATTTCAGGTTCCAGAATCTTGATTAAATCCTTAATCGCCCGGTATGACTGTTTATCCCCCTTCATGTGGGGCTTGAACATCAGAGGAAACATTGCCATAGCCAGTTTTACAGGCATTTTTTGATATTTTTTCACCCTGCCTTCCTCCTTCTGCTGATTGATCATGTTTACCAGGCACTGCATTCCCTCAAAAGCCAGATCCGTTGAAAAAGAGGCTGTGGAGGTCAAAAGTAATCCACTTACCACATCAGGATGGCATTTTGCAATGATCTGTGCTAACAATCCGCCGTAAGATTGACCCCAATACCAGACATTTTCTGCTTGCAAATACCGGATCAGTGCTGCAATGGCGTCGGCGGTTTCATTGTTGTCTTTGCAGAACAGCGGGTACGGAATTGTAATCAGCGAGTATTTGTCCATCAGGCTTCGCAGGAACAGAAAGAATCCGTCTGCAAGACCGGAGCCGCCTGCCAAGACCGCGATAGTCGCCGTGGAACCATCTTTTTTGTAATAACGGTATTTGAATTCATTGCCGTTCAGATTATAAATCTGGAATGGAGCGACTTTGTTATAATAGTCCCATTCTTCCTTTACATTCAATTCAGCTAAAGTCATGTTTTCTCCTTTTTAAGCATATCTCTTAAGAGCGAAACTCAATCTCAATGATCTGACACATTTTATTCTTGTCTGTAATTTTGAAAAGAGTATTGGTAATCAAACCCATGGTACGGAGTTTATTGGTAACAATGGGTGGATAATCGTTTGCAAATACCTCCTGGCGGTTGTTTAGACCATCACTCCAAAAACATTGGTTAGAAATAACTAACTTGCATTTCTAAAAAAAGTCGCTTATGCGACAGCGAAATCATTTTAACCAACTAGAGTATAGCACATTGCAGTAATTTTTTCTATATTGAAGCCAAATGCCTGAATGAAACTTAAAATGAAATTTTAAGGATGTAATTACATCAATAAGTTTACTTGAAAGAATACTGAGTATGATATATAATGGAGATGTAAAAAGAATGGGAGATATTCATATGTCGGCAGCGGAAGTTATAAAAGGTATTTTAAAGGATAAAAATATAACACAAGTTGGGTTGGCAGAGAAAACCAATATAACCAAATAGAATTATTACTTAAAAATACTTTTGATGGAAAGGAATATATTATAGGCTATCCAGAGGAACAAAAAGGAAAGCCAAAACGAGGCAGAGAGTCCAAGAAATAGGAGGTGCACTTTATGACAGCAATTAGAAAAGAAGCTATTGAAATGTTGGAAAGAATGCCAGAAGATAAATTAAGTTTCGTTATTCAGATTATGCGTGGTGTCAATGGACTTATTGGCACTACAGATACCACAACAAAGAGAGTTATCAATCTTGACCAGTTTATTATGCCAGCAACGGAACGAGGGCAAAATGCAGATGCTTATATAAGGGAGTTGAGAGATAATGACAGAGTTTAAGCGTGTATTTGTCGATACTGCACCGATTATCTATTATCTGGAAAATAGTGCCTTGTATATGGATTTGATAAAGAAATTCTTTACAAAGTGCCTTGAGGAAAATATTCAGATTGTAACCTCTGCCATTACTATAGAGGAATATCTTGTGCTTCCTTATAGTACTGGACAAATGGAGTTGGTAGACAACTTCAAAAGATTCCTTGAGTATACGAATATTGAGGTTGTAGATATTGATTCAACGGTTGCAGAGCAAGGAGCAGAGATAAGAGGTAAGTACAAAAATTTTAAGGCTATGGATGCTTTACAGATTGCCAGTGCTATTGTTAGTGGATGTGATATGTTTTTTACTAATGATAAGCAGTTAAGACAAGAAAAAGAACTTCCCTGTATAACTATGGATGATTTGATATATGTTGTTGTGTAAAATAAGAGAAGCACATTTCTATCGTTTCTCCACATGCTGGGCAGGAAGGCATTGGGATAAGAAGCCAGCATTTGCCTTTTTTGGAAAAATACGTTATACTGCTACTTACAGCGGATGCCGATTCGTCCCGGTATCCGCTTATTTGTAGTACGTAGTTAGCCGAATCTAATATTTATTTTTCCTACATAACTACGATATATTATTAGCAGCCGTGAGGGCTTGAACAGCTGCAGTTTTTTCAATAGTTTAAAACCATCAGGAGGAAGGCAGATGTCTCCTTTAGAAAGCAGAATGATCAAAAACAAGGATAAAACCGAATACTATTTTTCCAACGAAACGGGAGATGCCCAAATTGCTATCTACCATGTTTTTCCGGGAGTAGAGGTAGCCTATGTGTCGGTGCATATGGATCATTTTGATTTTCAGCAGACGGAAAAAGGCTTTCGCCATCAATATGTAGGTTTCCATTATTGTAAAGAGGGAAGAATTGAGCAGGAGGCAGAGGGTGAATTTTTTTATCTGATGCCCGGGGACTGTTCCATCACCGTCCAGGATAGGGTCTTTAAGGAGTTTCATCTGCCCGCGAAGCATTATCATGGAATCAGCATAGGGATCGATACCGGTGTGGTACAGGGGTTGTCCGGTGGATCAGTGGAGGAGAGAAAGCTGACAGCGGCAGCCGGAAGCCGGGAGGCAGGCAGTCTTGCCCCTGACATCGGAATACCGAGAGAAGACAGCCTTGACCCGGAAGAAGTGGTAAAGGGAATCTGCGGGAATCATCACTCGGCAATCCTGCGTTCCCAGGAAGGGGTGAAAAAATTATTCACAGATCTGTATGAAGTAAAGGAGGAGCTGCGAAAAACCTATCTGAAAATCAAGCTGCCGGAGCTGCTTTTTATCCTGAACTATATGGACCATTCCTCTTTTGGATATGAAGATAACCATGTACCCAGAGCACAGGTTGAGCTGGTGAAGGAGCTAGCCGGATACATAGAAAAAAAGATAACCGAAAAGATTTCCCTGAAGGATCTGACGGAAAAATTCGGTGTTTCTACCACCTATCTGCAGAATTCCTTCCGGGCGGTATACGGAATGCCGGTGATTTCTTTTATCCGCATGCAGAAGATGCAGAGCGCTGCCCGGATTCTGATCCATACCCAGCGCAGCATAGACGATATTGCCGATGAATTTGGCTATGTCAATGAAAGCAAATTTTCAGCGGTATTTAAGAAAATCATGGGAGATACTCCCAGTATATACCGCAAAGAGCATTCCAAAATCAAGATATTGTAATAAAGGGGATGTTGCAAAATTCTTTATCAAGCTTACTGTTATCCATTTGTAAGCAAAGAAAGAATTTTACAATATCCTTCTTTACATTGTGAAAGTGAAAAACCTTATTGGAGCAGCAAAACGATTTTGGAGCAGAACAACATCTTTTGGAGCGGTAAAGTTATTTTGGGCTAGAACAACATTTTTTTGGAGCAGAAGAAAACATTTTGGGCATTGTATTGTTTCTTTTGAAAAAATATAATAAACCATGTTCGCAGAAAGAAGCGAACCTTATTTTTTATCATAGGTTAGTTATTTCTAATAAAAGTTTGCGGAGGTGTTTTCTATAAAAAAATATCGATCAACGATCATCCTGGGAACGGTGCTTCTGATCCTGTCACTCTTATCCCTGTTCGTAGGGGTGATCGACATCAACCTACATAATCTGTTTTCGGGCAATGGAATGGAGCTGAAGATCTTTCTTCTGGCCAGACTGCCCAGGCTTCTGGCTGTACTTTGTACCGGTGTGGGAATGAGTGTGGCAGGGCTGATCATGCAGCAGCTATGCATGAACAAATTCGTTTCTCCCAGCACCGGCTCCACCATACAGTCAGCCCAGTTTGGTATTCTTCTATCCCTGGTGTTTATCCCTTCCCTGGGATTGTGGGGAAGGGTGATTCTGGCCTTTGTGACAGCGGTTTTGGGAACCTGGATCTTTGTCTGGTTTATCCAGCGTATCCAGTTTAAAAATACGGTATTGGTGCCTCTTATCGGCATCATGTTCGGAAATGTGCTGGGCGGTATTATCAATTTTATTGCCTATAAATTTGAAGTAACCCAGCAGCTGTCCACCTACTTCGTAGGCTCCTTTGCTTTGATCATCAAGGGGAATTACGAGCTGGTCTGGCTGGCTCTGCCTTTAGTCATCCTGGCCTTTGCCTTTGCCAACCACTTCAATATTGTGGGTATGGGAAAGGATTTCTCTGAAAATCTGGGAGTCAATTATAAGCTGGTTTTGTTTGTGGGTCTTACCATTTCTGCCATGATCACGGCAAGCGTGGTGACGGTGGTGGGACAGATTTCCTATATTGGTCTGATCATTCCCAATATTGTAGCCATGTTCAAGGGAGATAAGATCCGGGGGAGCCTGATCGATACGGCCCTTTTCGGAGCCCTCTTCGTTCTGGCGGCGGATATGATTGCCAGGACGGTGATCAGCCCCTATGAGCTGCCCATTGAACTGATCGTGGGTATTGTGGGAAGTATCCTGTTTATTGCCATGCTGATCTACAAATTGAATCATGGAAGAAAGGCAATCAGACTGGGAAAAGCAAAGGAGGGCTCCTGTTGTGGATAACATAAAAAAGATGGAAAGTGGGAATGAAAAAAAGGAGGAATTATATTATGGATAGTGGAATCCTGACCCGACCTGCGACGGGAAGTGCAGGTATCGCCAGGGGAGAGAGGGTGAAGCCCTACCGTACGCCGGCCCAGAAAGCCAATGTGAGAAATCTGATCTTTCTGGCAGTGATTGTCATGGTGGTATGTGCCTGTTATCTTCTGGTCAATGCCTATCCGGATAAGCCACAGCTTTTTCGATATGTGCTGTCTCTTCGGATTCCCACTCTGGCGGTGATGCTGATCGCTGCCTTTGCCATCGGTGGGGCATCCATTATTTTTCAGTCCATTATTAACAATCGTATTGTAACCCCCTGCCTGTTGGGGATGAACTCCATGTATACCCTGGTACATACGGCAGTAGTCTTTGTGGTAGGCTCCGGCAGTATCGTTGCCACCAACTCAAATGTGTCTTTTGCAGTGGATCTGGTGGTCATGGGAATTGCAGCCACCTTCGTCTATTCTTATCTGTTCAGAAAAACAGGAAATAACGTGTTGTATGTGCTCCTGATCGGTACGGTGCTTTCTTCGTTTTTTGGAAGTATCCAGTCCACCATGATCCGGGTTATGGATCCCAATGAGTATGACACTCTGCTGACCACTTTAGTGGCAGATTTTAACAATGTAAATTCTGAGGTGATCCTCTTTTCCCTGCTGCTGATTGCGGCATTGGTGATTTTTTTACGAAAGGAGCTGCAGCTTTTGGATGTGATCACTTTGGGAAAAGATCAGGCTGTCAATCTGGGTGTGGATTATGACCGCACGGTAAGGCGTCTGATGCTGGGTGTGGTTCTGTGTATAGCCGTAGCTACGGCCATGGTAGGACCCATTTCCTTTCTGGGTCTGATCATTGCCAATCTGGCAAGGCAGCTGCTTCGAACCCATAAGCACAGCCATCTGATCCTGGGGGCAGCCCTTATGGGCATGCTGGCCATCATTGCCGGACAGTTGATCAGTCAGCATGTATTCAGCTATGCCGTGCCCATCAGTACCTTCATTACCATAGGAGGCGGAATCTATTTCCTCTACCTTCTGTTGTTTAAAAAGGGAGGAATATAAAAATGAAGATTACCAATTTAAAGAAAAAATATGATGGCAAAACGGTGGTGGATTCGGTCAGCTTTACCATTCCCAGGGGAAAGGTACTGTCCCTGATCGGTCCCAATGGAGCGGGGAAATCCACGGTCATGGGGATGATCTCCCGATTGATCGCCAGAGATGCAGGAGATATTCATTTTGAAGATAAGGATCTTTCCCATTGGAACAGCAAGGAGCTGGCAAAAAAGCTTGCCATACTGACTCAGCATAACAATGTGCAGATGAAGCTGACCGTACGGGAGCTGGTGGCTTTCGGCCGCTTTCCTTACTCCGGCAGCAGGCTGACTGCCGAGGACGTGAGGATGATCGATAAAGCCATTGCTTATATGGAGCTTCAGGAGTTTGAAGACCGGTTTATCGATGAGCTATCCGGTGGTCAGCGGCAGAGAGCCTATATTGCCATGGTCATTGCCCAGGATACGGAATATGTACTTCTGGATGAGCCCACCAACAATCTGGACATTTATCATGCTTCCAATATGATGCGTACCGTTCGCCGTCTCTGTGACGAGCTGGGAAAAACGGTGATCCTTGTGCTTCATGAAATCAACTATGCGGCCTTTTATTCAGATTATATCTGTGCCTTTGTAGACGGAAAGATCGCCAAATTTGAAAAGGTGGAGGATGTCATCAATAAAGAAACACTTTCAGAGATTTACAAGGTGGATTTTGAGATCATCCACATCAACGGGAAACCCCTTTCGGTCTACTATTAAAGAAGTCTGTACTGAAAAAAGCAGACAGATTGTAACAGTCCAGTCTTCTGCCTGACTGTTACGGGGGATTGCCCTTAACCATGAATAAGGAAGGTAACCCGCAAGGGATTACATAAAAAAGGTAACTGCTCAGAGCCTTGCGGGTGGGGTTCTGAACAGGGACAAGAAACAAAGAAAAGGAGAGTTTATTTATGAAAAAATTCATCGCAATTTTTATGGCGGCCATGATGCTGTTTGGCCTCACCGCCTGCGGCAGCAGTACAGACACGGCTTCTGCTGGGGCTGCCACCCAGGAGGCAGCTGAAACTACCGAAGCAGCTGCATCCACAGAAATCTCATCCACAGAAGCAACAGAAGGTTCTGCAGAGAAACCGGAAAGCATTACCATCACTTCCCTTAATGGAGACCGTGCCGAAACCCAGCTGGAGGTTCCCTATGATCCTCAGCGAATTGCGGTTCTGGACATGCCCTCTCTGGATATTCTGGATTCCCTGGGTCTGGGTGACAGGATCGTAGGCAGTGCTTCCGTTACCATTGAGTACCTGACCGACTACAACCCGGACGATTCCAATGGAGCGATCATGAATCTGGGTACGGTAAAAACGGCAGACCTGGAAAAAGTAGCTGCCTGTGAACCGGACATCATCTTTATCGGTGGCAGACTGTCCTCCGTATACAATGATCTTTCTGCTATTGCTCCCGTAGTTTATCTGGCAGTGGATTATGAAAAGGGTGTGGTAGAAAGCACTGCTGACAATGCCAAAACCTTAGCTTCTATTTTTGGACTGGAGAATGAGATCGATGCCAAAATGGAAGGCTTTCAGGCAAGGATTGATGCTCTTAAGGCAGTGCTGGAAGGAAAGGATGTTCTTCTTTCCATGTATAACAGCAATGCCCTGGGTCTGATGGATACCGAATCCCAGTTAAACATCATTGCCAAGGAGCTGGGAGCCAACAACCTGGGAGAAACCGTAGGTGAAACGGAAAAGGCTACCCATGGAGAAGAAGCCTCCTGGGAAACCATCATTACCTTAAATCCTGAGTATATGTTCGTGCTTGACAGAAGTACGGCAACCGGTGCCGCCGGGGAAGACGTGCTGGGAGCAAAGGAAGTGATTGAAAATGACCTGATCAAGGAGCTGGACGTATACAAGGATGGTAAGATCATTTACTTTATTGACCATGCCAACGTTTGGTACACCTCCACAGGAGGCATCCAGGCACTGGATACCATGCTGGCCGATCTGGAAGGAGCGCTTCTTCCTTAAGATCATGTCCTATAAAATCATGTTCCATAAGATTATGTACCATGATTAAAAAAGATTTTTGAAAAGGGGGAATCTCATCTGATGAGGTTGCCTCTTTTCTTTGGTAAAAGCCATATTTTGGCAGATAAAATAGAAAAAAAGTAAGTATATATATGCTCAAATCCCACTTCAAAGCCACCATTTAACAGATAAAAATAAAGAAAAGCAAGCTCATATATGCCGAAATCCCGCTTCGAAGCCACCATTTGGCAGATAAAAGAGAAAAAAAGTAAGCTTATATATGCTGAAATCCCGCTTCAAAGCCAAGATTTAGCAGATAAAAGAGGAAAAAAGCAAGCTCATATATGCCGAAATCCCATTCGTAGTCCAAGATTTGGCAGATAAAAGAGAAAAAAAGCGAGTATATATATGTCCAAATTCCACAAAAAAGCAAGCATATGGCATATAAGGAGGTGTAGATCACCCTTTTGGGAGCCGTTTTTGTGCTGCTTTGTGATCTTTTGGCAAGAACCCTTTTTGCCCCCCTATGAGATTCCTGTAGGGATTCTGATGTCAGTGATCGGCGGCCCCTTCTTTGTATGGCTGTTAATTCGAAAAAAAGGAGGACATGGCCAATGATCCGGATCAGCAATCTCAGTACCGCTTATGGAGACAGGCAGATACTAAAGGATATCAGTCTGACTCTTGAAGCAGGAAAAATAACGGTGATCGTGGGCCCCAACGGCTGCGGAAAAAGTACCCTGTTAAAAACGCTGGTGAAGCTAAATCCCATCAGCAGGGGAGAAATCCGGATCGGGGAAAATCCCATAGAGAGCTTAACCGCACCGGGCCTTGCCCGCCTGGTTGCCTACCTGCCCCAGAACAAGAGACCGCCGGATATATCTGCATTGAAGATGGTGCTCCATGGACGCTTTGCCTGGCTGAACTATCCCCGGAAATACCGGAAGGAGGATATTCAGATCGCTGAAAGTGCCCTGGCCTGGGCAGGGATGGAGGAAAGTGGGAAGGAAGTAGTCAGCCGGCTTTCCGGAGGAATGCAGCAAAAGGTCTATCTGGCTATGGCTCTTGCCCAGGATACAGAAATGATCCTGTTGGATGAGCCCACTACCTATCTGGATATCGGCTATCAGCTCAGACTGATGGAAATGGTGGTAAAACTGGCAGAAGAAGGAAAGGGAGTGGTCATGGTGCTTCATGATCTGCCCCAGGCATTGAAGATTGCTCACAAGGTGGTGGTAATGAAGGAAGGCAGAATCGCCGGACAGGGAAGCCCCGGAGAGGTTCTGGAGAGTGGGATCCTTCCTGAAGTATTCGGTGTGGAAATAGAAAAGGTACAGGGAAAACGCGGAGAATACTATCTTTGTGAAGCACTCCCCCAGAGAAAGGAGGTGGAAGGCTGATGCCCTGTTTTCCGTTTTTTATAGATATTGAAGGTCGGGAAGGTCTGATCATCGGCGGAGGAAAGCATGCCCTGGAGAAGGTCAGGCGCCTTCTGCCCTATGGCCCAGTACTCAGGGTCATTGCGTCAAAGTTTATGGAGGCCTTTGAAGAGCCCCTGGAAGGGGAGAGCGTAGAGCTTGTCTGAAAACAGTTTGAAGAAAAAGACCTGGGGAGGAAGCCCTTTTTTGTTATTGCGGCAGATGAGGACAGGGAAGAAAACCGGCGTATTGCCCTGCTGTGCCGCAAGAAGGGCATCCTGGTTAATGCAGTGGATGACGGGGAGTATTGTGACTTTATTTTTCCGGCCCTGATCGCCAGGGGAAGCTTCTCTTTGGGAATCTGTACGGGAGGAGCCAGCCCGGCAACGGGAGTATTACTGAAAAAAAGAATGGAGAAGCAGATTCCGGAAAACATCGAAGAAATCCTGGATTTTTTACAAAAAAGCGCCCCCGGATCCGGGAAAGCATTCCCGATAAAAAGATGAGATTTGCTTTTTATTATCAGTTATCCAGTCTGTGTATGGAAGAAAACCGTGGATTGACAGAGGAAGAATTTGAGAAACTGTTTGCATCGCAAATTGTTTGACGGTACAATTTGCTTATAACAAATCAACAAAACGGAAACATTTAAGCAGTATCGCAAGTAAAATTTGCGATATGCAAGAGGATGATTATGAAAGATCAGTTAAGACGGTTGGAGATTTTTGCAGGTATAGCACCTGAAACAATGGAAGGATTGAAACAGGCAGGAAGATTTTCGGATGTGCCAAAGGGAGCGGTACTTATCCGGGCAAGGGAAGAGGCTCCCTGCGTATTTTTTCAGCTTTCCGGCAAATCTATCGTATATAATCTGACCCATTCCGGACAGAGAAAGATTCTGTTTATTTTCGGTTCCGGTGCCCTGCTCAACGAACGGATACTGAATCATCACACCTCCGGTGTATTTTGCGAGGTTTATGAGTCGGGAAGTATCTTCCGGATTCCTGTAACGGAGTTCATTGCCCTGATGGAAAAGGATTTTGTGCTTACGACCAACATTCTGGAGGCACAGGAAAAGAAGCTGTGGCGGCTCAGCCATCAGCTGAAAAATACTGCAGGAGGTATCTATCTGGAGAAAAAACTGGCTTCCAAGCTCTGGAAGCTGGCCAGAGATTTTGGGATTCCGGTGGAAAAGGGAATTGAAATTGACATGAACCTGTCCGTTACCTTTCTGGCGGATATGCTGGGAGTACCCAGGGAAACAACCTCCAGGGCCTGTGGAATGCTGGTGGAATATGGGCTGATCAAGGCGGAAAAAAAGAGGATTACTATTCTGGATTCAGAAAAAATGTCTGCCTTCTATAAGAATGGTAACTAAGCCTTGATTTTATGGTAAAAATGTAACTATTCAGGACAAGGGGCTGTCGGTTAATACCGATTTTTAGCCCCTGGCAAGCAGGGAGGAGACGATCCCACAGAATACGGGCTTTTTCAAAGCCAGAATTCTCTGACGGGTTGTCTCCTCCTTTTCATGACTTCTATTTTAGGGCGCAAAAACCCCTTGTTTGGATTTTGGGGAGCACGCTCTTTGCTAGACTGCTTTCTGCTCCTTTTTCCCTTCAAATTTTTTGATCTCATGATGTAGGAACCGATGATATTTCATGATGTTACGCCCTATCGCATACAGCATGAACTCTTTATATACTTTTTCCGTTGAACGGTAGTGGAAGCGCCGAAAGTTTTCGTTCTCTTTGATGTCTCCAAAGTGCCCTTCTGTTTGGATTGACCGGGTCTGACGTTTCAGGATCCCTTCTTCACTCTGGATATTCGCATGGGATTCTTCCCGCAGTTCTTCCCACCGTTCATTGATCTTCATCACTTTATTGCGCTCAGGATTCTTTTCGGCATTGTATTTATACAGACATTTGGATTTATGCGCACAGCCGCTGCAGTCTGCACAGCCGTATACTTCTACTGTCTGCCTGTAGCCATCCATCTCTTTGCTCTCCGTCCGGATATGGCGCAGCTGCCTTCCGTCATGGCAGATATAATAATGTTCATCTTCATAAACAGCATAGGTCATGTTGGAATACTTTCCGATATCTTCTTGATAAGCACGTGTTTTACGTTTCTCATGATCCTGGAGTTTGATGAAACTTCTGATCCCCTTCTTTTTCAGATACAGCAGGTTCTTTTCGCTGCAATAGCCACTGTCAGCGGTCACTGCCTCCAGAACATCCCCAAAGGCTTTTTGATGCTTTTCTAAAACCGGGATCAGGGTATGGTAATCCGTCCGGTCATTGCTTACATACCCGTGGACAATAAAATAATTCTCCACTGCGACCTGAACATTGTATGCCGGTTTTAACTGCCCATTGAGCATATGGTCTTCTTTCATCCGCATGAAAGTCGCTTCCAGATCTGTCTTGGAATAGCTGTTCCTGTCTTTGCCCATGATCGTAAAGCATTCCTTATACTCCATCAGCCGTTTGCCACATTCCTCCAGTTCTTCATAGAGCTTCTGGATTTTTGGTTTCTGTTTTCCCTTCCCGAAAACAAATCCGATCCCTTCCCCTTCGGCGATCCCCATCAGATTCTTCTGCAGCTTCAGGATCTCCAAGGGGGAGCAGTGGTCGATCTCGATAATGGTATTATTGGAAATCTTCTTATGCTTTGTCAGCTTCCGTTTCCTGTTTTCTTTGATCACTTTCCTGACTTTGTCCATTCCTTCGATCACGAAATATGTAGTCTATTACGGTATCATTATTTATTTTATTCTTATTCCCATCATGATCTGGAGACTGTCGACGGTAGGGGTTAAGCCACCTGTATACCATACCATGGCGGTGGTTCTGGCTCCTTGTTCCCTTTGTGTGGTGAGCTATCTGAATGTGATCAGGAATCCGAATATCATGCTCTTATTCCTGCTGTATGCCTGTGTTCTGGCTTCTCTGATCTTCATTATCCTGAAGCTGCCTAAGTTCTTTGCCTTTTCCTTTGCACCGGGCTTTGCGGGAATGACCTTCCCCATGGCCATCGGCATTGTGGCAAGCACCAAGATGGCAGGCTATCTGAGCGGGATCGGCATGACCGATATGGCAAAGATCGTGACCCAGATCAGTGGTATCCAGGTTTATCTGACCTCTATGATCATCGGCTATGTGTTACTGAATTTTGTGATCATGGCATTGAAAATAGAAAGAAAATAGCCGGATTATTTTGATGAAGCAGGTTTTGGTAAAAAGCTCTTTTCCTCTGTGGAAGGGGCTTTTTTTTTTCGCCCCGGAGGTGTATAGTAATAGTAAGATTTTTATGAAGAGCGTAAGCCGGTTGCGTGACAATTTGGAACAATACAAAAGAAGAGACAAAGACCTGATCTGGCTGCAGGCTCTAAGGAGGCACCTATGGATAAAGGAAGTAAGAAAGTAAAGAAGCCGGTTTCCGAGGACATTATCTTTCGGAATATGATGGTGACGGTTTTTTCGGTAGCCACTCTCTTTCTGATCAAGAATATTGTGGGCAAGAGCCTGCAGGGAGCACTGGTCATCGGCATCTGCCTGTTTATCTTCGTTGTAGTCATGTTTGTGATGAAAAAACTGAATATGGATCAGACGAAGCAGCAGCTGGTAATCTGTATCAGTATCGTCATGGTGGTGTTCTGTATCTCCATTAACAGCGGAAACTTCTACAGTGATGACTTTCCCCTCTACCTGGCCGTAGTGGGAATCTGTGGACTTTTTTTAAAGCCTGTGTTTACTCTGCTGCAGGGAGGGCTGATCGTACTGCTTCTGACCGTTTCCTATCTGCTGCATCCGGAAAAAGCAGATCCCCTGTCCCAATACATCATGTGCGTGGTGATTTTCGGGATTGCCACCTTTACCTTCTATATGGTGATCAACAGAGGAAGAGCCTATATTGAAATCGGTGATGCCAGAACCAGAGAGGCTCATCGGCTGTTAGAAAGGCTTCAGAATATGGGAGAGAAGCTGGAGAAGAGCTGCCAGGTTTCCATGGATAAGGTGTCCGGCCTGGAGGAGGCCAACCGTATGCTGGAGAGCAGCAGACAGACTCTGCAGGAAGGCTCTGATGTGATCACCCATGACAGTGAAGAGGTGTCTCAGGCTTTTGACAGTGTACATGAGCAGATGCAGACTACCCAGGAACAGATCGGCTCCTTGAACAAAGAAGTAAAAAAGGTGGAGACTTCTCTGGGTACCAGCCGGCAGAATCTGTCGGAGATGACGAAAGAAATTGAGGATCTGAAAAAGACTCTCAATGCCACCTATCAGGTTTTTGCTTCCTTACAGGAAGAGATCGTGGAGATTTCCACCATTACCAGGCAGCTGAATAAAATTGCGGAAGAGACTACCATGCTGGCACTGAATGCTTCCATAGAGGCAGCAAGGGCGGGAACAGCAGGAGCCGGATTTGCAGTGGTAGCCACCAAGGTACAGGATCTGGCAGAGGACAGCAATAAATGTGCCAGTGGAGTGGCAGGCATCGTCCAGTCCATGCAGTATCGGATCGAGCAGTCTTCCGGCCAGCTGGATGGGGCAGCTGCCGCCATCAACCATTCGGTAGATTCCTTAAAAGAGCTGGGAGGAAGCTTTGAGGTATTGAGCAACCAGTTTGGAGATCTGTACGACAATATTGAGGTGCAGAACAACAATATCCATCAGATGGATGTGGTGTTTAATGCTCTTCGGGAAAAGATTGACGATATGGCAGCTTCTTCAGAAGCCAATCAGGACTCAGTTTCTTCCATTGCAGACTCCATCAATATTTACCGCCAGAATATCCATGAGGTTGTGGAGGTAAATAAGGAGATCAGTGATCTGTCCGGTGAAATGATGGCTGTCACAGCAGAAGAGTAGAAGAAATGAGAAGAAATAACATGAAAAAAGGCCGGCGGTGCTGTAAGGAAGAAATCCGCCGGCTCCATTATCATCAGAACAATAAAAAGGCTTTCAGAAATTTCTGAAAGCCTTTAAAATCGTCGGAATGACAAGACTTGAACTTGCGACCTCTACTTCCCTAAAGTAGCGCTCTACCACCTGAGCCACATCCCGATTGCTTGACAGCTTCTAAAGTATAATATGATATCCGGTCTTTGTCAACAGTATTTTTCATTTTTTTTGGCTGTTTCTATAAAATAATTTATTTGTTAATTTTACACATCAAATTTTGTGAAATATTCCATGGCAGAATGATTGCAAGGAGAAATTATATTAGATATAATTAGTCCATATTCAGTTTGCATAACAGACAGGGTACAAAGAAGGTATTATTGTGAATGGAGGAAAAATGAAAAGAGAAATTAAGAAGGTTCTTGTAGCCAACCGTGGTGAGATTGCCGTTCGTATTTTAAGAGCATGTCATGATCTGGACATCAATACTGTAGCAATCTATTCCAAGGAAGATATCTTAAGCGGATTCAGAACCAAGGCAGATGAATCCTATATGATCGGAGAAACCCTTTCTCCCCTGGGCGCGTATCTGGCTATTGATGAGATCGTAGCTATGGCAAAAAAACGTGGAGTAGACGCTATCCATCCCGGATACGGCTTCCTTTCCGAGAATGCAGACTTTGCCAGAGCCTGCGAAAGAGAAGGCATTATCTTTATTGGTCCCTCCTCTGATGTATTAGGAAAAATGGGTGACAAGTTGAGTGCCAAGGAACTGGCTGACCGCTGTGGCGTGCCTACCATTCCAGGAAGTACCGATCCTTTGAAGAGTGCAGAGGATGCAGTGGCAAGAGCCAACAGCTATGGCTATCCTGTTATTTTAAAAGCAGCAGCAGGCGGCGGCGGACGCGGTATGCGTTCCTGCTACAATGATGAAGAAGTAGCACAGGCATTCGAACTGGTAAGTGAAGAAGCACGTAAGTCCTTCGGCAACGATGCCATTTTCATGGAAAAATTCCTGGTTGAGCCCAAGCATATTGAGGTTCAGATCCTGGCTGATGAGTACGGCAACATCGTACATTTATTTGAGCGTGACTGCTCCCTGCAGAGACGTTACCAGAAGGTTATTGAATATACTCCTGCCTTTTCCCTTCCTGAAGAGGTACTGGAAAAGATCAGAAACGAAGCGGTTAAGATTGCCAGAGAAGTTGGCTATACCAGCGTAGGTACGGTAGAGTTTTTGGTAGACAGAGATATGAACCATTACTTTATCGAGATGAACCCTCGTATTCAGGTAGAGCATACCGTTACGGAGGTAGTAACCGGTATTGACCTGGTAAGAGCACAGATCCTGGTGGCAGCAGGTGAGCCTTTAAGCCATCCCGTTATCGGTGTGACCTGTCAGGAAGACGTAAAGACCAGAGGCTTTGCTCTGCAGTGTCGTGTTACCACAGAGGATCCCGAAAACAACTTTGCTCCCGATACAGGTAAGATCACTGCTTACCGAAGCGGTGGCGGCAATGGCGTTCGTCTGGACGGTGGTAATATCTACACCGGTGCAGTAATTTCTCCTTACTATGACAGTCTTCTGGTTAAGATCACTACCTACGATTCCACCTTCCAGGGTGTAGTTCGTAAGGCACGCAGATCCTTAACCGAGATGCGTGTTCGTGGTGTGAAGACCAACATTGCTTTCCTGGGCAAGATTCTGCAGAATCCTGTCTTCCTTGAGGGTAAATGTCATACGAAATTTATTGATGAGACTCCTGAATTATTCCAGCTGGATGATTCCAAGGACAGAGCAAATAAGATCTTAAAATACATCGGTAACATCGTAGTTAACGATCCTACTGCCGGTGCAAAGATGTACGATACTCCCCGTTTCGTTCCCCTGGAGGATGCTCCTCCTACTCCCGGCTTAAAACAGCTGTTGGATGAGAAGGGACCGGAGGCAGTAGCGAAGCATATTCTGAATGAGAAGAAGCTGTTCATCACCGATACCACCATGCGTGATGCGCATCAGTCCCTTCTGGCTACCCGTGTGCGTACCAGAGATATGGTTAAGGGAAGTGAGGCCTGTGCACAGATCATGCATCCCTGCTTCTCCCTGGAAATGTGGGGTGGTGCTACCTTCGATGTGGCATATCGTTTCCTGCATGAAGATCCCTGGGAGAGACTGGACTGGTTGAGAAGAAATATTCCCAACATTCCTTTCCAGATGCTGTTAAGAGGAGCCAATGCGGTTGGTTATTCCAACTATCCGGATAATGTAATCCGTGAGTTCGTTAAGGAAGCAGCCAAGGGCGGTATCGATATCTTCCGTGTATTCGATTCCCTGAACTGGATCCCTGGTATGGAAGTGGCTCTGGATGAAGTAAGAAACTGCGGTAAGCTGGCAGAAGCTGCTATGTGCTATACCGGAGATATCCTGGATCCCAAGAGAGATAAATATACACTGAACTACTATGTAAATATGGCAAAAGAGCTGGAGAAACGCGGTGCCAATACCATCGCCATCAAGGATATGTCCGGTCTCTTAAAGCCTTACGCAGCAGCCAAACTGGTAAAAGCCCTGAAGGAAGAGGTGGGCTGTCCTATCCATCTGCATACCCACGACACCAGCGGAAATGCAGTGGCTACCTACTTAAAGGCAGCAGAAGCAGGAGTAGACATCGTGGACTGTGCGATTTCCAGTATGTCCTCTCTGACCAGCCAGCCTTCCATCAACTCTATCGTGACCGCACTGGCAGGAACCGACAGAGATCCCGGCTTCGAAATTACCAAGCTGGAACGGTTAAGCGAGTACTGGGAGGATGTGCGTAAGCGTTATGTGGTATTTGAGTCTGACTTAAAGGCTCCTCTTACCGATATTTATCGTTATGAAATTCCCGGAGGACAGTATTCCAACCTTCGTCCTCAGGTAGAAAGCCTTGGTCTGGGACATCGTTTCGATGAAGTACGGGAAATGTTCTGTACCGTAAACCAGATGTTAGGCGATATTGTAAAGGTTACTCCTTCCTCAAAGATGGTTGGAGACATGGCAATCTTCATGGTGCAGAATGATCTGACTCCTGAAAATATTGTGGAAAAAGGCAAAAACCTGGCCTTCCCTGATTCCGTAGTAAGCTACTTCGAGGGTATGATGGGACAGCCTGCATGGGGCTTCCCGGAGGATTTGCAGAAGGTAGTATTGAAGGGTAAAGAGCCCATTACCTGCCGTCCCGGAGAGCTTCTGCCGCCTGCAGATTTCGAAGGAGCAAGAGAGCATCTGAAGAAATTTGTTGAGGAGCCTACCCAGAGAGATGTACTGAGCTATATTTTATATCCTAAGGTAGTAGAAGATTACTTTAAGAAGAGAGAAGAGTACGGTTATATCGTTCGACTGGGCAGCCATGTATTCTTCCATGGTCTTGCTGTTGGTGAAACCAACAAGGTGAACATTGAAGATGGTAAGACCCTGGTAATCAAATACCTGGGCAAGGGTGATGCCGATGAAGAGGGTATGCGTACCGTAAGCTTCGAGCTGAACGGTATCCGTCGTGATGTGAAGGTACTGGATAAGTCCTTAAGCGGAACTGTAGTATTTGCCCGTATGGCAGATCCTGATGTAGAGGGAGAGGTTGGAACCTCCATTCCCGGCTCCGTAAGCAAGGTTAACGTGAAAGTAGGCGACGTGGTTGAGGTAAACCAGGCTCTGGCCGTTATCGAAGCCATGAAGATGGAAACCAGCGTAGTAGCTCCTGTTGCCGGTAAGGTTAAGGAGGTTCTGGTTAAACCGGGACAGTCCGTGAAATCCGGAGAGCTTCTGATCGTGATCGAGGCTGCAGAAGCAGCAGTTGAAGCTACAGATAACTAAAGGATGGCAATTTGGCTCTTGAGGAGCAATGAATGGTAAGAAAACACACCTGTTGATTAAATAGCCTCCTGCCAAAACGGCAGGAGGCGGTTATCAAAATATTATTTTATACGAGAGGGGAAAACAAAATGAAACACTTAAGAAGACTTTTGGTAGCAGCTATGCTGTTTGCCACCGTAATGATGCTTTCCGCATGTGGAAACAAGGAAGAGACCGTTACCTACTACAATAAGTTGGAGGAAGAGGGCGTCATTATTGAAGAATGGATGACATTGTATGCCAAAGGAGATGAGGTTTACCGTATTGGTGATACCATGATCGTTGACTATTCTTCCCACGATGAAGCTACACAGGAAATGATGACAGAGCTTTATACGGGACTGGCAGATGCCTATAAAGCAGTTGAAGGTGTTGAATGTACTGGTGAAGAGGGAGAGGGAAGCTACACGATCTCTTTTAGCTTCGAGGTAAGCAAGGATACGCTTTCTGCATTATCTGAGAATGGCCTGTTTGAAGTTTCTGAAGGTGCAGAGGCTGTTTCCTTAAAAGCTACTAAGACACAGCTGGAGACTAATGGATACACTGTATCTGAGAAGTAGAAAACAGCAAATCATGAACCGGTTGATGGACACATTAGGTCTGTCAGCCGGTTTTTCTTTTTTTGGTTTTCTTGAAAAGCGGGACATATTAGGCTAGAATAAAAAAAGAAGGCCTAAAAGGCAGTGGAGTTGACAAAGGAGTAGAGAGAATGAATTATGAAGGAATCGTATATCGCCCACCCAGTGAGGCAAGGAGCCTGATCATACAGGCTACCATCGGCTGTGCCCATAATACCTGTGTTTTCTGTAATATGTATCGGGCAAAAAACTTTCGGGTCCGGGAAATGGATGAGATCAAGGCAGATATCCGGGAGGGTGCACAGCTTTACGGTAAGCATATAGAGAAGGTATTTCTGGCAGACGGAGATGCTCTCTGCATGGATACTAAAGATATGCTGGAGATTCTTCATTATATCCGGGAAAAGCTGCCCTGGACAGAGCAGATCGCAGCCTATGCCACCACCCAGGATATTCTGGAAAAAAGCAACGAGGAATTGAAGCAGATTAGAGAAGCTGGTCTGGAGCTTCTTTACATTGGTGCAGAATCCGGAGATAATGAGGTGCTTCGGCGGATGGCAAAGGGAGTTACTGCCGAGGAGATCGGAGAGGCCGGTGAAAAGGCAAAAAGTTGTGGCTTTCGTACCTCCGTCACCCTGATTTCCGGTCTGGGAAGCCGGGAAAGAATGCGGGAGCATGCTTTGGAGTCGGCCCGTCTGATCAGTCGGATGAAGCCGGATTATCTGGGATTTCTGACCCTGATGCTGGAGGAACCGGCTCCCATCTGCCGTCTGGTGGAACGGGGAGATTTCCTTCTTCTCTCACCACAGGAGGTGATGGAGGAGATGGCACTATTTCTCTCTCATGTGGACTCCGAGGGCACTGTATTCAGAGCAAATCATGCCTCCAATTATGTGAATCTGAGAGGAACCTTGAACAAAGACAGAGATCAGCTTCTGGATCAGATCCATGAGGCGGTAAAAAGAGTGAATTATAAACCGGAGTATTACCGGGGATTATAAAGTTAAAAATTGGCGGTGTTGCAAAATTCTCTTTTGAGAATAATGTGACACCCTTTTTTTGCGGGAATGCTATTGAGGTATATAGATATAACTGGTATGGTTAAAAAGATAAAAACTGGATATTTTAACAAGGCCAAATTTGCTATAGAGTATTTTTGTGCTCAGGAACTGTCATGAATTAACTTGAGCATCTTACTTGACAGTTCCTAAAAAATCGATTTGGAGCGATAGAAGAATGAAAAAAATTGCGCTGATCAACGACCTGTCCGGGTTTGGTAAATGCTCTTTGACAGCAGCCATTCCAGTGATCTCGGTAATGGGAATACAGGCCTGTCCACTTCCTACGGCTATTTTGACGGCCCAGACCGGCTTTCCCGAATATTTTTGTGATGATTATACGGATAAGATGGATGAGTTTACCGGACAATGGAAAAAAATGGGAATCAGCTTTGACGGAATTTACTCCGGCTATCTTGCAGGAGTAAAGCAGGTGGAAAAGGTACTTTTTTTTCTGGAGCAGTTTAAGGGAAAGGATACCCTGTACCTGGCAGATCCGGTAATGGGAGATGGGGGGAGGCCCTATAACTTTTTTACACCTGATTTTTTGAGAGAGATCAAAAAGCTGACGGTCGAGGCCGATGTGATCACCCCCAATCTGACTGAGGCCTGCCTGCTGACAGGTGAGGATTATGGCAGATTGACGGCCCACAGCCGGTGGGAGGATTATCCCAAACGGATTCAGGAGATAGCCGAAGGACTGATGGTAAAAGCGAAAACGAAACAGCGGGTTATCGTCACCGGAATAGTAAGGTATCAGGGGGAGCAGGCAATGGTAGGAAATCTTGCAGTTTCGGACCAGGAAAGCTTTTATCTGGAAACACCCTATACAGGCAAAAGCTTTTCCGGTACGGGAGATCTGTTTGCTTCTGTTATCTGTGGCTCGCTGGTGAAGGGCCTGGCTATGGAAGAGGCTTTGGAAAAAGCGGTTTCCTTTTTGCAGGAGGCCATTGCAGAGGCTTCAAGGGAAAATACGCCGGCACCTCATGGTGTACATTTTGAATACTATTTATCCCAGCTGATGTAGGAGTACAGAACCAGGTGAGCATACAGCCTTGCCCGGAGAAGGGTAAGGAAGGTATTCGAATAAGCAGCTTCGTTCAGAGGAGTGAGTGGGGAAATACAGAAAGTGAGGAGAAAATGAAAACAGGAATAACGGAAAAAGAAGTAATGGCAGTAAAGACGAGTGAAAAGGTAAGATACATGACGATGGCGGGAATAATGGCAGCCCTGATTACGGTGATGACCGCCTATATCTGCCACATTCCCGTAGGAGTGAACGGAGGCTACGTTCATTTTGGAGATTCCATGATCTACCTGGCAGCAGCCCTTCTGCCTACACCCTATGCACTGGCGGCAGCGGCCATAGGGGGAGGACTGGCAGATCTTTTGACAGCACCCATGTGGGCACCGGCTACCATAATCATTAAAATGCTGATCGCCCTGCTGTTCACCAATAAGGGAAAAAAGATCATTACGCCCCGCAATATTGCAGCCTGTATCCTTGCCTATTTTGTAACGGGAATCGGCTATTTTCTGGCAGAGTATGTGATCTTCGGAAGCTGGTCCGTTCTGCTTGCAGCCATGTCGGAAACACTGATCCAATCAGGCGGAAGCGCAGTATTTTTTATCGTATTTGGAGCAGCCTTGGATAAGGCACAGATCAAGAATCGTTTTTTTGAAAGGTAAAGATTATGGCAGAAATTATTTATACTTACCACGACCAGGTGTATGCAAATATTACCAATTATTGTAACTGTAACTGTGAGTTTTGTATCCGCTCCCTGCAGGATGCAGTGGGTGAGGCGACCAATCTGTGGATGAAAGGAGATCCTTCCCTGGAAGAGATCAAAGAGGCCATGGATGGCTTTGATTTTACCGGGTATAAGGAGTTGGTCTTTTGTGGTTACGGAGAGCCTACCTGTGCTTTGGACAACCTTCTGGAGGCAGCCGCCTATGCAAAAGAGCGGTATGGGCTGACCATCCGGCTGAATACCAATGGTCTGGCTAACCGCTTCCATGGCAGGAATGTGGTACCCCAGCTTGCTCAGGTGATCGACAGGGTTTCCATCAGTCTGAATGCTCCTGATGCCGAAAAATATCAGAAGATCGTCCGACCTGTCCATGACAACGCCTTTGCGGATATGCTGGCTTTTGCCGATCTGGCTAAAGATGCCTTTAAAGATGTCCAGCTTTCTATCGTGGATGTCCTTCCCGGGGAAGAAATTGAAGCATGTCAGAAAATTGCAGATGAACACGGAATCCATCTGCGTATCCGAAAATTCAGCTGATCCGGAAAGAGACAGCTGTTTGAAGTGCTTACATCCACATGACCAATGAATAGGAAAAGCAGCAGAAGCTGCAGCACATAAAAGGAACCGCCGGTTCACTTTCGTTTTGAAGTGAATCGGCGGTTATTTTTTATCCTCTTTTGCACAACTTCTCTGATTGTTTTCCAAAAGATCATGGATGATGAGGTTAAGGTGAGCCTTTTGAGTATCGGTTAACCCTGTTACTTCGATAAAGCTTCTGTCGTCCAGGGCTAAAAGATAATCTGTGGTTACAGAGAAAACTTTGGATAGCCGGATCAACATTTCAATGGAAGGCAGGATATTATTATTTTCCCAATTGGATACAGCCTGCTTGGATACAGACATTTTCTCCGCCAGCTGTACCTGTGTCCAATTATGAGCAGTTCTTAGGGTTAAAATGCGTTCACATAGCATAGAAATACCTCCTTCTCCTCATGAATATATCTGAAATACTAAAGTATTGACAAAATACTTTCGTATTGGTACTATTGACAAATACTAAAGTATTTCAATTATGGACAAGGAGATAAGATAATTATGATACTGCAGAATATTATTTTTCCTATTGAAAGTATATGTGATGAGGAAGAACTATATTATCGAAAGATAGGAATTCCATTTTGTAGAAATACAGAAGAAAACGGATTGAGATTTATCAAAGATCAAAGAGTCAATTTTGATACCTATTTTAACAGCTTCTCTTTGTTCAAATGGTGGAAGTATACGAATGTCAATAATGTAAGACTGAATTTAAAGTTAGAGGGACAATTCACCGTGAATCTGGTCCACTATTATTTTAAGGAAAACTATGGGTTTGAGTGGCAGGTGTCAGATACCTATATTGTCGGCAAACAGGGAAGAACGGAGATGTTTTCCTTCGACTATAAGACGGATAATCCCTTTGGTCTGCTGACTTTTGAATTGATGGCCATGGAAGACAACAGCATTCTGCGGGGAGGATATTATTCATCCGATGTGGAACCGGAATGTATGCAGAGGGTCAAAATAGGTATTGGCATATGTACATACAAGCGGGAGCATTATGTAAAAAATAATATGCAAAACATCAGTCGGATCATATTGGAGAATAATGAGTGTCCGATCAGGGATCAGATAGAGGTTTTCATTTCCGACAATGCACAGACTCTGTCAGGGATTTTTGACAAAGAAAACCGCATCCATGTCTTTAATAATAAAAATACAGGGGGATCGGGAGGTTTTTCCCGCACCATGATTGAGGTAAACCGGGCCAATCTGCGGGGAGAGGAGTTCACCCATATCCTGCTGATGGACGATGATGTGATCTTTGAGCCTGAAAGTATCTTCAGAACCCATGCAATCCTGTCTGTGCTGAAAGAAGAATATCGGGATGCATTCGTTGGCGGAGCCATGTTCTTTACCGATCGGAAATATATGCAGCATGCCAATGGGGAATATTGGCATGGAGAGCGTTGGGACAGCTTCATTACCACCTATAATCTGGACCGGGATATGCGTAAACTGAATCAGATCGTGGAAAATGAGTATCTTACGGATGCCAATTATCAGGCATGGTGGTACTGTGCCATTCCCATGTCGATCTGCAGACTGGATAATCTGAGCCTGCCCCTTTTTATCAAGTCAGATGACATAGAATTCAGCATGAGGAATCTGAAGCATTTGGTCACCCTGAATGGAATTGCGGTATGGCATGAATCCTTCGAATCCAAATACTCGGCCTCCAACGAGTATTATACGGTAAGAAATTATCTGATTACCACATCCATCCACCATGTGGGATTAGGGGTTGGAGACATTATGGCGTACGTCAAGAAGTCCACCCGCCACTTGCTGTCAAATTATAAGTACAGAGAGCTGGAATTGTTTTATCAGGGAATAGAGGATTTCTTAAAAGGGGTGGATTATCTGAAGTCCATCGATCCGGAAAGCTATCACCCGAAGATCATGGCAGGGGGATATAAGATGGTAAATGCCGATGAGTTGGATCTTCCCTTTTCAGAGAAGCTCTATTACGACACGCTGGAGATTCCCAATTCAAAATCGATCCTGTACAAGCTAGTCAGATTATTCACCCTGAATGGCTTACTTTTGCCCTCTGATAAGGTAGTGGCTCTGGGCATGTGGGGAGGAACCCATACCCAGACCTTCAGAGCCAAATATATTATCCGCTATGAGCCGGTATCCAAAAAGGCCTTCGTTCTGAAACGCAGCAAAAAGAAGTTTTTCAAGAATATTTTTCTTTACTTCAGGCTGAGTCGAAAGGTCAAAAAGAGATTTGAAGCAGCCAAAAGGGACTTTGCCGAGAGATATGAAGAATTGATAGGTGTGGAATTCTGGGAGGAAAAGATATGAGAGAAAATAAGGTTGAAATCTTAGAAGATTTTAGAGAATGTACAGGGTGTGGGGCATGTGACAATATATGCCCCACAGATGCTATTACGATGTCGGAAGGGTATCAGACCTTTTTTTACCCATATATAGATAATGATAAATGTATAGAATGCTATAGGTGCCAGCAGGTTTGTCCGGTAAACAGCTATGAGAATAAAAATAAGCTGCAGCCAAAGATCATAGCAGCCTCAGCCGATGACGAAATTTGCAGTAAGAGCTCCAGCGGCGGATGCTTTACTGTTTTTTCAGAAAATGTCATAAAAAAAGGTGGAACGGTATTTGCTACAGCCTTTGATGAAAACCTGGACGCCTGTTTTATGAAGGTTGAAGATCTTGATGGTTTGGAAAAATGTCGGGGATCAAAATATGTTCAAAGCTCTGCAGGAAAGATTTTCAGGGAAGTCAAAAATGAATTAAAGAGAAATAAAGAGGTGATCTTTTTTGGCTGTCCCTGTCAGGTGGCAGGCTTAAATAAGTATTTGGAAGGAGATTACCCGAATTTACATACCGTGGATATCCTGTGTCATGGGGTTCCCTCAGGGAAGCTTTTTCACCAATATCTGGGTGAGAAAAAAGGCGATGGAATTATTCAATCAGTGGATTTCAGAAATAAGGATCATGGATGGAGAGCAGATGTTATCCAGATCAATTTTAAAAATAAATCACCCTATATCCGTTCGTGGAGAACGGAGGATGAATTTGAGACAGCCTTTCAGGAGAATCTTTGTTTACGGGAAAGCTGTGAATCCTGTGAATTTTGTGATTTTCCAAGGGTGGGGGACATCAGTATAGGAGACTTCTGGGGAATTTCCAAATTGATAAATATAGATGTCAGCAAGGGAATTTCTCTGGTTATGCTGAATAACGAAAAAGGAGAAAAGTTTTTTGATCAATTGAAGGAGAGCTTCGCTTTTTTAGAGGAAATGGATATCTCCACTAAAGATATTGATAATCGAATCCATAAAATATATCCTCATCATCCGAATAAGGAGCTGTTTTTTGGCTTGCTTAATCATCATACTTTTTGTGATGCAGTGAAAATGGCGGTAAAAGGGATGTACGATATTGGAATCGTAGGGATTCCAACGGTAGAGAATTTCGGTGGCTCTCTGACATATGTTGCCCTGTATAATGTAATAAAAGAGTGGGGATATACCTGTGTGATGATCGAACGGCCTAAAAACAGTATACATCCTCCTACGCCTGTCAGCAGAATCTACCATTCATCTCCTTTTGGGAAAAATGAGCTTTTGGATAATATTGAAAAAAGAGAAGATATGTCTTCCCTTACAGATCGGGCAAAGAAATTTCTGGTAGGCTCCGACCAGCTATTTCATGCCAATTTGATGCGGAATTTTTCGGGAGTAGTTTTGCTGGATTGGGTTTCAGACAATAAACCCAAAATTGCGTATGCAGCCTCATTTGGACATGATCAGTTTACCGGCAATGAAGACTTGCGTGCGGAAATGGCATATTATATGCAGAAATTTGATGCCTTTTCGGTGAGAGAGGAATCAGGGATAAAGCTGGCTAAAGAAGAATTCGGCGTTTCGGCAGTACATGTTCTCGATCCTGTTTTTTTATGCAGTGATCAGGTATATATGAACATGATTTCACAGGCAAAAAAAGAATATTCCGGGAAGGAATATATTGGAGCCTACATTCTTGATCCCAATGAAAAAAAGGAGAAAGCTTTGTTGGAGCTTTCAAAAGAAATGAATCTGCCGCTGATCATCTATTCTGAGTTTTTTTATGATAATACTACAATTAAAAAAAGATGGAATCTGGATATTGAGACAGGAAAGATAGAGGACAGGTTATCCTGTATTTATAACAGTAAGTTTTTTGTTACAGATTCTTTCCATGGAATGTGCTTCTCTGTCATTTTCAGGAAACAATTTATAGCAGTTAAGAATGAAGGCAGGGGAGCAGCACGATTTACGAGTTTAATGGAAAAAACAGGGTTATCGGGCCATTTGGTGTCTGAAACAGAAGATTTAAAGCCGGAAAGTGATATTGACTATACAGAGGTTTATGACTTACTGAAAAATGAAATACAGCAGAGTAAACTGTGGTTGAAACAGCAGTTGGAAAAACAATATAGAAAACCTTTTTCCGGTGAAGATGTGATCAGAAAAAAACTGGAAAAAGAGAATCTGTTGCTGAAGGAGCAGATCAGGAAAATCAAAGATTATTTAAGAATTGATTATACGTATTCTACATCTTTCTCAGAATATTTAGATATGCTTATGGAGCTAAAGGAAAGATTGCTGATTATCGTAGCAGCAAAGGATACTCCGGGGATGGCGATTCCGGAAGCAGTGTTATTAAAGATGAAGAAGCTGGGATTTGAGGTCGAATTAACCAGAAAGAAACACTGGAGTGGGTATGTGGCTGTACTTTCCCGGGGAAAGTCGTTATATGAAAGCTGTAAATATCAAGAAGTGGTAGAGTATAAAACAAACTATGAGGGAGTGGATATAGCGGTAACCAGCGCTCCGCTGTATAAAGGAAATACTGCTGAGATAATCATTAATGGCAGGCAGTATTCAGTGCAGAGCAGAGGTTTGAATTTTGCAGTGTATGATTTGGAACAAAGGCGGGTTAGTGATAGTGTAGGCTTTGATACCCATCATTATCTTATGAAATCAACACGTGATATTTTTATTCCCTGATAGTGTGTTATGCTGATCTGATCGGTTAGAAATATCAGGATTTTAGATGATCAAACTTGTTGAGGCTTTGCCCCTCAATGAATTTGATTATCCTCTTTTAATAGTAGATAAAGTAAAACGGATATAGACGGTTTCTTGACAACCTTGACATCTTCATGCTTTATATTAGAACAATCCTTGTAAAATCAAGCTTTCTTGGACTTATAAATCCATTTTTTCGAAAGTTTTCGTCAAAGTGACGAATTTACAGTATTGACTTGACTGCATAGCGAAATGAGAGTAGACTGACGGTATAGTAATACAAAGATAACTGTTCAATAGACAGTATTCTTCAAGGGGTCTGTTAGAAAATTCTAAGTATGGCAAGCAAGAGTTCCATTACCGAGGACAACGTGGGATGGGTCGCAAGCAAGAGTTCCATTACCGAGGACAACGTGGGATGGATCGCAAGCAAGAATTCCATTACTGAGGACAACGTGGGATGGATCGCAAGCAAGAATTCCATTATTGAGGATAATGTGGAGTGGATCATATGTTTGTAATTGTCGAGTAACTGAACAGTTATGAATTTACTAGTGCAACGGTTTTAAATTAACTACACCATATCACATGTCTGTTTTCCCGATAGCGCAGGACAAAAAGCCTCAGCGTAGCCCGCTACGCCTACGTTTTTTGTCCTGCACTCTCAGAA
>JAFSIS010000070.1 GCA_017439665.1 Lachnospiraceae bacterium
AAGGAGATCTGCGGTGGCCCGCATGCCGAGCATACCGGCGAGCTGGTTTCCTTCAAGATCCAGAAGGAAGAGTCTTCTTCCGCCGGCGTTCGCCGCATCAAGGCGGTCATCGGCGCGGATCCGCAGGCCTGAGGCCTGCACCCGCTTCCGAACGAGTGAGCACTTCTCTGCGTTGAGCACACGAGGCTGGAAGATAACAAAAGAATGAAAAATCCTTTACATTATCAATTATCTGAATATGACTGCGGTCCCACCTCCATGTTGAATGCGATGGCCTATTTATTCGAGCGGGAACAGCTTTCACCGGAGCTTTTGCGCAATATCATGCTTTACTGCCTGGACTGCTATGGAAAAGACGGCATTACGGGAAAGAGTGGAACCTCCTGCATGGCTATGATGTTTTTAAGCAACTGGCTGAACGGCTTTGGAACAGCCGGACATCTCCCTGTTTCCAGTCGGTTTTTGTCGGGCGAGGAAGTGAACTTCAATCAGAATGGCTTACTCCGGGATGCCTTGTGCCGTGGGGGAGCGGCAGTAGTGCGGGTAGACTTTGAGGGCTGGCATTACGTGCTTCTTACCGGAATCCGGAAAGAAGAGGTATTGGTATTTGATCCCTACTATCGGAAAGAGGACTTCCCCTGGAAGGAGGTTCAAATGATACCGGATCAGCCCACAAGCTATAACCGTATTATTCCAACCCACTTTTTTGATCAGGAAGAAATAAAGCCCTATTCTTTTGGTCCTGAAAAAACCAGAGAGGCTGTACTTATTTTTAATGAAGAAACAAAGCTGACTGCAGAAAAAACGATCGAGTATATGATATAATGAAAGATAACTATTCAGGACAGCAGAAAAATTTAAAAATAGGTTGTGAAAGTTTACTTTCCATAAAAATACTTATAAATAAAGGAGGAAATGGAAATGGGTTTTTTAACAGGTAAGACGGCTATTGTTACCGGAGCAGGTAAAGCAGTGCTAAGTGACGGACGTTGTGGTTCCATCGGATACGGTATTGCCACTGCATATGCCAAAGAAGGTGCGAATCTGGTGATCACCGGCCGTAATGTACAGAAGTTGGAGGATGCTAAGGAAGAGCTGGAGAGACTTTACGGAATCAAGGTTCTGGCTGTTCAGGCAGATGTAAGTGCGGGATCGGATAATGAGGCAGTGGTAGGCGAAGTAGTGAAAAAGACTATGGACGAGTTTGGTCGTATCGATGTGCTCATCAACAATGCTCAGGCATCTGCTTCCGGTGTGCCTTTGGCAGAGCATACTACAGAACAGTTTAATCTGGCCATGTATTCCGGCTTATATGCAGCATTTTATTATATGAAGGCCTGCTATCCCTATCTGAAAGAGAGTAAGGGTTCTGTGATCAACTTTGCTTCCGGAGCAGGTTTATTCGGTAACTATGGTCAGTGTGCCTATGCAGCAGCCAAGGAAGGTATTCGTGGACTTTCCCGTGTGGCAGCAACTGAATGGGGTAAGGATGGTATTAATGTAAATGTGATCTGTCCTATTGCCTGGACAGCTCAGTTGGAGAATTTTGAAAAGGCTTATCCCGATGCCTTCAAGGCAAACGTGAAGATGCCGCCTATGGGCCACTACGGAGATCCTGAAACGGAAATCGGTCGTGTCTGTGTACAGCTGGCTCATCCCGACTTCAAGTATCTGACCGGTGAAACCCTCACCCTGGAAGGCGGAATGGGATTAAGACCATAAAGCTGAAAATAAAAAAACAGTAAAAGTGGAGCTAAGCAATTATTCTTTTGAGAATTATGTGACGGCTCCACTTTTTTGTTGTATAAAAAACTTGACAATATAGGATATAACACATATATTATAGTTAAGGGGGTAAAAAATGCCGGTTATTTCGAGATTTGATGGTATAGTCATTAAAATGTATCTTCGGCAGACAGAAATTTGAGCGGTTATCACCAATTTAATGTATAGAAGGAGAGTAAACCATGATACATAGGATTGAAGAAATAGAAGCACTGCCGGAATTTATTATCCGGGCGAAGTTCAGTGGTGGAGAGATAAAGGAATACAGTATGGAATCACTTTTTTCACAGTTTCCACAGTTTAATATCCTGAAGGAGGATATTAAATTATATGAGCAGGTACAGGCGGATGTTGGGGGATATGGAATATTCTGGAATGATGATCTGGATTTAAGCGCTGAAACCATATGGGAAGAAGGAATATTGGTTGAAACGGTAAAGGAGGCAGATCTTAATCGCCTTCTGGCATATCATCTGCTTCTGGCACGAGAAGAAGCAAATATGACGCAAAAGGAGCTGGCAGAAAAAACAGGTATTTATCAGGCAGATATCAGCAGAATCGAGAGAGGGTTGGGAAACCCGTCTCTGTCTACGTTGAAAAGGCTGGCTTCCGGTTTGGGGAAAACCCTGGAAATCAAATTATATTAAGGTGTATTTAAGTAACTATTCAGAGCCCATTCGCAAAATCGCCTTTTCAAGGCTTTCCTTTTGCTTATGTTGGCTTCTCGCCAAATAAATTCATCCAAAAATTTGTTCTTGAATGCAGGCATTCGTCACAGATTTTTGTATGAATTTGCTTGGCTCTGAATAGTTATTAATTTGACAAATATTTCCAATAGGGGTACAATGAATCTAATCTTCATATCGGCAATGAGGGAGTAGTTTGCGCGAAGCGTGATTTATCAACATTCTGGGGAGTTGCAATAACGCGACGATCCTGGTAAATCTTAATGAATGAGACTCATGCGTGCTTTGGAGCAGAGAGATCTGTTTCCGGTTTGATTTATCCTTTTCATAAGGTAGATCATTCTGATCAGCACGTGATGAGTTTTTTTATTTTTGTAACTATTCAGGACAGCAGAAATATTTACGAACAGATCTTGAAAGCTTGCTTTCAAAGGGCTGTTTATAGATATTTCTATTGGATAAATCAAAAAAGCGAGGAAATCTGTAGGATTTTCGAGCTTCTCCTGAATAGTTACAACTATCAATCAACTGTCGATTGACGAAGGAATTATGTGTGTGGAAATGTGTGGCCTCTGGGGCTGACTAAAGGAGGAAATTATGGGAGTAATGATTGAACTGGCACTGATCGGTGCGGGACTGGCGATGGATGCCTTTGCAGTAGCCATCTGCAAAGGACTTTGCATGAAAAAGGTGGACAAGAAACAGACCTTGATCATCGGTCTGTTTTTCGGCGGTTTTCAGGCATTGATGCCGTTTATCGGCTGGGCGCTGGGAACGCAGTTTGAACAGTATATTGTGAGTATTGACCATTGGATTGCCTTCATCCTGTTAAGCTTTATCGGCGGGAAAATGATCAGGGAGGCTTTGAGTAAGGAGGAAGAATGTGAAACCTGCTCTACAGAAGGAAACAGGCTGGATCTAAAAGAGCTTTTGATTCTGGCTATTGCCACCAGTATAGACGCCCTGGCGGTGGGAATTACCTTTGCCTTCTTAAGATATCCCATTGTACAGGCTATCAGCATCATCGGTGTACTCACCTTTTTTATTTCTGTAGCAGGTGTATACATTGGCAACATCTTTGGCAGCAAATATAAGAAGAAAGCAGAGTTTGCCGGCGGGCTGATCCTGGTGATCATCGGGGCGAAAATTTTAATTGAGCATTTGATGGCATAAGGGTATAATCGGTTATGACTGAATGAAAGTTACGGAGGATAAAAAGGAATGAATACAGGAAAAAAAGCCAGGCTCCAGCTGGTACTTTCCATGACGGTTTTTGGAACACTGGCCATATTTGTAAGGAATATTCCTCTATCCTCGGGGGAGCTGGCTCTTTATCGGGCGGTTTTCGCAGCCCTGCTAATCGGCGTATATCTTCTGATCTCTCCGGATAAGCTGAAGCTTTCTGCCATAAAAAAGGAGCTGCCCCTGCTTCTTTTATCGGGGGCAGCTATGGGAATTAACTGGATCCTGTTATTTCAGGCCTATCAGTATACCACCGTATCTGTGGCGACTTTAAGCTATTACTTTGCCCCCATTATCGTGACCATCGTCTGTCCCTTTCTCTTCCATGAAAAACTGACGAAGAAGCAGATTTTCTGTTTTGTAATGTCCACCGTCGGCGTTTTTTTGATTATTGGCATTCCCGATTCTGGTTCTGTGACCGGTCCTGCCGGAAAGGGAACGCTGGGAATTTTCTTTGGCCTGGGTGCGGCCTGCTTCTATGCAACAGTTATCTTATTAAATAAGTTTATCAAAACTGTGGCCGGTATCCATCGGACCTTCCTGCAGTTTCTGGCGGCGATCGCTGTACTGATCCCCTATGTGCTGTTTACGGGAGGCTTTCGTTTTATGACGTTGGAGGCTTCCGGTTGGATCAATCTTTTGATTGTGGGCCTTTTTCATACGGGAATCACCTACTGCCTCTATTTTTCCTCTCTGAAAGAGCTTCCGGGACAGGAGGCGGCAATCCTCAGCTATGTAGATCCTCTGGTGGCAGTCATCGTTTCGGTAACGGTTCTGGGAGAAAATATTTCCATATTGCAAATCCTGGGTGGTCTGTTAATTTTAGGCTTTGCCTTATGGAATGAAAAAGAGGGAGCTGCAGCATAATTCTAAAAAAAGTTTACTGTTTATCCACTTGTACGCATTTGCTTAAGACATTGTAGACCAAAGAGCGGACTTTAGTCCGATATTTGGCTACAATGTCCGTAGCAACAAGCGAACAAGGGATAATAGTAAGCTTTTTCAAGAACTACCCAACAGCTCTCCTTTTTTATTTTACCCGCAGGGACATTCCGGCGAAAATGGTGTCCGGCTTTAACCGCAGAACAGAATACATTTCCCCCGACATACAGAAGCCGCAGTCATCACAGACATCCACCAGCTTTCCGGGGCACTGGGGAATCCGGGTTCCGTCGATCATGATGTAGTTGGCGATCCAGCAGTCTTTTTTGAAGCCTCTTTTTTTCATGATGGTCAGGCCGGAAACGGTATTCATGATCGGGTAGCCGGCTTTTTTATAGCCGATGATCTCGTCGATTACCTTATTGCGTTCATCCCAGGTCATCGTCAGCTCCTCCGTTTCCGGGAAAGGAGTATGTATGTTAAAGGCTATGGACTGGATGGCGGGATTTTCTTTTGCATAGTTTACCAGCTGGGAAACGGAATCCCGGTTCAGTTTGTTGATGGCCATGGCAATACTCAGATTGGGATGGCCGCTTTCACGGATGTGCTTATCCAGTTTTTCAAAGGTACCTTCTCCACGGACCAGATCATGGTATTTTCCATATCCGTCTACACTGACCCAGACAGAATCTGCCAGAGTATCACCAAATGGCCTCTGACCATTGGTGGTCAGGGTACAGGAAAAAAAGCCGATTTCCTTGGCCAGCCGGTAAAGATCGTTTAACTCCTTATCTCCATCCCGCCAAAGGGTAGGCTCTCCTCCTTCAAAATCCACGAACCGAGAGCCCTGTTCATAGGAGTAGATCAGTTCTTCCTTAATCTGTTCATAGGATTTGGTAGTGGAGCATCCGTGGCCTGAAGGGGTACAATGCTTACATTTCAGATTACAATAGTCGGTAATGAATAAAACGGTCTGCAAAGGCCGTTTTTGATTCAGAATTCTGCTTTTAAAAAACCACAGGGGCATATAGGCTGCTTGTTTAAACATGTTTTCCTCCATTTAAAGCATTTTTCAGCTAATCCTTATCATTTTGGTATCAGTTTTTTATCCCATCAGGCAGCAGATCAAAAGGTGGGCGGCTACAGACAGGGGAAAGCCCAGGGCCACAGTGCCGGAGACGGGAAGTAAAGCCAGGGTAGCAGGAATTTTTGTTTCCTGTGTACGTTCCTGCTTAAAGGTTAAGAGATAGTTCTTTCTGACTCTGAACAGCATGATCAGAATGATCACCGTTCCGTAGGCATACCAGGTGAGAATCACCTGCAGAAGCTGCAGGATCCAGAAAATACTGACGATATTGGCCAGCTTCTGTGCTTTCTCCTGCCCTACCAGGATGGGGAGGGTCTTTCTGCCCACAGCCCGGTCTCTTTTCATATCACAGGTATTATTGAGAAACATAAATTCAGTGACGATCAGCATCATGGGAATGGTCTTATACAGGATCATCCAGTCGATCTCTCCTACCAAAGCTGCATAGATGCCCAAAGGGATCAGGCCGCCCATGGTAAAACCGGCAAGGGGCTCGCCGATAGGCAGATAGGAGGTGGCTCCTTTGATTCCGGAATAGGTCAGAGCCACAACAGCGCCTGCCAGGCCAATGATGGCAGGCAGGATTCCGGAAACTGCGATCACATATATACCCATAACAGCGCAGATCAGAAAAAGACCGATACCGATCAGAAGCGCCGGCCTGGGATCTTCCACCTGGTGATAGGCCAGAGGGGCATCACTTTCATAAGCAATATTCTCACTGGTATCATTCCCGCTGACATAGTCAAAGTAATCGTTCAGGATGTTTACCGAGGCATTCATCAGAGTGGGGATGAGGATCAGACATATAGTCAGCAGAGGTGGAAGGGCTCCGATTTTTTCTGCAGACATCAATACGCCCAGGACTGCCGGCGCGGTAGCCGACATCAGACAGGCCATGGGAGTGGTTGCATCAAAGGCAATGGATGGGGTTATTTTTCCTGCAGGCTTTTTTACTCCTGCGGTCTGCTCAGATTGTGACATAATAGAACCGGGGACTCCTCTCTGTAATAAATGTGCAAAGGTTTGTAACTATGAAGGTACTGAATAGTTACAAACGTCTATAGAATACCACAGAATAAGAGTTTCGGGCAGATTTTTTTGAAAAATATCTGCTTTTTTATGGTCTGCTTCCGCCTATAGCGGGATTCCCGAATTTTTTCCATAAATCACGAAATATTTTTATAGTAGTTTTGGGGTTGTCGGATTAGAATGAAATTGGTGTTATGATGCCTTAAAGGCAGCAGAATGAGAGGAACAGATGAAAATTTTACTGGTAGATGATGAAAAAACGGAACGGGAAGGGATACGCTTTCTGATCGATAAATTCAAGCTTCCCCTTACAGTGGCAGAGGCTTTCAACGGAAAGGCAGCCTTTGACTATATCAAAAAGAACAATGATATAGATATTCTTCTTACGGATGTGAAGATGCCTTTTATGGATGGGCTGGAACTGGCAAAAAGAGTGAATGAATTCAATCCCGCTATTGTGATCATTATTTTCAGTGCCTACGGGGAATTTGACTATGCCAAAAAAGCTTGTGAGGCAAATGCGGTCAACTATCTGCTGAAGCCCATTGAGCTGGATGAATTCAAACAGGTAATGGACAGGGTGATGAACATCTGCCGTGAAAGAAAGCAGCAGAGTGACCAGAGGGAAAGCTTGAGAAATTCGGATAAAAAGCTGTGGCTCTACCGTCTGTTAAATTCCAGGGATGCTCTCAGCGAGATCAGCCAGACCCTCAGTGAGCAGTACGGGATCCATCTGGAAAATAAACCTATGCGCTTTGTCAGCATCGAGACCAGAGATAATTATTTTGAACAGAAGGAAGAGGAATTTGAAGAGATTTTAAGGAAAAATCTCAAGGGAAGCTTTGAAGCCATCAATCTATACCCTAATCTTTCCTATATCCTGCTTTATGGAAATGAGAGTACCGATGAAGAAGTGGTGGAAGCCTCTATGCGGAAGGTTTATTCCCGCCTGACGGAGGACAGATCAGAGATGTTTTCTATCATTGTGGGAACCCGTTTTAACGGAATGAAAGGCTTTCGGGAGAAGCTGAAGGAGCTGGAGGATACCATAAAGGATACCTTCAGTTATTTTTCGGGAATCATTTATATTTCCAAAACCAATCTGAAGGATACGGGTGCTCTGGAGGAGCAGCTGCAGATCAAAGACAGTGTGATGAGAAGCATCAGGGATAAAAATATGGCAGCGGTGAAGGAGCAGATGCTGGTCTACCTGAAACGTCTGGAGGCAGGAAAATCCTCCAGCGCCTTTTTTGCCAAATATCTGATGTTAGATATGGTAAAGGCCATTTATCAGGTCTATGGTACATATAATGAAACACTGATCATGGAAACGGCCAACCGCATCATGAACAGTAATGATCTGAAAAAGGTGGCAGAGGTATTATCCGGCATTCTGGATGAGATGATCCTTTCAGAGGGAGAAAACCTTCCGGATATGAGCCAGACGGTGGCCCAGATCAAACGGGTGGTGAAGAATGAATATATGAACGATATCGGTCTGGAGGATATTGCGGACAGAGTCTGCCTTACCCCTTCTTATGTAAGTTTTATTTTTAAAAAGGAGACAGGAAGCAATCTGGTGAAGTACCTGACCGATTACCGGATGAAGAAGGCAAAGGAGCTTCTGGAAAGCAGCAAGATGAAGATCGTGGATGTGGGAAAAGCCTGCGGTTACCAGAATCAGTCCTATTTTAACAAGCTGTTCAAGCAGTATTACCGGGTAACTCCCAGGCAGTTCAGGGAACAGCTGTAGGGTGGTAAGAAGGACAGGGCATGGGAAGGAAGAAGCAGCCGGTATCAGGCAGAAGGAATAACAGGCAGAGAGGGAGACTGAAGGAGAAAAGAGGATGAAAGGAATCTGGAAGTGGTTTGTGAAAAAAGCCTCAATTAAAAAGAAGCTGATCATCAGCTATATGGCCCTGGTGCTGATCCCCATTCTGATTCTGGGCTGTTATTCTTTTTATACAGCAAATCAAAATCTCCTTGACCAGACGGATAAAACCATGAGCAACAACCTGGAACGAATGGTTTCAGAATTAAATTCCAAATTTGAACGGGAGCAGGACTTTACCAAGTATCTGGCCTATAATCTGGAATTTCGGGAAGTGCTGGAGGACAAGGCCTATGACAGCAGTGCCATTGCCCAGAGCCTGAACAAGACGGTGGAGCCGGTACTCTGGTATTTTATCACCAGTGATGAGCATATTAAGGGAATCCACATTATCAGTCCCTACGTGACAGACGATATCGGCTCCTTTCTTAAAGCAGCCAGAGAAAATATGGATAAGGAGTGGTATCAGGAGCATACCACTAATTTTAATACCCGCTGGACCCTTGAGGAAGAAAAGCTTTTTGCCACCAGAACTATTCTGGATACGGCTACCAGCAGTAAAATGATCGGAATATTAAGAACGGAGTTTTATCCCGGACGTATGCTGCAGCCTCTGGATACCATGAACTATCTGGATAATGGAATTCTTCTTCTGGACAAAGAGGGGCAGGTGGTGTACAGCAGGGAAATGGAGAATAAAGACCTGCAGGAAAGTATTGCTCTTAGGATAAAGGCCGGTGAGATAAACCAGGATCAGAATACGGATGCCTATATCCTGAAAACTGCCCATATGGAGTATACCGATTGGGACATTTATTATTTTCTTGATAAAAGTATGATTGTGGAGCAGAGTCATTCCATTATTTCTTCCACCCTGCTTATGGTAGCCGTATGTGTGCTGCTGATCGTGACCCTGATGAGTATCGTGTCCACGGTAATCAGCCGCCGGATATTGAATCTTAAGGGTCAGGCGGAGAAAATTGCCGGAGGAGACCTGGATAATCCCATTTTTACTGAGGATACGGATGAGGTGGGAATCGTAACCAACAGTCTGGGTAAGATGACGGTTCAGCTGAATGAGATGATCAACCGGGTTTATAAAATAGAGCTGGAAAAAAAGGCCTCTGAGTTAAAGGCTCTGCAGGCACAGATGAATCCCCATTTTCTGTACAACTGTCTTTCGTCCATTAAGTGGAGGGCCCTGCATAAGGGTGATGATGATATTGCCGATATCGCAGGCCTTATTGCCCGGTTCTACCGGACAGCTTTAAATAATGGAGAGCAGATCACTACGGTAAAAAATGAGCTGGAAAATATTGCGTCCTATGTAGAGATTCAGAAGAAAATGCATGACGGGGGATTTTTTGTGGAATATCGGCTGGATGAGGAAGGACAGGAGTGCAGCATGCCCAATTTCCTGCTGCAGCCGGTGGTGGAAAATGCCATAAAGCATGGGATCGACTATATTGAGGATGGAAGTACGGGAAAGGTGATCATTGAATATCAGAAGCGGCTGGATGCCCTTGTGTTCAATATTTATAATAATGGACCCCTGATCCCTTCCGGGGAAATGGATCATCTGATCAATAAACAGGGAAAGGGCTACGGTATACGAAATATTGCAGAGCGGCTGGAGCTTTACTATGGGAATGATCACAAATTCGGAGTAGCCGTTATGGATGAAATCTATACCTGTTTTACCATACGGATCCCGGATCAGTTAAAAACGGATGACAACCATTCAGAATAAGCCCGGACACTACAGCAGATAAACCATAAAAAGTTTCAGTTTTCTAAAAAATGTTGCATTTTTTTCTTCCCAAAAACTTTTTATGATTAAAGTATCAAATACAGGAGGTTTTCTTATGAAGAAAAAAGTTTTAAGCATGCTTCTTACTGCAGCAATGGCCATGAGCCTGCTGGCTGGCTGTGGGGGCAGTACAGACACAGCAGCAGATGCAGCAACCGATACAGGGGCAGAGACAGGAGCAGAAGAAGACAGCAGTACATCCGGTGAAAAAGTAACTCTTCGTATGTCTTACTGGAACAGTGAGGATACGGTTCAGGCATTACTGGACTACCTGGCCCAAGCAGTACCTCATGTAGAAATTGAGTATCAGTTTATCGACAACTCCAACTATGACACCATCATCGATACTCAGTTATCCGCAGGTGAGGGTCCCGATATCATCTGCGAATCTCCCGGTTCCACCCTTCGGCATGCAAGGCTGGGTTATCTGGCAGAAGTAAATGAGCTTGCAGCGAAATATTCCGATGCAGGTACCAGCGTTTACTCCCTTGAGGGCAATACATATGCATTACCCGGTATCAGCTGGTTTGAAGGTATCTACTACAATAAGGCTCTTTTCGAAGAGAATGGAATCGAATTACCGAGGACCTTTGATGAGTATATTGAGGTATGTAAGAAGTTCCAGGATCTGGGCATCACCCCTCTGGCAGCAGGCCTGAAATCCTGGGAGCCTATGCTGAAAAATTCCATGGCCTTCGTAACGGCTGAATATTTATCCACTGAGGAAGGTAAAAGCTTTGGTGAAAAATACAGAAATGGTGAGATCACCATGGACGGCACCTGGAATACCTATCTGGAAAAATGGTCCCAGATGATCACTGAAGGTATCTATACTACGGATATGACCGGCATTGACCATGCACAGGCATTAGAGCAGTTTGCTACCGGCGGTGCAGCTATGTTCTGTTCCGGTCCCTGGGATTATGAAGCCATTATGGAAAAGAATCCTGACTTACAGATCGATATGATGCCCTTCAACGGAACGAAGGAAAGTGCAGGCTGGCTGATCGGCGGCCCCGGCTGTGGATTTGCGGTAAATGAAGCTTCTGCAAACAAAGAGGCGGCCATGGAGGTTCTGGCAGCAATATCTACCTACGAAGGCCAGGCAGCATTATGGGAGAATAACCAGGGCGGTTCCTCTTATCTGGAGGGTGCTTCCTTCGATCTGCCGGAAGCCTATACCAGTGTTTCTGAGACTCTGGCAGCAGGAAATGTATACTGTCCCTGGAATGAATGGGGTGTAGCAGCAAGCGCTCATGAGACCTACGGAACCGAGTTCCAGAACTACTTATTGGGAAGTCAGGATCTGGCTGTTACCCTACAGAACGTGGATGCAGCAGTTGCTGAGCTGCTTTCCAAATAATTAAGGATCAAAAGACATAATAGGGCTATTACAGGACGGATTTACAGAAAGATTCTGTAATAGCTCTTTTTTTGCCTTTTTTCATGGATTGGCGGCCGTAATACGCCCTCACAGCTGATCGGATGTTTATGTTGATTCCCACAGAAAGGAAGCTTCAATGATGACAAAAACAAAGAAAAAAAGAGAATGTGGGTCGCTGGGGCATTATTTTATCCTGTTTATCTTACCTGCATTGATCATCTACCTTACCTTTAGTATTTTACCCTTCTTCTTTACCTTTATTTACAGCTTTACCGATTATTCAGATATTAAGATCAAGGATCTGGATTTTGTCGGGATCAAAAATTATCTTACGGTATTGAAGACCCCTCTGATGAAAATTGCCATTAAGAATTCTCTGATCTATGCCGTGGTTCTGACCGGTTTTCAGGTAATCCTGGGGCTTCCTCTGGCAGTCGTTCTGAATAAAAAACTGAAAACAAGAAATTTGCTGAGAGCAGTTTATTTTTTCCCAGCAGTATTCAGTTCTCTGATCATCGGCTATCTGTGGAACTTCATTCTTTCCTCCTCGGATTACGGGTTGATTAACAACCTGCTTCATCAGCTGGGGGTTAACACTGTCAATTTTTTTACGGCAGACAGAGCATTATATTCCGTTATTTTTACCCAGATCTGGCAGTGGACAGGATGGGCTATGGTTATCTTTCTTGCCAATCTACAGGGAATTTCCCCTGAGTTGTATGAGGCAGCGGCTATTGACGGTGCTGACGGAAGACAGCAGTTTTTCCGAATCACCCTTCCTCTCATGTGCCCTTCCGTAAAGATCATCGTAGTTACCGGCCTGATTGGAGGAATGAAAGCCTTTGATGCCATTTACTCCATGACCTCCGGAGGACCGGGAAATGCGACGGAAACGGTAATGACGGTGATGATGGATAAGGGAATTTCCGACGGCTTCTATGCAGTAGGCTCTGCCTTCGGTGTCTGTTTCTTTATCATCGTATTACTCATCAGCGGCCTGACCAATAAGCTGATGAGCAAGTGGAGTGAGGCCATTGGCTGAGAGTGTTTCTTATTTAAGCAGTATCGCAGGCAGAGCTTGTGATATGCATGGAGGATGAAATGAGAAAAAGAAGAATTCGACAAGTAAGCAGGAAAGAGCAGAGGAAACTCTGGATCACAGAGATGATCATGGTCGTACTGGCAGTGATCTGGTTCATCCCTGTTTATTATCTGATCGTTACCACATTAAAAAGTCCCCAGGAGGCTACCCAGAGCCCTTTGGGACTTCCTAAAGTGTGGATGTTTGAAAATTATGTGCAGGCGTGGAATAAAATGGAGTATCCAAGGGCCTTATTCAATACCGTACAGATCACGGTTCTGGCAGTAGCCATCATTGTGTTGATCACTTCACTGGCCGGCTATGCTATGGCAAGAACCAGAACCAAATGGGGAAACCGGTTTTTTCTCCTTTTTCTGGCAGGGCTTATGGTTCCCTTTCAGATGAATATCGTCAGCCTGTTTAAAATTGTAAAAACCATCGGCCTAATGAACACCGTCTGGGCGGTTATTCTGGTGGATGTGGCGATTAATATTCCCCAGGGAATCTTCCTGTTCAAGGAATTTATCGAATCCTCTGTTCCCAGAGAGCTGGAGGAAGCGGCGGAGATAGATGGCTGCTCGGTTATCCAGAAATTTTTTGTCATCGTCCTTCCTCTGTTAAAGCCGGTAATCGCAACGGTAGTGATCATTGTAACCCTGAATGTATGGAATGAGTTTATGACCCCTCTTTTATTCATTCAGAGCAGGGAGAACTCCGTCATCCTGCAGGAGGTATCCAGAAATATCGGGCAGTTCTCTACAGACTGGACGGCTCTCTTTCCCATGCTGATGCTGGGAGTGGCCCCGCTGATGCTCTTCTACCTCTTTATGCAGAAATATATTATTGCGGGAGTGGCAGCAGGTGCAGTGAAAGGATAATTGAGAAAATAGATGGATAAGATCATGGTTATTGTGCCTCATGAGGATGATGAGATCCTTATGGCGGCAGGAATTATTGAAAGAGCCCTGCAGGAGAAGAAGCAGGTAACAGTGGTGATGGCTACCAACGGAGATTATGAGGGAAGAGATAAGGTCAGTGGAAGTGTCCGCCTTAAGGAGACACTGATGGGGCTTGAGGTGCTTGGTCTTTCTCAGGAGAGGGTTATTTTTATGGGCTATGCGGATACCGGAATGGACCCGGAAGAAAGCTTTCTTTACAATCTCTATACCGAAAAAGAGGAAAATAAGCTTCATCCCGGGCACTGCTCAGCTGAAACCTATGGGCTGCCCAAAAAAGCGGATTTTCACACTGAAAGATACGGCAGTCCGGCGGCCTACACGAGACGAAATTTTAAAGAGGATTTGCGTCGGATCATCAGGGAGAATGAACCGGACACTATTTTTACCACCTCAGAGGAGGATATGCATGGTGACCACAGCGGTTTGTTTTTCTTTGTGAAGGAAATCCTTCGGGAAGAAAAGGAAAGAGGGTATGCACCGGTGCTCTACAGCACGGTGGTACATACAAAGTCAGGAGATGAAAACTGGCCCAAACGGTTAAAAAAGGGAGATACCGATGACGGCGTTGGGGAAGCAAAAAAAGGGAGACCCTTATCTAAGCTGGAGGCTTACACCTGTCCGCCGGGCTTTAATGAGGGAAGCCTGGACTGGGAGAAGCGGGTTCGTTTTCCCGTATCGGCTTCCATGCAGTCGGGGGATTTTTCCGTAAACCTGAAGGCACTGGCCCTCAGCATGCACAAAAATGCCCTGAAGGAGGATGCAGTGGAATATCTTTACGCTTTCATTAAAGCAGAGGAGATTTTCTGGAAGATAGAGTATTAGATGAGGAGATATTATGGAATTCAAGCAACCGATCTATCCTGTTGAGCCCTGGGTGATCACCGAACAGGAGTTTAAGAAAGAGACCAATTACCGAAACGAGACGACCTTTGCCCTGTCCAACGGATATCTGGGAACCAGGGGAACCTTTGAAGAGGGGTATGCCTTCACAGAAAAAGAGGGGCTGGAAGGAAATTTTATTAATGGATTTTATGAAAGCGAGAATATACGCTACGGAGAGTGGAATTTTGGCTTTCCTCTCACCAGCCAGTCTCTGCTGAATCTTCCCAATATGAAGACCACGAAGGTGGTACTTGGAGATGATCAGGGCGAGGAGACTTTTGATCTGTTTTCGGGAGAAATATTAGACTATAGTCGTAAGCTTCACATGCAGGAAGGTTACGTGACAAGGCAGGTATACTGGCGTTCTCCCGGGGGAAAGGAAGTCAGGATAAGTACGAAACGTTTCTGTTCTTTTGCCTGTAAAAATCTGATGGTACAGAGCCTTGCGGTCACGGCAATAAACTTTACCGGCAAAGTCCGTTTGATCTCCCTTTTGGAGGGAAAGGTGGAAAACCATACCCGAACTACCAACCCTCTTGTGGATTATGGTCCCTTTGGAGAGCATTTGGAAGGTAAGCGTCTGGAAGCGGACAGTGAAAAAGAAAGCTTCTATTACGAAGGGATCACCCTGAATTCCGGACTTTCCATGGGCTGTATGGGGCTGCACGAGATCAGGCAGGAAAGTAAACAACCCCACAGAACAGAAGGAAAAACGGATAAGGCAGAAAAACTGGCTGCACTGGATTTTATCCTGGAAATAGAAGAAGGGGAAACTATTTCTCTCAACAAATATCTTGCCTATACCTCCTGTCTGGATATGAAGAAGGAGGAAATGGAAGGATTTTTACACCATACTCTTGAAACTGCCATGAACCAGGGAATGGATAGCCTTCTTAAACAGCAGAGGCAGTATATGGACAGCTTTTGGGAAAAAGCAGATATTCAGATTGAGGGAGATACTGCCCTGCAGCAGGGGATTCGTTTCAATCTTTTTCATATTATGCAGGCAGCAGGAAGGGACGGGCGCACCGGAATGGGGGCAAAGGGACTTTCCGGAGAGGGCTATGAAGGTCACTATTTCTGGGATACGGAAATGTATGTGCTTCCTGTCTTTGCCTATACGGAGGGAAAACTGGCAAAGGCCCTGCTGGATTACCGGTACGATACCCTTCCCCAGGCCAGGGAGAGGGCAAGAGTGCTGGGACATGAGAAGGGGGCCCTTTATCCCTGGAGGACCATCAATGGGGAAGAGGCATCCACCTATTTCCCGCTGGGAACCGCTCAGTACCATATTAATGGAGATATTGCCTATGCCTTTAAGCTCTATGTGGATGTCAATGCCGATGATGAGTATCTTAAGGAAAAAGGGGCAGAGGTTCTGGTGGAAACGGCCAGGGTGTGGGCAGACGTGGGCTGCTTTGCCAAAAGTAAGGGAGGAAAATACTGCATCTGTGCAGTCACCGGACCGGATGAGTACAATGCCATTGTAGACAACAATTTCTATACCAATCTGATGGCCAGAGAGAATCTTAAAAGTGCTCTCTGGGCCCTGGAAAGGGTGAGGGCATTGGATGAGAAGGCCTATGAAAGCCTGGTGCAGAAGCTGAAGCTGGAGGAGGGAGAAACGGCCCTTTGGCAGAAGATCATAGAGAAGATGTATTTTCCCTATGATGAAGGCAGACAGGTATATCCTCTGGATGACGGTTTTATGATGCGAAAGGTTTGGGACGATTCCAGAATCCCGCCCGAGAAACGCCATCTGTTATATGAAAATTTCCATCCTCTGTTCGTTTACCGCCAGAGAATGTCGAAACAGGCAGATGCCATTTTGGGGATGCTGCTTTACAGCAACTATTTTAGTGAAGAGGAATTAAGGCGTAATTACGACTTTTATCAGGAGGTTACCCTTCACCATTCATCCTTATCTACCTGTATTTTCGGTATTCTGGCCTCTCAGATCGGCTACCATGAGGAAGCCTATACTTATTTTTCCCAGTCGGCCAGAATGGATCTGGACGATTACCATAATAATTTCTATGCCGGAATCCACGCAGCCAATATGGCAGGAACCTGGCAGGGGATCGTATTCGGCTTTGGCGGAGTAAGAACCAACAGGGGCTGCCTGGAGTTTAAGCCCTCTATCCCCGGGGAATGGAAGGGATACCGTTTTCGTATTGGCTATCGGGGAAGCATAGTGGAGGTGTATACCGATCAGGAGCAGGCAGAGTATCGGCTGCTCAACGATCGTCCGGTGGAATTTTTTATCCATGGAAAATCCATGAAGCTGGAGGATAAGGGCAGCAGATTGTATTATCCGCTGGGCAGAAAAAAGAAAGTTGCTGAAGCCTTACAGGAGAATCATTTATATAAGGAAGAGAAAAGTTATGAAAACGTATAAAGCCATATTTTTTGACTGGGACGGAACTGCCGTCATGTCCAGAAAGGCTCCGGCAGAGGAGGCAGTGGCAGCTATGAAGCCCCTTTTGGAAAAGGGAGTAAAGCTTGCCGTTATCAGCGGCACCACCTATGAAAACATAGCCGGAGGAGCCATAGAACGTTATTTTACCGAAAAGGAGCTGGAGAATCTTTATCTGGGTCTGGGAAGAGGGGCTTATAATTATGCCTTTAAAGGGGGAAAGCCCTATGTTTTTTCTCACTGTATTCCGGATAAGGAGGTGCTGGAAAAGATTCATCGCATCTGCTTTGAGATCCATATGGAGTTGAAAAATCGGTACGGTTTCAATACGGATATTGTTTTCAGCCGCCCCAACTACTGTAAAATTGACCTGATGGTGGAGAATAACCGGGGAGATAATCTGTTTATGCAGGAAAATGAGCTGGAATTGCTGAAAGAAAGTCTGAAAGCCCATGGTATCGACGGAGGGCTGCAGGCACTGATTGATCTAAGCCATAAAAAAGCGGCAGATTTTGGCATAAAGGTGGCTCCTACCTGCGATGCAAAATATCTGGAGGTAGGCATTTCCAGTAAAAGTGACAATGCAGATACTATTTTTACCCATTTACAAGAAGAACTTCCCGGACTGATGCCCCAGGACTGCTCCTTCTGGGGAGATGAGTATGTGGGGATAGAGGAAGGCATTTTTGGAAGTGACAGCTTCATGTGTACCAAAATAACAAAAGATGGTGATTTCTTCGATGTCTCCGATGTTCCTGGTGAACGCCCCCATAAAGTACAGGTTCTTGGAGGCTCCGTACAGACCTTTCTGGATTTCTTAGGGAAGCAGGCTGGGGAAGCATAAAAACTGAAAAAAGTGAAAAAGATGGGGATGTTGTAAAAGTTTTTCTTTACAACGTCCCCATCTTATTATGATTCAGGATATTTTTTCTTGGTAAGACCTGTTTATAGTAGACTTTTTTGTCCAAAATAAGGTAAGATTGATTCAGGAAAAATGGCAGAGATGCATGGGGGAAAGTTTATGGATGAGCGTGAGAAAAATATGAATTTGGTAAAAAGCCGGGTACCGGAGCTTATTGCCATTCCTATCGGATTATTCCACTTGAATAAAGGCGACAGATGGGGATGTATGTTCGTCAGTGACAAATGTATGGAAATTCTGGAGTGTACCATGGCCGATTTTCTGGACAAGCTTATGGAAATTGAGATCGTAAGCCTGATGGATACACCGGAAAAAACGGTGGGTATGCTGTTGGAAAAGATGAAGCGTACCCGTGAGAGCGGGGCCTTTGTGGGGATGCGTGAAAACAACGCGGGAGAGCTTCAGTATATCCGGGGAAATCTCTCCGTTTCTATGAGTGCCGACGGAAGACTCCGTGTTTATGGACAGATTACGGATTATACGGCAAGCTACAGGCAGGAGAACAAGGATCAAAAAACAGAGGGGCCGGAAAAGGAAGAAGTACAGGTACAGCAGGAGATACAACGGGAACAGACCAGAGAGCAGAAGGAACAGATCTATCAGATCGTGGCGGGACATTCTAACCGGATCCTCTATGGCTATGATCTGAGAACCCGAACCACCAGGCCCTGGGATAAGATGAATAAGGAAAAGGATATCTTAAGCCACCTTTATGAAAATTCCTATTCTCAGGAGGAGGTACCCAACAATCCCTTTGTTTTGCCTGACAGTATTGAGGAGGTAAAGAATTTTTTTGCCTCTATTCATCAGGGAATTCCTTCAGGAGAATGTAAGATACATCTGAGACTGGAGAATGGAGAACCCAGGTGGTATCATTTTAAATATTCTTCTTTATATGCAGGCGGTGAGCCTGAAACTGCCCTTATTTCCATTATGGATATAACTGAGCTCCATGAGCAGGAGCTGGCCTATCGTCGTTATGTACAGGCTCTTGACGGAGGGGCAGACGGGCTGCTGATGTACATTGAGAGTGATCTGACGGACGACAGGATTGAGAAGCTGGCAGGACAGATGCTCTCCGGCGGAGAACGGAATGTACAGTGCTCTCATACGGATTTTGGGCGGATGCTTTTGGAGGTAAAGTTTACCTTTGAAGAAGATATGAAGGCTAATCAATATTTTTCCTGCAGAAATCTGTTAAAGCTCTACACCCAGGGAGAGAAACAGCTGAAAAGTGAGTGGGAGGTCCGGTTTAAGGATGGCACGATGCATTGGCTGGAAATCCAGATCGTATTAATGGATGATCCCTATAATGGACATGTTAAGGCCTTCTTTTCCATGCGGGATTTTACGGAGGAGCGTAAGGAGCGTATAGCGATCCTGAGGCGGGCTGAACTGGATGCCATGACCGGGCTTTTCCGAAAAGGAGCAGGGGAAGAGAAGATTCGTCAGTGTCTTGCCCAGTCTACGGGAAAGGGAGGTATCCTGCTGACCATTGATCTGGATGATCTTAAGGGAATCAATGACAGCCTGGGGCATAAACAGGGGGATGCAGCCATTATTGGGATTGCAGAGACTCTGAAAAACCATTTTCGTAAGGATGATATTCTGGTCCGTTCAGGTGGAGATGAATTTGTGGTTTATTTGCCGGGAGCCGGAGGAAGTGCAGGCCCGGTTGAGAGAGCCATCGTTTCTCTGCTGCAGAAGCTGGCCGGCACGTTTATCGGAGAGAAGCGGGAAAGAAGTATCCATTGCAGCATAGGCTGTGCGGTGGAAAAACCCGGAAAAGACAGCTATGATACCCTGTTTAAGCGGGCAGATATAGCCCTTTATCATGTAAAACGAAACGGAAAGAACAATTATGCTTTCTATGAACCGGCCATGCTGGAGGCAGATTATCAATTTAAGTTGAATCAGGCTGTTCCCATGGTCAACGAACGGGCCGGTGCGGGAGAATTGAAAGAGCTTCTGGGCGTGGTGGCTTCCCGCTATCCCGGAGTGGTCAGATTCAATCTGTCAAAGAATGAATACTGTATATTGAGTGCCGGAAACGATATCGAAAAGATGGAGCCCAGGGGCAGTATAGACGCTTTTTGGGAGAGCTGGTCAAAACAGATCCATCCGGAGGACAGAAAGAAGCTGTTGATCAGCCTGTCCAGAAACAGTCTCCTGAACAGATATACCAAGGGACGAAAAAAAGCGGCAGAAACTTATCGGAGTCAGGAGGATGCCGGTTGTAAGCGGATACAGGTAAAGGCACGATTCTATCAGAATGAGAGTGGAGATGTAGGTGCTTACCTTTTCTTCCGTCGGGAAAATAAAAAAGCGAAAAAGAAGTAGCTGCCCTTTCAGTGAAAAAAGAAGGAGGAAGTATGTATGAGCGGGATTGAACAGTTAAAGGAAATGATCGACCGTACCGACAATCTGGTTTTCTTTGGTGGGGCAGGTGTATCTACAGAGAGTGGGATACCGGATTTTCGGAGTGTAGACGGTCTTTATCATCAGAAATACGATTATCCTCCGGAAACCATTTTAAGCCATACCTTTTACCGTCGGAAAACGGAAGAGTTTTATCGGTTTTACCGGGATAAGATGCTCTGTCTGACGGCGAAACCCAATGCGGCCCATATCAAGCTGGCTCAGTGGGAAGAGGAGGGAAAACTGAAAGCGGTGATCACCCAGAATATTGATGGACTCCACCAGGCAGCAGGCAGTAAGAAGGTATTGGAGCTGCACGGTTCGGTATTAAGAAATTATTGTGAACGCTGCCATAAATTTTATGATGCCGAATATATTCTGCATTCCAAAGGAGTACCTGTCTGTGAGTGTGGCGGCAGTATCAAGCCGGATGTGGTTCTCTATGAAGAAGGTCTGGATAACGATATCCTGCAGGAATCCATCCGTTGTATCAGCAATGCTGACGTGTTGATCATTGGCGGTACCTCTCTGGCGGTTTATCCGGCGGCGGGACTCATCGATTATTATCGGGGAAATAAGCTGGTACTGGTAAATAAGACGCCTACCCCCAAGGATGGGCAGGCAGATCTGGTGGTGACAGGGAGTATAGGTGAGATTTTCAGTCAGCTGTAAGTGACTTGGAGAAATTTGATCAGGAGAGATGATTATGGATATTCAGGTGGGCGATATTCTTACCATGAAAAAACAGCATCCCTGCGGAAGTAAGGAATGGCTGGTTTTAAGGATAGGAGCAGATTTTAGGCTGAAATGTGAGGGCTGCGGCCACCAGATTATGATCGCCAGACCTCAGGCAGAAAAAAATATCCGGAAAGTGGACAAAAAGCCTTGCGAATAAAGGATTTTTATGGTAACATATCAAACCGTGATATATTAATTCCTTGCTCCGGAATTTTCCGGGGCCAGAGACCAAAAGGAGGTAACTAGCATGAACAAATATGAATTAGCAGTTGTTGTGAGTGCGAAAATCGAAGACGATGAAAGAACCGCTACCATTGACAAGGTAAAGGCTACGATCGAAAGATTCGGCGGCCAGATTACCAATGTTGATGATTGGGGAAAGAAGAGATTGGCTTACGAAGTTCAGAAAATGAAAGAAGCTTTTTACTACTTCATCCAGTTCGATGCTGAAAGCACTGTTCCTGCTGAAATCGAGAGCCGTGTTCGTATCATGGACAACGTTCTCAGATATTTATGCGTTAAGCAGGAAGCTTAAGAGGCGTACCTTCCGGTATGCCGGAAAGGGAGATGAAGATGAATAAAGTAATTTTGATGGGGCGTTTAACCAGAGATCCTGAGGTGAGATATTCTCAGAACAGTGAAACTCCCATGGCCGTTGCCAGATTTTCACTGGCAGTGGATAGAAGAGGAAGCCGTAACAGCGCAGATGGGCAGACCGCAGATTTCATTAACTGTGTGGCCTTTGGCAGACTGGGTGAATTTGCAGAGAAGTATCTCCACAAAGGAACCAAGGTAGCCCTGGGCGGACGTATCCAGACCGGAAGCTATACCAACAGGGATGGACAGAAGGTCTATACAACGGACGTTGTTGCGGAGGATATCGAGTTTGCAGAGAGCAAGAACGCTTCTTCGGGAGGCGGTGAGTTTTCAGGCTTTGGTGGTGGAAATACCAGCCGTCCTGAACCGGTATCCGCAGGTGATGGCTTCATGAATATTCCGGACGGAATTGATGAGGAATTACCTTTCAACTAAGTGATCAGGAAGCCGGAAAGATTCCGGTGAGTTTAAGATAGGAGGCATTTATCATGGCTTTTAACAAGACTGACAAGGCTGATTCTCCAATGAAGAGAAGAGGCGGTATTCGCAGAAGAAAAAAAGTTTGTGTTTTCTGTGGAAAAGATAATGTAATCGATTACAAGGATACCAATAAGCTGAAAAGATACGTATCCGAAAGAGGAAAAATCCTTCCCAGAAGAATCACAGGAAACTGTGCAAAGCATCAGAGAGCTCTTACCGTAGCGATCAAGAGAGCCCGCCATGTGGCCCTGATGCCTTATACCTGTGACTAAGCTCGAAGAATAAAATAATCAACAACAAAAGTCGGTTGACAGTTACTGTCAATCGGCTTTTGCTATTTTGTGTATTTCTTATAAATATTTTCCTGGAAAAAGGTGTGGATAATTGATTAAAATTTTGGAAAAATGTGAATAAATAATATTAATAATCTCAGAAAAATGTGTTATTCTATTACTGGCCACTAAGAAAGGATGGTGATCTGTCTGAAACGTAATGCAATTCAGGTGCTTATAAACTGGAAAACCGGTGATGAGCGTAAACCGATGGTTTTGAAAGGTGCACGACAAGTTGGAAAAACATGGTTGATGAAGGAGTTTGGAAGAAATTACTACGATAGCCATGCCTATTTCAATTTTGACGAGGAAGATGAACTTAAGTCTATTTTTGAGACAAATAAAAATCCCCATCGAATTATCGAGCTTCTTTCCATGATCACAGGTGAGAAGATCCTTCCTGAAAAAACACTGATTATCTTTGATGAGATTCAGGAATGTCCGGAGGCACTTAATGGGCTGAAATACTTTAAAGAAAAAGCAAATGAGTATCATGTTATTGCCGCCGGCAGTCTGCTTGGTACGCTTCTTGCAAAACCAAAATCCTATCCGGTTGGAATGGTAAATCTGCTTGATATTTTTCCATTGACTTTTGATGAATTTCTTGATGCAACTGATCCCGTGCTTTTTGTATATTATGAAAGCATTCAGAAGGGACAGCAAATTGAGGAAATCTTTCATAACCGTTTACTGGATGCCTATAATAATTACCTGATCATCGGTGGAATGCCGGAATGCGTTGCATCCTGGGTAAAGTACAAGGATCCTGCTCTTATTTCTCAGATACAAAGAGAGTTGATTGAAGTCTATGAAAATGACTTCTCGAAGCACAATGGTAAGATCAACAGTGGGCGTATCCTTATGGTCTTCCGCAGTATTGTCGCGCAGCTTGCAAAACCAAACGAGAAGTTTATGTATGGAGCTGTGAGAGAAGGCGGTAGAGCAAGAGATTTTGAAGAGGCTATTGAGTGGCTTGTATCAGCAGGTATGCTCAATCGTGTCTATAATGTTTCGAAGATGGAGCATCCACTGTCTGCTTTTGATAAGCTGGATCAATTCAAGCTATTTGTCTTTGATACGGGCCTTCTCAAACACATGGCTGGTATAGATAACAGTGCTATCCTTCTGAAAGCCGACTATCAGTTCAAGGGTCCTCTGACTGAGAATTATGTTTTACAGCAGCTTCGTGGGCAGTTCGATATTGAGCCCAGATACTTCTCTGACAAAAATAGAGAGATAGATTTTGTCCTGCAGTATGGTACTGAGATTATTCCTATTGAGGCAAAAGGTGGGGAGGATAAGTCTGCACCTTCGTTCAAGAAATATATCTTGGACCATCATCCTGATCATGCCCTTCGTTATTCAAAGCGCGGATACAGGAAGGATGGGTTCGTTACCAACCTTCCTTTGTACCTTGCAGGAAAAACAAGGGAATTACTTTGATGTTAGAAAGGAGCTATCGGTTAAAGGTTAACTTTAATCAATAGCTCCTTTTTGGAATTTACTAGTATTCATTCCCCGCAGCAATGGACAGGGGCATTACGCAGGTATACTTCTGCTCTTTGTGATAGAAGTCCTTGATTTTTACATTCACACCGAAGGCTTTCTCCAGATGGTGCTCTGCAATACTGCTGTGGGCAGGTCCGAAGATACTGTTTCCGTTACGGTTTAAAATCAGAGCCTTATCAGAAAGAGAGATAGCATGATCGGGATAGTGGGTATTCACAATAGAAGAAATACCCTCTTCGTCTCTCAGCGTCTTAATCGTTTCGAGAACGATCAGCTGATTTTTAAAGTCCAGGTTAGATTCGGGTTCATCCAGAATCAGCAGCTTGGGTTCGGAGGCCAGAGCACGGGCAATGAGAACCATCTGCAGTTCACCGCCGCTGATTTTGCTACAAAGCTTACCCCTCAGGTAGCCGATACCGATACGGTCGATGCAGCGGGAAGCGATTTCCCGGTCATGCTTTCCCGGCTGCTCCAGAACCTTCAGATGGCTGTTTCTGCCCAGAAGAACCATTTCATCCACCGTATAGGCAAAGGCAGAAAGCTTGGCCTGGGGCACATAGCCGATAGAGCTCCAAAGCTCAGAATGCTTCATTTTGGCAATATTTTTTCCGTCGATCTGTGTTTCTCCCTGATCCCAGCGAAGCAGACCCAAGGTACATTTTAAAAGAGTAGTCTTTCCTACACCGTTGGGGCCAAGAATGGACAGAATTTCACGGGGCTGGACATCAAAGTTGATTTTATTCAGCACCTGACGTCCACCGGGATAGCTGAAACAGCCATTTTTTACACTAAATTCCATAATAATCTCCTCAATTTTCAATAATTCACAGCTTTCTCATCCTGAGAAAGGGATTTAAGATGCATATCCCATCCGTCACTCACATAAATCCATCGTTTCTGATGCATCAGCTTACTGGAAATGGCATACTTAGGCAATTCGATTAATTGTACCCCTGCCTGATTTTTCCTGAGGGCAAGGATAAGAGGATCTGCAATGATCAGATTATAATCCTCAGAATTTACAGCCTTTATGATATCATTTTCAGTTTTAGCAAAAGACATATTCAGTCCGTCTACGCCGCTGTCTTTTTCAAATAGGGAAAGCACATCTATGTGGGAATAGCCTTCTGCCATCAGTGTTGTCCGAATGGAAGAAGCAATGATGCCATCCTCCAGAATCAGGGCTTTTTTGCCGGAAGCTTCTGCCCCCATACTTATTGGAATAGGGATCTGGGAAACCTCCAGACTTTTCTTCGTATGAAGAACCCGTTTCAGACAGTCAAAATAGTGGGCACTTCCGGCATCTCCGATGGGAAGACCGGCCAAATAGGGGATGTGATAGTGTTTTTCCATATACTGGGCGGTAACAGCACCGGCCTGGGTAATTGCCAGATTGATATCGGCATAATGGAAACGCTGATAATCCTCAAGGGTATTTCCCATAAAGAAGCTGACATTTACGGCATATCCTTTGGCTTCAAGCAGCCGTCGGAGAGCCTGAACATTTTCCTCACTCATATCCAGGGGTGTAGCCCCCAGAATATTTACACTTTTACCACTTTTTTGGTGTTCAGCCACAGGCATGTAAGGAGGTGCAAGGCGGGCAAGCAGTTTTTCAGCTGCCATGATCACTCCATCCTTATAGCTTCCCTTCATTCCACAGGTATCAAAGCCGAAGGTGGGAAGACCGGTCCGGTGTTCGATTTCTCTGGCAACTCCGTCAAAATCAAAACCGATTACCATAGGCACAGGGCTGCCCACGATGGCAATAAAGGCAGGCTTCATCTCTGCAGCTGCCTGAACAATCTTTTGAATATAGACTTCTTCATTTCCTAAAATAGCATCATTTTTACGCAGGCTGGTACAGTAGACCAGCTGCCTGGAATCATAGGATCTGGGTTCATCAAAGCCCACATAGTTTCCGGTACAGCCGGAAGCATCATGGATACAGAGCATCCCACCCAGCTCATAGAGGGCGGAACCTACGCCAGAGTAATCACCGGCAAAGGGGGGTAAGTATCGATATAATCTTTTCATTAGACAACGGCTCCATATTCTTCAATCATTTTTCGTAAATCTGCTTTTTGGGTTACGGCTTTCTCCAGCATATCCATAAGTCGCCGTATTCCCTGAAATCCATACATTCCCTCATCTGCGGACAGATCCACCACATAGTCGCTCTGTCGAAGATAGGCTCCTTCAAAGCCGATGGCAACAGCGTGAGTGGAGAAATTCTCCCTCCTGGCAGAGCGATGATGCCTGGGCTGGGTAATGGTGATGGAGGGATAGTTCTCCAGAAGATACTGATAAGCCTCCTTATCTCCTTCCAAAGCATCCTGGGCGATGACTTCCGTTACGTTGAAGCCGTAGCCTAACAGAGCCTTAGCCAGGCTGAAGGGACGGACAACAGCGCTGTCGGAAACCAGGATGGGAATATCCTTTAAGGTCTCTTTTGTCTGCAGGATGGCAGCGCGTGTTTTGGCTTCCTCAGCCTCAAGATCGAAAGAGGTAAGGGCGCAGCTATCGGTTTCAAGAAGCTTCTGCCACTGCCGGTAGATTTCCCGGATTTCCTCTATTTCATAGGAAGTCATACTGATTACGGAGACAGTACCGAAGTGCTTATCCATGTATCGGGAGGCAAATTTTCCGGCGGGGCAGGTGACCAGATTATACTTACTTTTTCCGAGCTCACAGAAATCTGTATGGCGGTCGTAGTCAGCCATCTGACGAACCTTACAGCTGTACGCTGCAAAAAAAGAAAAAAGTTCACTTTCAGGATCGATGGGAGCAAAGCTTCCCAGAAGGTTAACGGCCAGTTCAGAAGCCGGCTCTTCGGTCTGAATAGTAGAAAGCATGGACTGAATGGTGGTAACCAGGGGCGGCTTCTTCGTTTCTGCAGCGATGGGATTCATGTGGCAGGCTCTTACGGTGATTCCGGGATGCTTTTGCTCTACCTGCCTGGCCAGACTGTCGATATCGGTTCCAATGAAGTCGTCGATGCAGGGAACGAATAAAAAGAGAACCTTGATGGTATCATCCTCTGAAAGCAGCTCCTCGGCGCCCTCCAGAATCACATTGTCATAGCCGGTAACTACATCCGCAGGGGTGATGTACAGATAGGAGGTTCTGTCCTTGTAGCCGTGTTGAATGGCGCCAAGGGCTCCATGACGAAAACAGGCAGAGGGGCAGATGAACATCAGATGGCTTTCCGGCACCAGAGCAGCTACACGGATGATCCCCCAGCCTCCATGTCCGGGGGAGGTATAATTAAGAGTTTTTTCAAAGCAATGATCTACACACATTTCCGATACTCCTTTTCTTCGCAGATATCCATAATCGTTTCGGCAAGCTTCATATAGTCTGCGGCAATATCAGAATCAGGAAAGGCTTCAATCACGGTTTTTCCCATATCCTCAGCCCTCTGCACAGCATCGCTGCGGCGGATATTCTGGATGATCTGATGACCGCTTTCGCTGGCAAATTGCTGTACTACCTCTTTTTCATTTTTTACCTTTCTTTCATTTAAAATAATACCGGAGACGCGCGCATAGCCCCGGTTTTTAAAATTATCCACGGCACGGGAGATATTGTCCGCAGCAAAAAGTGCCATCATTTCTCCGCTGGTTACGATGAAGACATGTTCTGCATATCCGTCCCGGATGGGCATGGCAAAGCCGCCGCAGACAACGTCGCCCAACACATCATAGAGGACGATATCCGGCTGATATTCTTCAAAGGCTTCTAATTCTTCCAGCTTCTGAAGGGCAGAAATGATACCCAGACCTGCGCAGCCGATACCGGGAGTAGGACCGCCGGCCTCTACGCAGAGCACACCGTTATAGCCTTCGTAGACAATGTCAGTAAGAGAAACATCTTCGCCCTTTTCCTTAATTTGATCCAGCACCGTCCTGATGGGCTGATGATTCAACAGATTCTTTGTGGAATCAGCCTTGGGATCACAGCCGATCTGCATAACCTTGTAATGCTTACTGAGGGCGGCAGCCAGATTGGATGTGGTGGTGGACTTTCCTATACCGCCTTTACCGTAGATTGCAATTTTAATCATGGAGCTTTTTCCTTCCTTTTGTGAATGTGATTAGTAAGTAAAATGATTAGTTATAGCTAATTAAAGTATGCTTACAATAACATATATCAGGGAACGCTTCTGTTGCATTTGCAACACAAAGGGGAAAAATAGCAAAAAGACCGGAAATGATCTCCGATCTTTTGCCTGCCTGTCTATGAAGATACTCCATCAGCACTGGAGCGGGAAGGTGAATACATTGCTTCTATCTGTTCATCCGTCAGGTCCACGTTGTGGTATTCCCTGAAATAGTCCTTGGTTATGGCATGAATATCCACGTCCTCAAACAGATCGGGATATACGGTTTTGGCAAACCACTGCAGGGTAACAGGGGTATCAGCACCGGGAGTATATGTACGGTAAAGTCCAAGGGGCATCTTGTAAACCTGCTTATTCTTCACTGCATTGACGGTACTCCAGTCGTCACTTCCTATAGCATTGGTGTAAAGATCCTCAGGGAGTGCCTCAGTGAAATTGGTGATGATGATCATGTCAGGATTCCATTCATAAACCTGTTCCATGTTAATGGCAATAGCCCCTACACCTTCAGCGTCTTCAGCTACATTGACGGTTCCAGTGGCCTCGCACCAGTATTGTCCGAAGAAAACAGGACCGGAGGTCGTCATCGTTTCCTCACTGTAGTTAAAAAGAATCATCACCCGCTTCTTTTCCTCATCAGGAAGGGCAGAAACTCTCGCCTGAATATCTTCATAAGTCTTATGGCTGTATTCGGATATACGCTGTGTCAGCGGGTTTTTGCCAAAAATTTCATCAAAAAGGGCAATCCACTGATCATAGGTTTCCACCACATTGTAGTCCCAATTGGAAACGGAGAGAGTTACAGCAGGGATTCCCACATCTCTGAGAGCCTGTGCCTGCTCGGCCCCTACTCCGATAACAATATCCGGCTCCAGCTTTAACAATTCTTCCAGATTGACCTCCTGTCCATCAATAAAACCTGTTTCGGCTTCCAGAATTTCAGGGAAAAGTTCGCTTAAAAGTCCACTTTTGGCAGCGCCCATGGAAGCCGGATGCATACCGACGATTTTTTCGGCACCTCCCAGATAGACGGTGAGTACGGAGGCTAGGGGAAGTGTGTTTCCAACTACGATTCGGTCAATTTTATCGGGGATTTCCACTTCAGCACCGGCATGGTCGATAATCGTTCGGGTAACGGCTTCTGAACCTTTGGAGGTCTCAGCTTCAGTGGATACAGCTTCACCGGAGTCAGACACGGAGTTCTGTACGGCGGCAGTTTCGGAAGAGGGACTTACCGCAGAGGTGGTCTCAGCGCAGCCGGTCAGGCCAAGGGCCAGGGTCAGGGTCAAACAAAGTGACAATATACGTTTCATCTTTTTTTCCTTTCTTTTGCTGTGGGCACAGCTTTTTTGATTAAATTACTTCGAATAGTTGCCAAACCCAAATACCTGTGGTATGATATCCGAGAATTAGCAATAACTAACCAAAGTTATCCATAACAATACCATGGAGGATAGAATCTGTATATTGCAAATGCAACATATAGAAGATGGAATAATGATAAAATATCTCAATACGTTAAAAAGCGTATGCCTTTTTCGGGATTTATCTGAGGATGCAATACTGCTGATCGTTCGATCAAAGGCCTGTTTTTTGAAAAGCTGTAAAAAGGGAATCAGCATCTATGGCTTTCATCGGGACGGTACCTTTCCGGGAATCATTCTGGAAGGTGCTGCGGATGTTCTTCAGCCTTCGGTTCAAGGGCATGAGGTCATCGTCAACAGACTGACGGCGGGCAGCAGCTTTGGCTTTTCTTATGCCTGTGCAGGAGAGGAAAACAGGATAAACGATATCCGGTGTGTAGTCGATTCTCAGATTCTGTTTATGGATATATCGATGCTGCTTAAGGGGGACTGCCTTCCGGCAAGCCTGGAAACCCAGTTGCTGAAGAATCTTCTTCAGCTTCTGGCTGAGGGAGCCATCATATTAAATTCCAGAGTACAGGTTCTTGGGCAGAAAACACTGAAGGAAAAGCTGCTGACTTATTTTGAACAGCTGGTTGAAAAAAGCGGCTCTCGTAAGCTTGAGCTTGATTTTAACCGGGAAGAGCTGGCTGCCTTCTTATGTTCGGAAAGGAGCTCGGTCAGTCGTGAGCTGTCCAAGCTGTCGGAAGAGGGGAAAATCCGTATTCGGGGGAATCAAATTGAGCTGCGGGGAGATCCTTAGCTGTAAGTAGTTTAAGATAAATTGAATGATGCCGGGATTGTGGGAGAGCGAAGCACGAAGCAATCCGTAAGACATCTTTTAACCGCAATATCATTGAATTAGGAAAGGAAAGAGGAAGAAAATGAGAAAAGAAATGAGTTTTAAGGGAGTAAATGCCGAGAAACCCTTTGCATGGGAGAAGCTGAATGAATATGGGAAGATCGCCTACATTGGTTCCTGGAAGGACGGCTTCAGTGACAGAAGAGCTTACCGGGAAATTGTGGATCATCCGCTGTACAGGCATGTTATGGAATTTGTGGATCTATACGAAGAGATGGACACGATTATACTGGAAAAGTATTCTGCAGTGGTGATTCCAGCCATGGTAGACGAAGTATATCTGCATAGATATGTGAATAAAATCAGAGCCTATCTGGACAATGGGGGTGCAATTCTCAGTTTCATGCAGAATTTTACCGGAATTCTTCCGAATAACACCGGCTATATTGCAAGTCCTCTGGCAATTAAGGACAGAGAGGTACATTTTGCGGATACCCAAAGCAGTACATACATCTTTGACGGAATCAGAGAGTATGACGTGAATTTCCGCAGAGGAGTAAAGGGATTTTTTAACAGAGGCTACTTTGAGCTGGATAGCTTCGCCCAGGAAGAGAAGCCGGAGCTTCTTCTTGTGGATAACGAAGGAAAATGTGTGGCCTATGTAGACAGAAGCTCGACCAACGGCATTATTCTTGCAGCAGCAGCCTCTGATCTGTTGGGTTATGGACTCTTTGACAATACAACGGCAAGACGGATGGGAGTTAACCTGTTGGAGTGGCTTACCGAAGAACTTCAAAAGAAGGATTATCATACCTTGCGGAAAGAACGAAAATTTGTTAATGATGAAATGAATACGGAAGTGGTTTTTGATTACGGCAGCAGTGAAACAGGCAGGGACGGACTGAAAAATGCGGTGATCACCGGAGGTATGGCCTTCCATCAGAAATTTTTCCGGAATAAGAATGGGAAGTATGCCGATTTCTACAACAAAAGGGTCTATGCTGCGGATATGGGAGACTTTCGGTTTGCGGACTATGACTATGTAGTGTTGGCCTCTAACCTAAATGCAAAATTTTTACTTCCTTATAAGGAAGAAATCCTGGAATATCTGGAAAATGGGGGACACATCGTTTCTCTGGGAGACAGCATGAAGGAGTATCTGCCTAATATCAGATGGCAGAGTTATCCGACCAATTTCTGGTGGTGGAGAATGGAAGGAGCGGATATGCCCTTATACGCAGTGGAAAGCAATGATGGAGGAAAGACTTTCGTCAAGCAGCCGGAAAGGACGAAGGAGGGACTTTTCTCAAAGATTGATGTTCGGGTGGCCAAATGGCATTGTCATGGGGCCTTTTATCCGCCGGCAGAATCAGAGAGCATTCTGGTCAACGAACTGGATGAGGCGATCATCTATAAGGATTTAAGCTTTAAGGGAAATCTGTATGTGATGTCCCTGGATCCGGACTACCATTTCGGACAGGGCTTTATGCCGACGACTGAGCCCTTCTTTGATGCCCTGATGGAGTGGATTGAGGAGGATATCCAGGCAGGAAGAAGGAGCTAAGGAGGTACACATGAAAAAAAATTTAGTCAGGCAGGGAGCCTGGGTGTTTGGAGTAACTGTTGCCTTGATCACGGTGATGATCGTGGCCATGGGAATTGGTCGGTATGGAATCAGTGTAAGGCAGATTATCAATACACTGCTTCCTGAGGCCTGGGCCTTTGAGGAGATCGATCCTAATGTAAAAACCGTAATTTATTCGATTCGTCTGCCCAGAGTTATTATTGCAGCTTTAGCGGGAGGCGGACTGGCCGTATCGGGTACAGCCTTTCAGAGTATATTTTCCAATCCACTTGCAACACCGGATACCCTGGGCGTGGCAACAGGGGCTTCCTTCGGGGCAACTATGGGAATTATGCTGGGCTTTGGCTCAGTAGGGATTCAGAGCTTTGCCTTTCTTCTGGGAATCTGTTGTGTAGGTCTGGTTTACTTTATCAGCAGGATAAAGGGCGAAAGCACGATGATGATGATTATTCTTTCCGGCATGGTGATCAGCTCCCTGTTTAATGCCCTGGTATCTCTGGTAAAGTATGTGGCAGACCCACAGGATACACTGCCGGAGATTACCTTCTGGCTGATGGGAAGTCTGTCGGGAATAGGCTTTAAGGATCTTATGCTGGGAAGTCCTTTTATTCTGATCGGAATGCTCATCATCTTCTTTTTACGGTGGAAGCTAAATACCCTGTCTCTCCATGAGGATGAAGCGAGATCATTGGGGGTAAATGTGAAGCTTATTCGCTCCTTAAGTATTATTGCAGCAGCCATGATTACCGCATCCGTAGTATCTTTATGCGGTAATATTGGCTGGGTGGGTCTTCTTGTGCCCCATGTTTCCCGCATGATTTTTGGAAATGATAATAAGAGTGTGGTCCCGGCAAGTATTGGCTTCGGTGCGATTTTTATGGTAATCATCGATACCATCGCAAGAAGTGCAACGGCGGCTGAAATTCCCATTTCAATATTGACGGCAGTAGTAGGGGCTCCGTTTTTTATCATTCTGTTAAGAAAAACGGGTGGAATCCGTTAGGAGAAAGCTTGACAGAAGAGGTGTATTAATATATCCTAACAGAAGTAAGTTAAATCTAATCAAATGAAAGAAGGAGAATATCATGAAGAAAAAATTGGCATCTATTGTGTTGATGCTGGCAATTTCCGTTGGAATCCTGGGGTGCACAAGTACATCTGATTCAGGGGAAAAAGCCCAGGGAACAACAGCAGAAGTTGCTTCAGAAACTGTGACAGAAGCAGAGAGCAGCAAAGAAGGATCTGCTCAGGCTGAAGAAGGAGCGACCAAAATCATTATTGATAATGAAGGCAATGAAGTGGAAATCCCCACACAGATCGACAGGATTGTGGTAACGGCCTGGCAGATTCCGGCACCGTTGACCGTTTACCTGGGCAGTGCGGAAAAAATCGTAGGAATTGCCCCTCAATCTATGGCGGCAGCAGAGAACAGTGTATTGAGTGTCGTTTATCCTGAGATTTTAAATGCCTCCACTGCCTTTTATGATGGCTCAAACCTGAATATTGAGGAGCTGCTAAAGCTGGATCCGGATATTGTTATCGGACCTACAGGAGATATGGCACAGAGCATTCGTGATCTGGGTATTCCGGTAGTTTCCATTTCTACCTCCAGATGGGGCGGAGACGTAGTTACCACTACGGAAGAGTGGCTGAAGCTTTTTGAGGATATTTTCGGAGAAAATGAGATTGCCGAAAAGGTACAGGAATATAACAAAAAGGTTCAGGCTGAGATTGAAAAGCGGGTATCCGGTTTGTCTGAGGATGAGATCAAGAAGGTGATGTTCCTCTTTAATTATGGAGAAGAAACGATTTCTACTCCTGCCAATGGTCATTTCGGACAGGCCTGGAGCAATTATGCAGGTGCACACCATGCAGCAGCAGAAATTGAGGGGACAGGTCAGGCTACAATCAATATGGAACAGATCTATGAGTGGAATCCGGATGTAGTTCTGATCACTAACTTTAATTCAGCCCAGCCTGAGGACCTGTACAATAATACGATCGGAAATTATGACTGGAGTTCTATCAATGCAGTACAGAATAAAGAGGTATATAAAATGCCCTTAGGTTGGTATCGTTCCTACACTCCCGGTATTGATGTAGGTGTTACGATGCAGTGGATTGCCAAGACAATCTACCCTGATCTGTTTGCAGATGTAGATATCGAAGAGGTAACGAAGGAATATTTCTCAAGCTGCTTCGGTATCGAACTGACCGATGAACAGATTGAGAAGATCTTTAATCCACCAAGTGCAGCAAGTGCATATTAAAGAAAGACTCATCACAATACTGAAAATGTACAGCCGCCCCCACTATCGTTTATGGTTAAACGGTAGTGAGGGCGGCCTGTTTATCGGTAGAAAAACGGCTAAAATAGTAGGAATTTACTTTTCTATATGCTAAAATAAAAAATTAATGTCGGTCACCATTGCCGTTTTAGGTATTACCGGAGTGTTTCTCTGCTGTGTTGGACTGATGCATAAGAATTTTATGGGAGGATGTCGTAATGAAGTTTATCATTGAACATTTATCAAAAAGTTTTGATAAGAAGCAAGTACTTCGTGATATAGATTTCACATTTGAATCCGGCAAAATCTATGGCTTGTTGGGTAGAAACGGAGCGGGGAAAACAACACTGTTTAATTGCCTTAATGGGGATATAAAGACGGATGCAGGCAGATTCTTTATGGAAACTGATAACGGAATTCGTGGTGTGGTACCGGAGGATATTGGTTATGTTCTTTCTACCCCTACAGTACCGGAGTTTATGACGGGCAGAGAATTTCTGAAATTTTTTCTGGATATTCACGAGGATACGATTTCTAATTCTAAAAGCATTGATGAATATTTTGACTATATGAGCATTGACGCAGAAGACCGTGATAAATTACTGAAGGATTATTCTCACGGTATGAAAAATAAAATGCAAATGTTGATTAATACCATTGCTCAGCCGAATCTGCTGCTCTTAGACGAACCGCTGACATCCCTTGACGTTGTTGTGGCAGAGGAAATGAAACAGCTCCTACGCTCTTTGAAAACGGGAAGAATTATCATTTTATCAACACATATTATGGATTTAGCATTGGATCTGTGTGACGAAATTGTTTTGTTGAATTATGGTGTGTTGGAAACTGTAGATAAGTCCAATCTTGACAGTGGAGAATTTAAGGACAAGATCATAGCGACACTTCGGGAGGATGGAAATGTTTAAGACGTTGCGATTATCCTTTTCTCTGAAAAATACATACCGTGTCAACAGTATTCTGTATGCAATTAAGCAGATACCGCTTATCAAAAGAATTATTCCGAGTATGGTCTATCAGATAAGGGGATTTAAGATTTTTGCCAACATACTTTCGGCAATATGGGAGCTTATATCAGTATTTCTCGGTAAGCTGCTGTATTTTCTTTTGATGATAGCCGCGGCAGCATCCCTTTACCAATTACCAACCGAGAGTTCACCGCAGGTATTTTTACACCTGCTTATCATACTGACTTTTATGGGTGCCCGGGCCAATACATATATGTTTAATCCAACAAAGGACAAATACTACGCAATGATTCTGCTTGGAATGGATGCAAAGAACTATACACTTATCAACTATTTTTATGCCATTTTCAAGATTCTCGTGGGATTTACACTTTGTGGATTGATATTTGGGCGATTGGCGGGTCTGCCAATATGGCAGTGCATTCTTATCCCTTTGTTTGTCGCAGGAGCGAAAATTACCGTTGCTGCCTATGAACTGTGGAAATACGAAAAAACCGGAATCGCCAATAATGAGAACAAATTAGGGGGATTTATGTGGATACTCTTAGCCGTTCTTTTGGTTGCAACTTACGGACTTCCGGCTATAGGCATCTTGATTCCCACAAATGTATCTATAATGGTTATGATTGTTACGGTTATCCTGGGATTGTTATCTGTTGGCAAAATATTGACCTTTTGCTACTATAAACCGATGTACAAGGAGCTGTTGGTTAGAGCTACGATGCAGATGGATCCTTCTGCGCAGACTAAAATCCAACAGGAACAGAGCTTTAAAACCATAAGCACCGACAGAAGTATTTCGAGTAATAAAAAGGGATTCGAGTATTTAAATGAATTGTTTATAAAAAGGCATCAAAAAATCCTTTGGAAATCAGCAAAGAAAATTACTTGTGCGGTGCTTGTGATAATAGCAGTTGTTCTGATTCTGCTTATGTTTGCGCCGGAAGTAAGAAATAAGGTAAACGGATTACTTATGACCTATCTGCCCTATTTTGCTTTTATTATGTACCTCATAAACCGTGGCACCGGATTTACGAGGGCCTTGTTTGTCAATTGTGACCATAGCCTGCTTACATACTCCTTTTACAAAAAGCCGAAACAGATATTGCAGCTTTTCCAAATTCGGCTGGGTGAAATCATTAAAATTAATTTACTTCCCGCAGTCGTGATTGGATTTGGGCTGGCATTATTGCTCTATGTGTCGGGAGGAACAGATAACCTGCTTAATTACGCGGTGCTGTTCGCTTCCATTATCTGTATGAGCATCTTCTTCTCGGTACACTACCTGACGATTTATTATTTGCTTCAACCTTACAATGCAGAAACACAGATAAAAAGCGGAACATATCAACTTATAATGTGGATCACCTATATGGTTTGCTATATGATGATACAAGTGAAAATGCCAACATTAGTGTTCGGGGTTATGACGATTGTTTTTTGTGTACTGTATTGTATTATTGCAAGTATTTTAGTGTTCAAATTGGCTCCGAGAACGTTCAGAATCCGGCCGTGAGTACAGAATAAAATATGGAGCATTTACAATCGTATCCCCCATCCTATTTTTGTGGATGAGGGGTACAGGGCACTATGCGGGAGCTTTTTGGCCGGTATTTTGGATGCTGGTTTTACAGATCATCCACCAGTGCACTGCTCTTGGCATAGGCGGTGCTTCTGGCTTCAAAGAAATCGGTTTTGATAGTGTTGGCATTGGAGTATTGGGAAACCCAGGCCATATTGGCAGGCTCCGTATGGTAGCCCTCGTAAATGGGTTCAAGGCCGATATTGCGGCATCTTAAGTTGCCCAGATAACGGATATAATCGGTGATCATTTCCGTGTTCAGACCTTGGATATCGTTTCCGATTACATAATGTCCCCATTTGATTTCCTGCTCGCAGCCCTCCTTGATCATTTCCCGGTAGATTTCCAGCTTGTCCGGAGTGAACAGTTCGGGATTTTCCTTTTTCAGCTCCAGCAGAATGTTGGAAAACAGCCATAAATGGGTGTTTTCATCCCGGTTAATATAGCGAATTTCCTGAACAGAGCCGGGCATGCGATTGTTTCGGGCCAGATTATAGAAGAACATGAAGCCGCTGTAGAAGTAAACTCCCTCCAGGATGTAGTTGGCAATAATCACCCGCATCAGAATCTCAGGACTTTTATTTTCCTGAAAATCGTTGTACAGATTGCCGATAAATTCATTTCTTGCCAGCAGATGAGGATCCTCCTTCCATTGATAAAGGACCTCATTCCTCTCCTGGGGCTCGCAAATGGTATCCAGCATGTAGCTGTAGCTCTGGCTGTGTACTGCCTCCTGGAAGGTCTGAATGGAGAGACACAGATTCACTTCATTGGCAGTGATGTACTGGCTGATATTGGGTAAGTTGGCCGTCTGGATGCTGTCCAGAAAGATCAAAAAGGAAAGAATCTTATCATAGGCCCGCTTTTCTGCCTCAGGAAGCAGACGATAGTCCTTCACATCCGTTCCCAGATTGATTTCTTCGGGAATCCAGAAATTGTTCATGGCCTGGCGGTACCAGTCGCTTACCCATTTATACTTCATATTGTTAAAATCATTCAGATTGGTGGTATTTCCTCCGATCATCTTGCGTGCCCGGACATTCGTATCCCCCTCCGGGTTGAACAGGGGCTTTCTGGTTAATTCTGACATCTTACCTCTCTCTTTCTGCTGCGTCAGCAGCCTTTCAATCACAGGGACTTTTTGCGTCAGCACAAAGTCCGAGTGGAAAGAATTTTATTCTTTCCACGGGTCTCTCCTTTTTGTTATCTTGACGCTCTTAAATCACAGGAGCTTCGTGCTGCTCTTATGATGAACAAACTTCACATTCCTCTACCTCCAGGCTCTTGGAGCGGATGTAGTAGATGGTCTTTACACCCTTTTCCCAGGCCAGAAGATAGAGATTCAATACCTTACGGAAGGTATATTCATTGGTAATATAGAGATTCATGCTCTGAGCCTGGTCGATATGGCGCTGGCGGATACCGCAGGCTCTGACGGACCAGGTCTGATCGATCTGGTGGGCATTTTTATAGTACCAGAAGGTTTCCATGGACAGCTCCGGTGCCACACGGGGCATAAGGCCGTTCTTCTTTTCCTCCAGGAAATACCGGTTCATTACGGGATCCAGACCGGCGGTGGTTCCTGCCAGGATACTGGTGCTTCCGGTGGGAGCAACAGCCATCAGATAGCCGTTTCGCATGCCTTCTGCCACGTTCCGGGCCAACTTCTGCCAGCGTTCGTCGGTCAGGCCGCGCTTGGTAAAATAATTTCCATTTGCCCAGTCACTTCCCTGAAAATAAGGATAGCTTCCTTTTTCCCGGGCATTCTCGCAGCTGGCTTCAATGGCTGCATAGTGGATACGGTCAAATACTTCCTCCGTAAAAGCAAGATGCTCTTCACTTTCCCAGGAAATCTTATGTTTGGCAAGCATATGATGATAACCGCTGATTCCCAGTCCCACAGGACGGTAGTTTTCATTGTTGATTCTGGCATAGGGTACAGGGAAAAAATTCAGGTCGATCACATTATCCAGGGCACGCATGGCACTTTTGGTTATGTAAGAAACTTCCTCCGGATTTTTCACATCGATCCGTCCCAAAGAAAGGCTGGCCAGGTTGCAGACCACAAATTCTCCGGGCTTGGTCACAGTTACGACTACCGTGTCTCCATCCCTGGTTTCCACAGTCTGCTCCACAGAACGGATCTCTGCCATGTTCTGAGCAATCTCTGTGCATAGATTGCTACAGTAGATCATACCTTTGTGAGGATTGGGATTCATCCGGTTTACATGGTCACGATTAAAGGTAAAAGGAGTACCCGTTTCCACTACGCTCTTAATGATCAGGCGGACCAGTGATTTGATGGGAATGATCCGTTTGGGAATCCGTGAATCATGGACGCAGTCCAGATATTTTTCTTCCCATTCTTCACCATAGCAGTCCTCCAGACCGTAGCCTTTGATGGTACGGATTTCATGCGGGCACATGAGATACCAGTCCCCCTCCAGGTTGTCCCTTACCTGCTTCCAGAAATAATCAGGATAGCAGAGGGCGGGAAAGACGTCATGGGCCTTCATCCGGTCGTCACCGTTGTTGGTTCTTAAATTTAAAAATTCGGGAACATCTCTGTGCCATACATCCAGATAAACGGCAACGGAACCCTGGCGCATGCCCAGCTGATCTACTGCAATGGCGGTGTCGTTAGCAAGACGGATCCAGCGGATTACACCGCCGGCGGCACCTTCAAAGCCACGGATGCTGCTTCCGCTGGCTCTTACCTTACCGAAGTACATGCCCATACCGCCGCCAAATTTGCTGACCATGGCAAAATTGTCCAGGGAGCGGTAGATGCCGTCCAGACTGTCGGGAACCGTATCAATAAAGCAGGAAGACAGCTGGTGATAAGGCTTTCTGGCATTGGAAAGGGTAGGGGTAGCCACCGTTACCTGCAGGAGGCTGAGCATATCATAAAAACGCTTTACCCATTCTGAACGGTTCTTTTCTTCCTTCATGGCCAGATGCATGGCAACACCCATGAACATTTCCTGGGGAGTTTCCAGGGGAACGTTCTTTCTGGTCCGGATTACATAGCGGCCAAGGAGAAGCTCCAGACCGGAGTAATTCATCAGATTGTTCCGTTCTTCCCGTATCCATCCGGAGAATTCCTCAATCTCTTCTCTGCTGTAGCTGTCCAGAATATAACTGCCGTACAGCTTTTCCTGAGTCAGATAGCGAAGCTTACTGTAGAAGTCCTGAATGCCCAGGGAGGCAGTATTCTTTGCCAGTTTCTGGGAAAAGTCCAGATAGAGCAGTCGGGAAGCGATCATTTCCCAGCCGGGAGCCTCCTGGGTGGTCAGCTCTACAGCGGACTTGATCAGCATGGTCAGCTTTTCACTCTGAGAGCTGTTTTCTTTGATCATACCGATAAATTTATGAGTAAGCTGCTGGATGGAATAGTCCTCTGCAGAGTATTCCTTCTGAATCTGCCTTAACACCTCCTCCAGCTGGGGATAGTCGGGAAAATGCAAAAGCAGTGCCTGTCTTGCATGCCGCATGCCGGAACGCTGCTGGCGATAGAGAATATAGCTCTTCAATACCTTATAGCGGTTTTCCTCCATCAGGGTAAGCTCTACCATATCCTGTATCTCTTCTACGGTGAGAGAAAAATCTGTACTCCGCCCAAGGGGGAATTTAGCTTCGACATCTTTAAGAATCTTATCCAGGGTATCTTCATCTACAGGTTCATTTACACTGGCAAAAGCCAGAGAAACTGCCTGTTTAATCTTGTCTCCTGAGTAAGTCTGGGGGATACCGTTTCGTTTTTTGATGATCATAGCCATTCGTTATGCTCCTTATAACACAATGTATAGTATCTGCCTGCAAATCATAACACAAGATATAGGTTGGTTCAATAAAAAAAGATGACAAACTTTCTCTGAATTATCAATGAAGTTTTCCTATCTGAATTGTATAAATTGTCCATATTGCCATCCTTCACCAAAAGCAGGACCGGTGGATGAAGGATAAATTATGTATCCGGCTGAAATCTGCCTGTAAATATGTATAAATTATAAAAAAAAGTAAAATATCTGTTGACAAATATTTCCAATTACACTAATGTATTAAGTAACTAATACATATATACAATAAGACAAAAGGTATAGTACTGAATATTTTGGAACTGTTCATCAACAGTTCAGGTAAAGGAGGAATAGTAAATGTGGAAGTTGGATACAGACCGGCCTATTTATTTGCAGCTTTCTGAGCATCTGGAGCTGGCGATTTGCTCCGGTATTTACCAGCCGGGAGAGCGGATTCCCAGTGTACGGGAGCTGGCAGCAGAAGCGGGAGTGAATCCCAATACTATGCAAAGGGCATTGGCAGAGCTTGAAAGGAAAAATGTCATCGTTACCTTTCGGACGAATGGGAGAACGGTGACGGAGGATGAGACGATGATCAAAGAGACGAGAAACGCATTGGCAAAAGAACAGGTTCATGATTTTTTAAAAAAGATGAAGGAAATGGGCTTTGAAAAGGAAGAGATAGTCGACCTGTTAAAGGAAGAAGAACAGGACAGTAAGGCAAATTAGGGAAAAGGGAAAGAGAGAGGAGAGAAGCATGGAAGATTTAATCGTGATCAATGGGCTGTCATACAGTTATGGAAAAAAGAAAGGCTATCCTGTCTATGCGCTGGAAAATTTGAGCCTGAATCTGAGCCCCGGAAAGGTAGTAGGAATTTTAGGACCCAATGGAAGCGGGAAGACCACACTGATCAAGATTCTGAATGGCCTTTTGGTACCTACTGAAGGAGAGGTCAGGATCAATGGGTATCATCCGGGAATCGAGACTAAGGCATTGGTATCCTATCTGCCGGAAAGAACCTATCTGCAGGCCGGAAGAACGGTTCGGCAGATGCTGGATTATTTTGCTGATTTTTACCCGGATTTTTCGAGGGAAAGGGCAGAAACCATGCTGCGGTCTCTGGGGATTGAGGAGGAGGCTGCCCTAAAGACTCTGTCCAAGGGAACCAGAGAAAAAGTACAGCTGATCCTGGTCATGAGCCGGGATGCCAGAGTATATATACTGGATGAACCTATTGCAGGGGTTGACCCGGCGGCCAGGGATTATATTATCCGTACCATTATCCAGAATTATAATGAGGATGCAGTAGTACTTCTGGCTACTCATCTGATCACTGACGTGGAGGCCATTCTTGATGAGGTGGTTTTTATCAAAGAAGGAAAGAAGGTACTCCATTCTACCGTAGAAGAAATCCGTGAAAAACAGGGAAAGAGTATAGATGCTTACTTCAGGGAGGTGTTCGCATGTTAGGAAAATTGATCAAACACGAATGGAAACGTTTATGGAAGGTTCCTACCGTTCTTCTGGCTTTACTGCTGGCACTTGCTGTGGGTACGGGACTCACCTTTTCGAGGCCTGTTCTTGAATCTGAAGCAGTGGGCTTAGATATTGTGATGGTGATCAGCGGACTTATCTGGATAACTTTTTTCATTGCACTGGTAGGTATAAGCTTTGCCATCACCATTTACCTTGCCCTGCAGTTTTATAAAAGCATGTATTCTGATGAGGGCTACCTTACCCATACGCTGCCGGTTACCTCTGTCCAATTGCTTACGTCCAAGGGACTGGTGGTGAGTATATGGACGGTGCTCTGCAGCCTGGGGATCATATTGAGTATTCTGATCGCCGGATCCATGGCTGTGCACAGTTTCCCGGAGATGGATTGGCAGACGATGTGGATGGAGATACAGACAGAGTGGCAGGAGCTGCTGATAGCTCTGGAAATGGAAGGGGTGAACATGTCTCAGCTGATCGTACCCGGAATAATCGGTATTGTTATCAGTGTGTTCTATGGGACAGCATTGATCATCGGTTCTCTGACCATAGGTCAGCTGGCAAGAAAGCATCGGATCGCCTTCTCCTTCCTGGCAGGTATCGTGATCTCCTGGTTGGTCAGTGCCCTGCAGAGTATTATTCAGATTCCTATCAGCTTTCAACTGACATTTAATCAGTCCCTTGGTATTTTTCCCTATATGGTTGGCAGCCTCTGGATACAGGATATCCTTTATGCGATCGTTACAGTAGTGCTGTTTATTGTCAGCAATAATATCATTAAAAACAGGTTGAATCTGGAGTAAAACAAAAAGTTGAGGCAGAAGCTATGCGGGATTTAATTACGATAGAAGAGATGTTTAAAATCTATAATCCGGGGGAGAACGAAGTAAGAGCCCTGGATGGAATCGATCTGAAGATAGAAGAAAAAGAATATGTGGCTATTATCGGCCAGTCCGGAAGCGGTAAATCTACTCTGATGAATATGCTGGGCTGCCTGGACATTCCCACAAGTGGTAAATATATATTGAACGGGCAGGATGTGGCCCATCTGAGTGATAATGAGCTTTCGGACATCCGAAACCGGGAGATAGGCTTTATTTTTCAGGGCTTCAATCTGATCGCCAATCTGAATGCCATAGAGAATGTGGAGCTTCCCCTTTTGTACCGGGGAGTGGCAAAGGAGGAGAGAAACAGACTGGCTATAGAAGCATTAAAAAAGGTGGGACTGGAAAAACGTATGGATCATCGGCCCAGCCAGCTCTCCGGAGGACAGCAGCAGCGTGTGGCCATTGCCCGGGCCATTGCCCAGGCGCCTCCCATTATTCTTGCAGATGAGCCTACGGGAAACCTGGATTCCCATTCGACTAAAGAAATCATGGGGATCTTAAAAAAACTTCATGAGGATGGGCATACCCTGATCCTGATCACCCACGATAATGAGATCGCGGCCCAGGCACCCCGGATCATTCGGATGAGAGATGGAAAAGTGGTAGAGGATACAAAAACCAAAGATTGAAAGAATCAGGCAGAAGGGGAAGTATAAATAACAGGAAAGGAAGACGGGAGAGAATGAAAGGGTTTTGGAATAAGCAGGAAAAGGATACCGGAGAAAAGCAGAAGAAAAAAATGAGCGGGAAAAAGAAGGTGCTTGTTGGTATCATCGTCATTCTGGCAGTAGTCGTTCTGGCTTCAGTGGTTAAGGGAATGAATGCAAAGCAGATAGTGACTACTGTGGCTGCAAAAAAGCAGGATATTTTTCAGACTCTGGATACCAGCGGAACGGTAGTTTCAGAAAAAAACATGAACTATTATGCCCCGGTCAGTGCCAAAATAGGGGAGATCAGGGTAGAGAAGGGAGAAACGGTACAAGAGGGAGAGGCGGTTCTTACCTATGACCAGGACTCCATCGGTGATTTAAAGAAGATCACGGAGCTGAATTTGGCAGCCAGCAAGGGTGGTTACCAGGATAATATGGAAAAAAACGGCAAACAGCAGGCTCTGTATACGGAAGCCAGTGTGAATCTGGATGTACTTGAGCAGCAGATAGAGGATACCCAGGCTTACATAGACAGTGTGCAGAAAAAGCTGGACGATAAAAAAGCGGAGCTTGCCCATTTTGGAAGTCTTCTGGAAATTTCCCGTATTGAATGGTCGAATCAGCAGGACAGTGATGAATACCAGAATCTTCTGATTTTAATTCAGCAAAATTCCTACGAACAGCAGAATGGAAAAGAGCTGCGTGAGCTAGAGGAAGAGATCAATAAGCATACCCGTATATTAAATGAATATAAAGAATATCTGTCGGAAATGAAATCCCAGAAGTCTTCCTCTGAGAGCAGCAAGTTAAGCTCCAGTGCCCAGACTCAGCTTACTGCCAATGCAGAAGTTGAAGCCCTTAAGCTGGAAAATACCCTGGATGCCATTGCCGCCAATGAGCAGGGGATACTGGCAGAATTTAACGGTGTGGTAACTTCCATGGAGGCAGTTTCCGGAAAAACACCCCAGGAGGGAGAGCTTCTGTTTACCCTGGAAAGCCTGGAGGATGTGGCCGTATCCCTGTCTGTCAGCAAGTATGATCTGGAAAAGCTGAAAACCGGACAGGAAGCAAAGATTACCATTGCCGGAAAGACCTATGAGGGGCAGGTAGGAAGGATTGAACAGATGGCCACTAAAAATGCCAATGGTGCTGCCGTGGTGGGCGTCTATCTGACCATCACCAACCCCGACCAGGATATTTTTCTGGGAGTGGAGGCTAAGACAGTTATTTCCACAGGAGAAGTGAAGGATGCCATCACCATTCCCATGGAAGCGATCAATACAGATGTAGGCGGACAGTTCGTCTATGTGGTAAAGGATGGCTTTTTGGAGAAACGGAGCGTGGAGACGGGGCTTTCCACGGACCTGGAGATACAGATTGTCAGCGGTCTGGAAGAAGGAGAGCAGGTAGTGTCCACCAGTTCGGCAGAACTCACGGAAGGAATGGAAGTCACTGCTGTAGAGGCACAGTAGCGGAGGAAAAGATGGCACAGATATGGGAATTCATCAAAATTGCATTTAAAAATATAACCGGTAATAAGGGACGTTCCATTCTGACTATGCTGGGAATCATTATCGGTATTGCCTCTGTGATCATGGTCATGACTGTGGGAAACGGAGTAAAACAGCAGATCAGCGCCGAGATGGACAATATGGGAAACGGACAGATTATCATATATACTGAGGGAAAAGAAGGTGATATCCGGTTTACCAAAGAGGATTTTGAACTGATCGAGGCAAAGGTGGAAAATGTCAGGGCAGTTACTCCCAGCTTAAACGGCTATGGTTTCGCTGCAGGCTCCAAGGGAGATGTAGAAGCCCGGGCAATTGGCGGAAATACCGGAATTTTTTATTCCTCAAGTGATCCTATCGTGGCAGGGCGGTACTTTACGGAAGAGGAATGTAATCAGGCAAAAAAGCTGGGCATCATTTCGGAAAGCGGGGCAAAGCAGCTCTTTGGAACCACCAATGTACTGGGCTTAAGCTTTGAGCTGAGTCTCAATGGGATCAGCCAGGATATTACGGTGGTGGGAATTCGACAGGACAGTACTTCCAGCATAATCAGTGGAGGGAATAGTCTGACGATTGAGGTACCTTATACAGTACTCGGCAATTACTATCAGTACTATATTGAAGACTTCAGCCAGTTTTATGTCATTGCAGAATCCAATGTCTACAGCAGCCAGGTGGCAAAAAAAGCCATGACCTTAATGGAAAATAAGTATGCTGTCCAGGGGGAGGACATGATCAAAATGGAGAGCTTTGCGGATATTTCCAGTCAGATCAATACCTCCATGAGCATGGTGACCCTGTTTATTTCCTTCGTGGCAGCCATCTCCCTTCTGGTAGGGGGGATCGGTGTAATGAACATCATGCTGGTTTCCGTAACGGAAAGAACCAGAGAGATCGGTATCCGTAAGGCTTTGGGAGCCCGTACCGGCTCCATTCTTCTGCAGTTTCTGGCGGAGGCGGGGATGATCACCCTTCTGGGAGGAATCATTGGGATTTTCCTGGGGATATTGGGAGGTGTAGTGATCTGTGTAGCGGTGTTAAAGAGCACCCCTGCCATTTCGGTCGTAACGGTGCTGGGAGCTGCAGTATTCTCCTCCGGAGTAGGGCTCTTCTTCGGAATCTATCCGGCCAAAAAGGCGGCCCGTTTAAGTCCTATAGAAGCACTGAGACATGAATGATATAAGGATGAAATTGTCTTTACCTGCTTTCGCCTGTCTACCGGTGGGGCGGTAGAGATTGCTAACCTCTTAGTTTAGTGCTATAATAGCTCCATATACGTTGATTTAGAAGACGATGAATGATCAAAATAGATGAGTATGATGTGGGCTCAGTACGAGATGTGAGGTTAAAATGAAGAATAAAAATAAGATCAAGATGAAAGGCATGCTGCGTACATACCTGCAGGCTTCCCTTTATCTGGGAATCCTGCTGGCAGCAGTCAATCTGGCAGTATATTTATTTGATTATCGGGGAGGCTTATTGCTTTCCTGTTTTGTGTTGCTGTATTTTGCGATTACCCTGTATTTATTCTGGAACAGCAAAACGGTGGTGATGACGGAGCTGATCAGCTTTGCTACGGAATATGGGCAGATTCAGCGCCAGCTCTTACGGGAGCTGGAGCTTCCTTATGCCCTTTTGGATGACAGGGGAAGGATCATCTGGACCAATGAGGCCTGGGAGCAGGTTACCCACAAGCCCAAAGGATATTCCAAGCCCTTGACAACCCTGTTTCCGGATCTTTTGGTGGATAAACTCCTGGGGGAAGAAGGAGAAGGGGAGACACAGCTTTCTTATGAAGGAAGCGAGTATTCCGTTAAGCTGAAAAAGATCTCCCTGAAGGAAATGGCAAAAAACAGTGATATCATCAGTCCCGATGGCTATGACGGCTATCTCATTGCCGTATATCTCTTTGATGAGACAGCCCTGAGGATTGCCTTACGGGAGAATGATAACCAGTCTCTTACCGTAGGCATGATCTACCTGGATAATTATGAAGAGGCACTGGAAAGCGTGGAAGAGGTAAGGCGATCCCTGCTGATTGCCCTGATCGACCGAAAGGTGAACAAATATATTGCTGCCCAGGACGGCATCTGTAAAAAACTGGAAAAAGACAAATACTTTATTATTTTAAGAAAAGAATCAGTAACTCAGCTTCAGAACAGTCGTTTTGATCTGTTGGATGAGGTAAAGACCGTGAACATCGGTAATGAGATGGCAGTGACCTTAAGTATCGGTATCGGTCTGGATGGACTGACCTATGCCCAGAATTATGAGTTTGCCAGAACCTCAGTGGATCTGGCACTGGGCCGTGGCGGAGATCAGGCAGTGGTAAAAACTCCTGAGGGAATCCGATACTACGGAGGAAAGAGCCAGCAGGTGGAAAAGAGTACCCGGGTAAAGGCGAGGGTAAAGGCACACGCTCTTCGGGAAATTATTTCTACCAAGGATACGGTTATCGTTATGGGGCACAGACTGGCAGATGTGGACAGCTTTGGTGCTGCCGTGGGTATCTGGAGAATAGCCAGGAGTCTGGACAGAAAGGCTCATATTGTATTGAATCAGGCTACTGCCTCAGTGCAGCCTCTGGTGGATATGTTCCGGGATAATGACAACTATGATCCGGATATGATCGTCACCAGTACACAGGCTCTGGAACTGGCAGTGAACAATGCCGTGCTGGTAGTTGTAGATGTAAATAAACCCAGTATTACCGAATGCCCTGAGCTTTTGAAACTGTGCAAGTCCATTGTGGTACTGGATCATCACAGGCAGGGCTCAGAGACCATTGAAAATGCCACACTTTCTTATGTAGAGGCCTACGCCTCTTCTACCTGTGAAATGGTATCAGAAATTTTACAGTATATCAATGATGGCGTGAAGGTCAGAAGTGATGAGGCTGACTGCATGTATTCCGGTATTATGATCGATACCAATAATTTTACCAGCAAGACGGGAGTAAGAACCTTTGAGGCTGCAGCCTTCTTACGCAGATGTGGTGCGGATATGACCAGAGTAAGGAAGCTGTTCAGAGACGATGCTCAGGATTATAAAGCCAGAGCTGACGCGGTAAGTCAGGCAGAGATCTATAAAACGGATTATGCTATTTCCGTATTGAACAGTGAAGGGCTGCACAGCCCTACCGTTGTAGGTGCACAGGCAGCCAATGAGCTTTTAAATATCAGAGGCATAAAAGCCAGCTTTATCCTGACCGAATACCAGGGAACGATCTATGTCAGTGCCAGATCCATCGATGAGCTGAATGTTCAGGTGGTCATGGAACGTCTGGGCGGCGGCGGTCATCAGACCATAGCCGGTTGTCAGCTGGAAGGAATTTCTACCCAGGAGGGAATCAGCCGGATCAAGGCCTGTCTGGACGAAATGCTGGAAGAGGGAGAAATTGCGTAAAGAGATTGGCAGATAATAACTATTTCATAAAAGCAGAGGAGTGGAGAAAAATATGAAAATCATATTATTACAGGACGTAAAAACACTGGGAAAAAAGGGAGATATTATTGAGGCCAATGATGGCTATGCAAGAAACTATATTCTGCCTAAAAAACTGGGTGTAGAGGCCACCTCTAAAAACCTGAATGACTTGAAATTACAGAAGAATAATGAAGCCAGGATAGCTCAGGAGCAGCTGGAGGCGGCTCAGGCACTGGCTAAAGATCTGGAAGCTAAAGAAGTGATCGTAAAGATCAAGGCTGGTGAGGGTGGAAAGGTTTTTGGTTCCGTATCTACCAAGGAAATCGCAGCGGCCTTTAAGGAGCAGTGCGGAGTGGAAGTGGATAAGAAGAAAATCCAGCTGGAGGAAGCAATTAAAAGCTTCGGTGTCTATAAGGTAAATATCAAATTACACCCTAAGGTGACCGGAGTATTGACGGTGAAGGTACAGGAAAAGAATTAACCGGATGAGGGATGGCTGTAGAAAATGCAGGACAGCCATCCGGAGAGGAAGAAGCAGATGGCAGCAGCAGATGAAGCCATAATCAAGAGGGTATTGCCCCACAGTATTGAAGCAGAACAGTCGGTGATCGGCTCCATGATATTAGACCGTGAAGCGATTATCGTGGCTTCTGAATTGATCACAGGAGAAGATTTTTACAATAAGCAGTATGGTGTGGTCTTTACCTCCATGGTAGAGCTTCATGAAGAGGGAAAACCGGTAGACCTGGTAACCTTACAGGACAGACTGAAGGAAAAGGATGTTCCCGGTGAGGTCAGCAGCCTGGAATTTATCCGGGATATTCTTACTGCCGTTCCTACCTCTGCCAATATTAAATCCTATGCGAACATCGTTGCAGAGAAATCTGTTCTCAGAAAGCTGATCCGCCTCAATGAAGATATTGCCAACCAGTGCTACAGCGGCAAGGAAGGGATGGAGGATATTCTGGAGGATGCGGAAAAGCGCATATTTGAGCTGGTGCAGAAGCGGAATTCCGGTGAATTCGTTCCCATCCGCCAGGTGGTGATGAACGCTCTGGAAAAGATTGAGGCGGCTTCCAAAAATTCAGGAAGAGTGACCGGCATTGCCACAGGCTTTCTGGATCTGGATTATAAAACCTCGGGCATGCAGCCGGCAGATCTGGTGCTCATCGCTGCCCGTCCTTCCATGGGAAAAACGGCTTTTGTATTGAACATTGCCCAGCATGTGGCTTTCCGTCTGAAAGAGGCAGTTGCTATCTTCAGCCTGGAAATGTCCAAGGAGCAGCTGGTGAACCGTATGTTTTCCCTGGAATCCAACGTGGATGCCCAGAATTTACGAAACGGTACCTTAAATGAAGAAGAGTGGGAGAAGCTGATCGAAAGTGCAGGAGTTATCGGTAAGTCCAAATTGATCATTGATGACACCGCAGGTATCAGTATATCGGAGCTGAGGAGCAAATGCCGTAAATTCAAGCTGGAGCAGGATATCAAGATGATCATTATCGACTATCTCCAGCTGATGTCCGGCAGCGGCAGAAGTGAATCCAGGCAGCAGGAGATTTCAGAGATCTCCCGTTCCCTGAAAAAGCTGGCCCGTGAGCTGAATGTGCCGGTACTGGCTCTGTCACAGCTGAGTCGTGCGGTAGAACAGAGACCGGATCACCGTCCCATGATGTCGGATCTTCGAGAGTCCGGTGCCATTGAGCAGGATGCTGATGTGGTCATGTTCATCTATCGTGACGACTATTACCATAAGGATAGTGAGAAAAAAGGAATTTCGGAAATCATTATCGGAAAACAGAGAAATGGCCCCATTGGAACCGTGGAGCTGGTATGGCTTCCGGAATACACCAAATTTGCCAATAAAGAACGGGATTACTGATTGTAAAGAATTTTGGACAACACCTCCTGTTTTCTACAGTTTTTTACATTGGAGATATGTTACGCTTTTAAAAAGATATAAAGAACCAAAGTCTAAAGCGGTGGATGGAGGAAAAGATGGAAAAAGAGCGTTACATGGTTTTTGATAATGAAAAAGGGGTGCTTCTGCCTCTGAAACAGGAGAACAGGGCTCTGTCTACAGAAGAGGTGAATGAAAAGGCAGAAAAGATTCAGCTGCTGTTAAAGAGTCTGATCCGACAGACGGCCCGGGAAACCGTTCGGGAATATGACCTTCAGATAAAGGAAGAGTTAAAGCATTTTGAAGATGTGCAGGAAAAACGCTGGGAGCAGATGGAGAAGCATTTTAGAAGTATCGATGAAAGCATAAGAGAAAAGCAGAATCTTGGCAAAAGAAAAAAGCATTCATTTTTTTGAATGCTTTTTCTCGTCATTTCTACTGATATTCTTCAGGCTCCCTATGTAGAAGCCGCTTCTCACGAAAGTGAATTAGCCCTGGGAAATAGCACCTACAGGACAAACTGCCTCGCAAGAACCACAGTCAATACATGCGCCTGCATCAATATTGTACTGAGAATCACCAGCAGAAATACAGGTAACAGGACACTGAGGTTCACAAGCACCACACATAATGCAAGCATCACTAATTACATAAGCCATAATAAAATCCTCCTTTGCTTTTCATTCCTACGTGTTAATTTTAATACAAACGACTCTATAATACAATAGGAAAAAGCAAGAATTAATGTATTTAATCTGATACCACATTATGATATTCTTTCATTTCATTACGCCGTATTTTGATGCCCTTAAGAACATGCAGCTTTAGCTCGCGGAGTTTTTCCTTGTCCATGGCAGGAACATCCTTGAGGCGGTATTCCATACCCAATTCTTCATATTTTTTTACCCCCATAACGTGGTAGGGGAGTAAATCCAGTGCCTGGAGATTGGACAGTCCACCAATAAAATAACCCAGTGCTCTCAGGGCCTCCGGATTATCGGTGATACCGGGGACGACAACATGGCGGATCCAGGTAGGAACCTTCTTTTTATTCAGATAACGGGCAAATTTTAAGATATTCTTATTGGATCTTCCCGTTAATTCCTTATGTTTTTGACCGTTAATATGTTTAATATCCAGCATGACCAGATCCGTAAGCGCCAGAAGCGTCTTCAGTTTTTTCTTAAACTCTTTGGAGTCAGGATCGAAGGCAATACCTGAAGTATCGATACAGGTATGGATATTTTTTTCCTTAGCAAGGGTAAACAGCTCGATCAGAAAATCCATCTGGCAGAGTGGTTCGCCACCGGTGACGGTGATACCGCCATTTCGATAAAAATCAATGTTTCTTTCATACTGCTCGATAAGATAATCCGGCTCCATCAGCTTTCCTTCAGAAAATTCCCAGGTATCCGGATTGTGGCAGTAGGCACACCGTAAGGGGCAGCCCTGGAGAAAAATAACGTATCTTACGCCCGGTCCGTCTACGGTACCGAAGCTTTCAAGTGAATGAATTCTTCCTTTCATATATCTCCCCTGCATATTACAAATATAGCTTGTAACACTGCTTAAATATAAGTGAAAAATGGAAAAGATACCGGCCTGATCCGGCCGGTATCTGTAAGCTGCTGTTAAACAGTAGTGTGGAAAGTACGATTGATCACATCTGTCTGCTGTTCAGGAGTTAATTTAATAAAATTAACTGCATATCCGGAAACACGAATGGTCAGCTGAGGATATTTCTCAGGATGTTTCTGAGCATCCAGTAAGGTATCTCTGTTTAATACGTTTACATTCAGATGGTGTCCGCCTTTAGTTGCGTAACCATCCAATAAAGCTACTAAGTTGTCAACCTGTGCATTTGCATTTTCCATAATATAAAATCCTCCATTTTCTAAAAATTGTGGTAATCCTCCAGAGATTTGGGTGATTACAGGTTTGTATAATCGTCCAGACCCTGTTCCAGAGTCGGAACGCTGCAGGCCAGAGGTGTTCTCGAACAGTCGGAACAACCCATAGTCTGTACCTTTTTTCCGGTATCTATACTGGTGTCTACATCGGCATTGATATGGCCTACACCTTTTGCAATACTGGCATCCAGCATGGCAACAAGGTCATCGATCATTTTACTCTCGTCCATAGGCACCTTCTTAAATCTGGCTTAAATCGATTTCGATATCGCCGGAGAATACCTGATTTTCTTTGCCCAGTGCACCGGGAATAATGGTAAAGGTATTGGAAATACCGTCCTGTGCATCTACGAAGGGCAGTTTGGATACAGAAGACAGGGAAGCGATTGCTCCATGGGTGTCACGTCCGTGCATGGGATTGGCACCGGGAGCGAAGGGCTCACCCTTCTTACGTCCATCAGGTGTGTTGCCGGTTGCCTTACCATAGGTTACATTAGAGGTAATGGTAAGGATCGAGGTGGTGGGAACCCCCTGTCTGTAGGTGTGGTGTCTTCGTACTGCAGTCATAAAGGTGCTTACCACCTTCTGAGCCAGCATATCTACACGGTCATCATCGTTACCGTATTTAGGGAAGTCACCGGTGGTTTCAAAGTCTACGATAATACCATCTTCGTCACGGATGGGCTTAACGGTAGCATACTTAATTGCAGATAAGGAATCGGCAACGATGGATAATCCTGCAATACCGGTAGCAAAGTAACGTTTAACATTTTTATCGTGAAGAGCCATTTCTGCTCTTTCATAGCAGTATTTGTCATGCATGTAGTGGATGATGTTCAGCGTGTTCACATAAACGTCTGCCTGCCATTCGATCATGTCGGTAAATTTGTCCATAACATCATCGAAGTCCAGAACATCTCCCTCTACTTTACGGTATTTGGGGCCGATCTGCTTTTTGGTGACTTCATCAATACCGCCGTTTAATGCATAAAGTAAACATTTTGCCAGGTTTGCACGGGCACCGAAGAACTGCATTTCTTTACCGATCACCATAGAAGATACACAGCAGGCGATACCATAGTCATCACCGTGGTCAGTTCTCATCAGGTCGTCGTTTTCATACTGGATGGAAGAGGTCTGGATGGACATCTTTGCACAGTATTTCTTCCAGTTTATCGGAAGGTTAACGGACCAGAGAACGGTCAGGTTGGGTTCCGGTGAAGGTCCCAGATTGGTCAAGGTGTGCAGATAGCGGAAGGAGGTTTTGGTAACCATATGGCGTCCGTCTACACCCACACCGGCAAGAGATTCAGTTACCCATACAGGGTCACCGGCAAAAATCTGATTGTATTCAGGGGTACGTGCAAATTTGATCAATCTTAACTTCATAATGAAGTGATCAACGAATTCCTGGATCTGCTCTTCGGTAAAAGTACCGTTGGCAAGATCTCTTTCTGCATAGATGTCAAGGAAGGTGGAGGTACGTCCAAGGCTCATTGCCGCACCATTCTGTTCCTTAACCGCTGCCAGGTAGCCGAAGTAAAGAGCCTGGATAGCTTCCTGGGTATTGGTGGAAGGCTGGGAAATATCACAGCCATAGGAAGCAGCCATCTGCTTCATCTGTTTTAAGGCTACGATCTGCTCAGACAATTCTTCGCGGAGGCGGATAACATCATCAGTCATTACCCGTCCGGTAGAATCCTTCTGTGCCAGTTTGTCTTCGATCAGTCTGTCGATACCATAAAGAGCCACACGCCTGTAGTCACCAATGATACGTCCGCGGCCGTAAGCATCGGGAAGACCGGTAATAATATGGGAGGAACGGCATTCCCTCATCTCTTCATTATATGCATCGAAGCAGCCGGCATTGTGTGTTTTCCGGTGAACAGAAAAGAACTCACTGACTTCGGGAGCTACTTCATAGCCGTTATCAGAGCATGCCTTTTCTGCCATACGGATACCACCATAAGGCTGTAAGGAGCGTTTAAAGGGCTTATCAGTCTGGAAACCAACGATTTTTTCCTTGCTTTTATCTAAATAGCCGGGACCGTGAGAAACGATGTTGGATACAACCCTGGTATCCATATCCAGGACTCCGCCTGCCTCACGTTCTTTCTTCTGTAAGTCGAGTACCATGTCCCACAGGTCTTTGGTATCCTGAGTTGCGTCGGCAAGAAAACTTTCATCGCCATCGTAGGGATGATAGTTACGCTGAATGAAATCTCTTACGTTAATATCATGTTCCCACTTGCCGCCTACAAAATCTGTCCATTCTGGTCTCATTTGCATAATGCCTCCTGTTATATTGTATTATTTTGAATAGCGTGAAACACTATGTAATTCTTTTCGATATGATTATATGTTAAGCTTTTCACAACGTCAATATAAGATGGTGTACTTTTTTATATACAAATAAGAAAAAATAGGTTATACTAACCCCATGCATATCGTAAGCCGTATGCTTGTGATACTGTTTGAATAAGAAAGTAAAGATCTTTGATTTTTTACTGTCTACTTGTAAGAAAAGGAGGAATATACAATGTCAGAAATTACAAAGGACATGACGATCGGCGAAATTTTAAGAGTGAAGCCTGCGGCAGCCTCTGCTTTGATGGAAATCGGCATGCACTGTCTGGGATGCCCTTCTGCACAGAGCGAGTCTCTGGAAGAAGCAGCCATGGTACATGGTGTAGATATTAACGAGCTGATGGGTAAGATCGCTGCATTATAAGAAAAAAACTAAGACGATTAATTAAAAGGGCTGTTGTAAAATTCTTTCATCAGAATTTTGCAACAGCCCTTTAATATATTTTTTAAGAATTCATATATGCTTCGATAACCGTCCAGATATCAGGGGTTTCAAAGCCCAGTTTCCAGGCTGCAACCCCTCCCAGGTTATAGTTTTTCATAACGGTAAGCTTCGTTTCGATAGATTTGGCATCCTCCAGCCACACCTGATACAGGGTTTCGCCCTTCTGGATCTCTCCGTAATTCTGGCAGGTTTCTTCGTCCCACCGGGTCTCTACTGCATTGTTGGAAATAAAGTTTGCCGCAGTTTCCATATCCAGCGCTTCGCTGGTTACTTCTCCGTTTTTCGTTTTCCACACTCTGGTATAGAAAGGAAGGGCATTGATCACCTTGTGGGAAGGAACATCTTCCAGAGTCCGGACGATCCCGTCTTCCACAAATCCAATGGATGCCACGGAACCGGCTACTCCACCGCCGCCCCAGTGTTCATCATAGCCCATAATGATGACGTAATCTGCAACGATTCCCTGTTCCTTTCGATTGTAATGAGCTGTGGATTCTCTGGGAACGTAATTATCTACAGATAAGACGATTCCATTGATCCTGCACTGAATGGACAGCTCCCGTAAAAACTGGACAAAGGGTTCTCCCGCATCATAGCTCAGATCCTCAAAATCCACATTGATCCCATCTATTCCGTAGCGCAGGATCTCACTCATCAGATTGTTGATCAGTCTGGTTCTTGTGCTGGTTTTGGATAAAACCTCATAAGAGCTGACATTGTTATCAAAATTATCCACCAGAGCCCAAACTTCCATTCCCATATTATGGGCCTTATTCACATAGCTCTGGCTGGCAATACTGCGGATACCCCCTTCATTATCAATGAGGGAAAACCAGGTAGGAGAGATTACGTTCATCTCCTTCGTTCCTGCCACTACACTGTCTAAGGTATCATTGGCTGCTTCCACCATCACCTGATGCCAGCCCAGATTGATCTTACCTTCTCTGGTCAGAGAGGTATATTCCGGCTCTTCATAATGGGAGGCGGGTGTTTCCTGAATCGTTTCGATTCCTGTCAGCATCTTATTTTCAACATAACCGATCAGTGCATCACCGGTCTTAATTTTGGACCAGCTTTCCATTTCCTCCAGGATGGTTACCTGTTCCCCTTTTTCCAGATCCCGGAGAATGTCACTTTTTACTCCGCCTCTATAACGGACAGCCGTATCCTTTTTGATCTGGGCCACAGTGGCCTCGCCCCACTGGGTAGAAAGCTGCATACGGTTAGGTTCCGTAAAGGTCTCATAGGAAAAGTTGGTAAACAGCTGGATATAGTCAAGTGCCACATAAAGTGTTTCTTTTTCATAAAAAGAAAGTATATAGTCTGTATCTACCGGGACCTCACCCTGATAATATACATCACTTCCGATGGAAGTATGGATAATTTCGGTGGGGGTGGTATAAAGAAGAAGATTTTCGGCTGCATCTTCATAAAAGCGGCCATTTAACAGCTCCTGTACAGAGTCAAAATCCAGATAGTAAACTCCGCCATCCAGCTTTGCCCTGGTCTCAATCTGCTCATCCTGCAGAATAATGGCTACCTCATCCGTACGGGACAGTCCGAAGTATTCATTTAAGTCCATTTTAATATCCGAATAGGAATATTTCTTTAACAGCATAGTCAGAAGACTAACTCCCCCAATCACTATAATCAGGGCAATGGCGATCAAAACCGGAACAACTTTTTTCTTCATTTTTTCCTCTCTTTCCTGACCTTTCCGTTTCGCATCAATTGCCCTTAATTATAGCAAACTATTTATTTTCCGTCATTACCTATTTTGACAAAAAACGATACCTTTTGCTGGAAAACAGCTTCATACGGGGAGTACGTTTTGTTTTCCTAGTTTTCCTTTCTTCTTCTTCTGACAGGAGGCATCCCATTCTTCTCATTTTTATTATCTCCATACCAGATCTCTTTCAGATGTCCTGTTTCATCCAGAACGATAAAATCCGGTATGTAAGCCATTTCTTCCCGGACCCAGACCATGCGGGAGATATCCTCGGCAGAGACCTCTTTGTCTCCCTGGTAGATCAGTACACCATCATTGGCTGCGGCCTCGAGATCTTTTGCAAATTTCCGGCTCATCTTGTTCATTTTTTGTCCTTTCCTGATTGTCACCTATTCAACCATAATAACTAGTCCTGTGATATATTAACTGGATTGAACTTTATCCCTTTTTTTCAAGGTGTAAAACCATGGAAACTGTCTATACTAAAACAGATAAGGGAAGAAAACAAATAGAAAAGATGCACCGTGCCGTACCTAAAGAAAAAATTTACCAGCAATTGGAAAAACTAAAATTGAATTGTATTGTATAATAACGCTTTAAGAAAAGATATTCCGAACAGGCAAAATAAGCCTGCAAGACTTCACACAACCTGTTGATGATTATTAGTAACATAAAAGTGAACAATTAAAGATTATGTAAAGAAAATTGCTAAAGATAAATTAAATATGATCTAGATATTACAACAGAATCGATTAATGTACAGCCTCCTATCCGGTACAGAGTGGCCGATACATCTTCTGCTGTTATTATACTGAATCTCTTATGGCTTGGCAAGCAAAATCTTATTTTTTTATAAATTTTGACAAAAGCCGGCTTTCCCGGACTTGACTTCCCAAATTAACATGTATACAATACTTTTACGAATTACAGGTGGTTTTGGTAACTTACTCTGTGGTTTGCTGCATATGATAGAAGAGTAGCTTTTAAATTTTGTTTTTAGATAAAGCAGCTGCAGGATATTTTGCCCGGCTGCATTTTAGATGATAATCCAGGAAAGGAGAAGCTTTAGGAAGATGAAAATCGAAAAAGTAAATGATCATCAGATTCGCTGTACACTGACCAAGGCCGATCTGGCAGACCGCCAGCTGAAGCTCAGTGAACTGGCCTACGGAACCGAAAAAGCCAAGGATCTGTTCCGGGATATGATGCAGCAGGCTTCAGCCAAATTTGGATTTGAAGCTGAAGATATTCCTTTAATGATAGAAGCTATCCCATTAAACGGGGATTGTATCGTACTGATTATTACCAAGGTGGAGGATCCGGAGGAACTGGATACCCGATTTTCCAAATTTGCGCCCTCTCTTCATGATGGAGAGGATGGGCTGGATGAGGACACTGACGACTTTAAACTGGAGGATGAAGTTCTTGATCTGTTTCGCCGGGTACAGAAAAGCCGCCAGGAAAGGGAGGTAAAGGCCGAGGATACTCCTGCTGTGGAAAGCAGGGAAGAGGCTTTGGAGACTGTGGAAGAAGAGAAACATTTTGTCCGTCTGTTCTCCTTTAATTCCCTCTATCATCTGGCTTCAGTAGCCTGTCAGCTGACTGCTTTTTACGAGGGAGAGAATACTCTCTATAAGGATCCCGATTCCGCCACCTACTATCTGGTGATCAACCAGTACCGGGAGGCAGAGAAATTTAACCGCCTTTGTAATATCCTGTCCGAGTACGGACAGTTAGAGCGTTACAGCAGGGCACATGAGGCTTATATGGCAGAGCATTACGAGGTTCTGATCGAGGACAATGCCCTGCAGTCCCTAGCTTCCATGGAAGAGGCATCCCGATAAGAACTGAATAAATGAAGATGAACACAATAAAAGGCTGCCGGAAACGGCAGCCTTTTTGTTCACTGATTTAAAAATTGGAGTATCCCTAGGTGGATGGCCCAGACCATCTTTCTTTGATAATCGGGCTGCAGAAGCAGCTGCTCCTCCTCGGGATTGGAGAGGAAGCCACATTCCACAATAACGGTGGGAGGCTGTGATTTTTTTAACAGATAATAGTCACTGTTGGCCTTAATTTCTCTGACTTTAGTCTGCTGGGTAGTAGTAATTATCTGTTGCTGTAAAAAAGAAGCCAGCTCTTTGCTGCTGTCGGAATTTGTATAGTAGAAGCACTGAGCCCCCCGGATATCGGGAGTGGTATAGCTGTTTTGATGGATGCTGACCACCAGATCCGGCTGACTCTCATTGATTAAAGCAATCCTCTCCTTCATATCGGCCAGCTTCCAGCCTTTGTCGGTGCCGGCCAGTTCCGTATCACTGTCTCTGGTAAGAAGAACCTCTACATCCTGCTGTTCCAGGAGGGATTTCAGCTGTAGAGTGAGGGAGAGGTTGATGTCTTTTTCCAGGCTTCCCAAAGCACCTACTTTTCCCGAATCGGCACCTCCATGCCCGGCATCGATGATGACCAGATAACCGTCCTCTTTTTCTGAATGAAGGTTCCCGCTGATGACGGGAAGTAGAGAGGATGGGGAAAGGCATAAAGCGGCCAAGAGCAGGCATAAAGCGGTCAGAATAAAAGCGATACGTTTTTTACGGGATTCTCCGGACAATATATATCTCCTTATTGAACAGATGTTGTCAGGCAGCAGCTGCCGGGGTAAAATTCCGGGGACTGTCTGGTTATTTATCATTAATCTATGCCTGTCGGCGATTTTTATGCTTGTCAAGCTGCACTCATGCACTATGTATTTGGTTTTAATAAGCTGTCAACTCAATAAATGGGAAGTTAGTTCGTATTACCCATTTGTGTTTTCGTTGAAATCAGCCGTGTTCTGCCTTCAACCTTAACCAGACTTTCCAATTCCTTTATTGCGTCCTTTGCAATCCATATCTGTGTTTTATTACCGCTATCCAGCAATTCATGCGCAACTAAAAGAGCCTTTTCATTATAATCAAAATCCCTCTTTCCAATTTCTCTTAATGCCCATGAAACAGCTTTCTTTACATGCTCATGTGCAATATCTGAATCGTCCCTTATCAATTTCAAATAATCATCCAGAGTGTCATTTGAGAGTTTTTTGTTATGTATAGCAGATGTTGCTATCAATGTGTATGCAGCACGCTTTTTATAAATATGGGTAGATATGATCCATTTATAGATAAACTCCTCGTAATCTTTCATTTTGACGATCAAATTCTTGCATAAATGGTCACACAAATCCCACGAAATAACTTCGCCCATAAGATTTTCTATATCCGAATGCACTATACCTTTTTTATCAAATACAAGAACTGCCAGAAGTCTCACTTCATGATAACCGGTGTTCCATAATTCAAACGCTAACGCATTAGACTTGCCTGTTTTCTTTGCAATATTTCTCACTTCGCCTGTCGATACGCCTATACAATATTCCTCCGGGATTCCCATTCTCACAACATTAGCTTTGTATTTTTCTGAAGCCAGTGATTGTAATTCCGTTATAACTTCTCTGCTATTCATAAATCCTCTCCAATTCCTTTGACAAGTCGTTTATATATAAACTCTGTTGTTTTTTCAAATAAGCCTTAACAAACGGTTTCATTATGATTTTTTTGCGGTAACATCTTCTGTGAAATCAACTTCTGTTTTCTCTCCTTTTTGCGTGAAAATACCCGTCCAATGACCTTTCATATTATCATTTTCCATATCAAACTCCCAACGCTTGTATGGCTCAAAAACGGTAATTGTAAAAGTAGTAGCATACCCGTCCTTTGTATATTCAATAAACTGTTTTTCGCTTATTATCTCTATATTGCTCAAATCACTGCGCCATTGATATTTTTCCAGAGAGGTAACTATATCCCACACATCCTGTACTTTACTCTGAAATGTAGCTTTTATGGTTGAAATCGCCATAACTTTATCCTCCAGAACTTACCTTTGTTGCTTTGATTGTGTTGAAAAAATTGTATCACAAGAATATGAACATTTCTACCGATTTTCCCCATAATGGGTGAGAGCGACAGCACTTTAGTCTGCCGCTCCCTTGATTGCCACAAAAGCAGGACGGGTGGCGGTTTGTCCTTGTCTTGTTTTTGCAAATAGGGTATGGCACCCTTTAATTCTACTCAAAGTAGAACAAATCTTCAAATTTTTTGTCCAAAGCCACACAAAGTATCAATGCTAATTTGGCTGTTGGATTGAATTGCCCCGTTTCAATAGAACTAATAGTATTTCTCGATACTCCAATCATCTCAGCCAAGTCCCCTTGCGAAAGACCCTTTTCTGCACGAGCTACTTTTAGGCGATTTTTTAGGACTAAATCATTCTTCATATTCTTACCCCATCATTCAATAAATCCCACAACAAGTAGCTCAAAAAAAACACAGCAGCGGCAAAGCACAATACGAATCCGCAAAAGAGGTCACTTTTTCTGGAGTTGGCTTTATATTTTCCAAAACATTCCGCTCCCGTAAAAGCGCACCAAAGGCTCATGGGTACGGCAAAGTTTCCACCGAAAAACAGGACTAATATCACATGAGCCGCAAACATAATGGTCAATCCGATAAATCCGTATCTTCTCCCTGAATTGTCTGCGTGAATCATGCCTTCATCTTCTTTTTGTTCCCGACTTTTCCTCAAAATCTCGTCTTTGTTCATGGTTGTTCTCCTTTACAAGTTTTGTTGTAGTATTGCATAGTTTTCTTTGCATATACAGAATATCGCATCCAAGTTTTCTTGTCAATGCTTTTTCCAGGTTTTCTTTTCATGATTTGTACAGAATAGCGGTGGGGCTGGCTGTCCTTGCCTTGTTTTGTTGTTGCTTCTTTATTGTACATGAGCATTCAGCCGGAAAGCCTCACTGCCGTGCCTTGCAGAAACCAGAGCTTGCAGTAAAGTGTGGTTTTGTTATAATGGTAACTATTCAGAGCCATGCGGATTGATGAAAACAGACTGATGGAGGGCAACCTATGAAATGGACAAAAATACAGATTAAAACCATTACCGATGCAGAGGATATCATTATCAGTACCCTCTATGACCTGGGACTGGAGGGGGCACAGATCGAGGATAAGATCCCTCTTACCCCTCTGGAGAAGGAGCAGATGTTTGTGGATATCCTGCCGGAGACGGAAGAGGATGACGGCATTGCCTATCTCAGCTTTTTTGTAGAGGAAGACCGCGATGTGGATATGGATGAGCTTATTTCCCAGGTAAAAAGCGAACTGGATGACTTGAGGAGTTTTATGGACATTGGAGAAGGCAGTATCGCCATTTCCGAAACGGAGGATCTGGACTGGATCAACAACTGGAAGCAGTATTTTCATCAGTTTATGATCGACAATATTCTGGTGGTACCCTCCTGGGAGGAGGTAAAGGAAGAGGACAAGGGCAGGATGATTCTGCATATCGATCCGGGAACGGCCTTTGGTACTGGTATGCATGAAACTACCCAGCTGTGTATCCGTCAGCTGAAAAAATATATTACTCCTGAAACCATTCTTCTGGATGTGGGAACGGGCAGCGGAATCCTGGCCATCCTATCGCTGATGTTTGGAGCAAAAAAAGCCATAGGGACGGATCTGGACCCCTGTGCTGTGGAGGCCGTAAGGGAAAATAAGGAAGCCAATAGCATTCCTCCGGAGGCCTTTACCATGATGATCGGGAATATTATTACTGATAAAGAGGTACAGGATAAGGTGGGCTATGAATGCTACGATATCGTAGTGGCCAATATTCTGGCGGATGTTTTGGTACCTCTTACTCCGGTAATCGTGAATCAGCTGAAACCGGGAGGAATCTATATCACTTCAGGAATCATCGACGATAAGGAAGAAACGGTGACAGAGGCAGTTAGGGCAGCCGGGCTGGAAGTACTGGAGGTAACCTGCCAGGGAGAGTGGGTCAGTGTTACCGCCAGAAAAAATCAGGAAGATAAGTAAAGCTTCCGGATAGGGCAGGCAAAGATCCAGGACAGTACAAGGACAATCGACAGGAGAGAAGGTATGCATCAGTTTTTTGTGGAAAGCGGACAGATACAGGGAAATCAGGTAATCATTACCGGCAGGGATGTGAATCATATCCGTAATGTACTCCGGATGCAGCCGGGAGAGGAGATTTCCGTCAGTAACGGTGTGGATGGAAAAGAATATCGCTGCGGGATTCTGCAGCTTAAGGAAGAAGAGATCCTCTGTGAGCTTCGTTTCATCAAAGAGGATGGGGTAGAGCTGCCCTCCAGGATACATCTTTTTCAGGGCCTTCCCAAGTCGGACAAGATGGAGCTCATTATCCAGAAAGCTGTGGAGCTGGGGGCCTATGAGATCATTCCGGTAGCAACAAAACGAGCCGTCGTTAAGCTGGAAGGGAAAAAGGCAGCGGCCAAAACGGCCAGATGGCAGACCATCAGCGAGGCAGCAGCAAAACAGAGCAAACGGGCTATTATTCCGAAAGTGAGGGAGCCTCTCTCCTTTAAAGAAGCGGTCGCACTCTGCCGGGAGATGGAGATTAAGCTGATCCCCTATGAGTTAGCAGATGGGATGAAAACAACCAGGGAAATCATCTCCGGGCTAAAACCGGGAGGAGATATTGCAGTTTTTATCGGTCCCGAAGGAGGCTTTGATGAGGAAGAGATCCGGCTGGCAAAAGAGGCAGGGATTCTTCTTATAACCCTGGGAAAACGGATACTGCGGACAGAAACGGCAGGGCTTACGGTTCTGGCCTGGATGATGTACCAATTGGAAGAAGAAAACATAGAATAAAGGAAGAAAAAGTATTTTTTCGGAAGAAAACCGAAAACAGAATGTGAGGAAATATGGAAGTTTATCTGGATAACTCGGCCACTACCGCCTGTTTTCCGGCTGTGGCAGAGCTTATGGTAAAGCTGATGTGTGAGGATTACGGGAATCCCTCCAGTATGCATATAAAGGGAATGCAGGCAGAGCAATACCTGCGCTATGCCCGTAATGTGATCGCCAAAAATCTGAAGGTAAATGAAAAAGAGATTTTTTTTACTTCAGGAGGAACCGAATCGGACAATCTGGCCATTATCGGAGCGGCTATGGCAGGCCGCAGGGCAGGCAGCCATCTGATCACCACCAGTGTGGAGCATCCTGCCGTATTGCAGCCCATGAAGTTTCTGGAAAGCCAGGGCTTTCAGGTAACTTATCTGCCGGTAGATAAACAGGGAAAAGTGATCCTGGAGGAGCTTGCATCTGCCCTGCGGCTGGATACTATTCTGGTCTCCATGATGCATACCAATAATGAAATGGGAGCACTCCAGCCCATCGAGGAGGCGGCTGCCATAGTGAAGAATTACAATCCGGCGATTATTTTTCATGTTGATGGTGTACAAGGCTATGGAAAATACCGGATCCTTCCCAGAAAAACGGGGATTGATATGCTGTCTGTAAGCGGGCACAAGATTCATGGACCCAAAGGAGTGGGTTTTTTGTATATCCATGAAAAGGTAAAGATCGGCCCCATTATCTTTGGTGGCGGGCAGCAGAAGGGACTGCGTTCCGGCACGGAGAATGTACCGGCCATTGCGGGAATGGCAAGGGCAGTGGAAGAAAGCTATGCCAGTCTGGAAGAGGATGTGGAGCGTATGCGCAGTCTGAAGAATCAGCTGATCTGGGGACTTGGTCAATTGGAAGGAGTGCAGATTAACGGAAGTACAGGAGAAGACAGTGCGCCCCACATCGTCAGTGCATCCATCAGCGGAATCCGAAGTGAGGTATTGCTTCATGCCCTGGAGGACAGGGGGATCTATGTCTCTGCAGGAAGTGCCTGTGCAAGTAATAAGCCGGCCTATTCTGCTACCCTGAAGGCTATGGGTATTGAGAAGGCTTTGCTGGACTCCACTTTGCGTTTCAGCCTTTCTCTTTTTACCACAAAATAAGAAATCGACTATACATTGCAGGTATTGTATGATATAATCCCCATGCTTCGAAAGTATACGAGACGCTAAGGATGTGGGATTTTTTCACAGGGACTTTGTGAAAAGGGATGAAGATCCGAAGATTAAAAGGTCACCTTCGGTGACAGATGGAGTCAGAATATGTTTACCGCTTTTTTGATTAAGTATGCCGAAATTGGTGTAAAGGGAAAAAACAGATATTTATTTGAGGATGCTCTGGTGCAGCAGATCAAATATGCCTTGAAACGCTGTGAGGGAGAGTTTAAGATCCGTAAGGCACAGGGCAGGATATATGTGGACGCCGTAGGAGAGTTTGATTTTGAGGAAACGGTGGAAAACCTGCAGACGGTTTTCGGGATTTCCGGTATCTGCCCTGTGGTTTATGTGGAAGATGAGGGTTTTGAACAGCTGTCTAAAACCATTGTGGACTACATGGATCGGGTTTATCCGGACAAAAATAAGACCTTCAAGGTGGTAGCCAGAAGGGCCAGAAAGAATTATCCTTTGGATACCATGGAGTTGAACCGGGAGATCGGTGGAGTTCTGCTGGATGCTTTTCCTCAGCTGTCGGTGGATGTACATGAGCCTGATATTAATCTCTATGTGGAGATCAGGGAGAAGATCTATATTTACTCCCGGATCATTCCCGGACCCTGCGGAATGCCGGTGGGAACCAATGGAAAGGCCATGCTGCTGCTTTCCGGCGGAATCGATTCCCCTGTTGCCGGCTATATGATCAGTAAACGTGGCGTAAAGATCGATGCGGTATATTTCCATGCACCTCCCTATACCAGTGAGCGTGCGAAACAGAAGGTGGTGGATCTGGCAAGACAGGTTTCCCGTTACAGTGGCCCTATTTATCTGCATGTGGTGAATTTTACGGATATTCAGCTTGCCATCTATGAGAAATGTCCTCATGAGGAGTTGACCATCATTATGCGCCGTTATATGATGAAGATTGCAGAAAAAATTGCCCGGGATACAGAATGTCTGGGCCTGATTACGGGAGAGAGTATCGGTCAGGTGGCCTCTCAGACCATGCATTCTCTATATGCTACCAATGAGGTATGTACTTTACCGGTGTACAGACCCTGTATCGGTCTGGATAAACAGGAAATTGTAGAGATTTCTGAAAAGATCGGCACCTATGAGACTTCTATTCAGCCCTATGAGGACTGCTGTACTATTTTTGTGGCAAAGCATCCGGTGACCAAGCCCAATCTGGAGTATATTAAGCGGCATGAGGAAAATTTGACGGGAGTGATCGAAGGGCTTCTGGAAACAGCACTTTCCACTAAGGAGCTTCTGATCGTTCGTCCCGAAGACTGAAAATAAGATTGAATCTAAGGAAATGCAGATTAAGGCGTTTCTCTAATAAAAAGCTGCCTTAAGAGTATTTTCGGCTCTTAAGGCAGCAGCATTATTTTATCAGATATGTTTATTGGATCAAAGGGGCTTAAACGATGTAAGCTTTTAATACTTCCATAACGGCATCAAGATTCTCTTCAGCGTGGATATTTAAGTCGATGGGCTTGGATAAATCCAGACTGAAAATACCCATGATGGATTTCGCATCAATAACATATCTTCCGGATACTAAATCGAAATCACAATCGAATTTGGTAATGTCGTTTACGAAAGATTTTACCTTATCAATGGAATTTAAAGAAATCTGTACTGTTTTCATCTTAATTATCCTCCTTAATATTTTTCATAGCTTTATCATACTAATAGTAATGGGCTAAATCTTAAAAGTCAATAATAAAAGGAAACAAAAAACGTGAAAAATACAAGAAGAAATGTGGCACTTCACAATCTGGGATGCAAGGTAAACTCCTATGAAATTGAAGTTATGCAGGAAAAACTGGAGGAAAAGGGCTATAAAATTGTGCCTTTTGCTCCCGGAGCAGATATTTATATCATCAACACCTGTACCGTAACCAATATTGCGGATCGAAAGAGCCGTCAGATGCTCCACAAAGCTAAAAAAATGAACCCAAAGGCGGTAGTGGTAGCCGTAGGCTGCTATGTACAGACAGGAACCGAAGAAGTAAAAAAGGATCCCTGTATCGATCTGGCAATTGGAAATAACCGGAAAAAGGATATTGTAACTCTGCTGGAGGAGTATCTTCGACAGAAAGGGGAGCTGGCAGAAGGAGATGCGGATAAAGCTATAGAAGAGGATAGGGCTGAGGGAAGGACAGTAGATAAAACCCTGGGAGATACCACCCTCGTTGATCTGAACAGTGGAGACCAGGAATATGAGGAAATGACCCTGACCCATACCGGTGAGCATACCAGAGCCTATATCAAAATTCAGGATGGCTGCAACCAGTTCTGTTCTTACTGCATCATTCCCTTTGCCAGGGGGAGGGTGAGAAGCAGGAAGCTTTCGGATATCCTGAAGGAAGTAAAGGGACTGGCCCAGGCCGGTTATCGCGAGGTGGTCATTACGGGAATCCATTTGAGCAGCTACGGACTGGATTTTCAGCAGGAAAAATTCGGTGATTACCTGGCCACAGAAGAACTGAAGGCAAGGACCTATGAACGGGGTTATTTGCTTGAAGTTTTGGAAGAGATCAATCAAATAGAAGGAATCCAAAGAATCCGCCTGGGTTCTTTGGAACCAAGGATCGTTACACCTGCTTTTGCAGAAAGGCTGAAAGCGGTGGACAAGCTCTGTCCCCATTTCCACCTTTCCCTGCAGAGCGGCTGTGATGAAACACTGAAGCGGATGAACCGCCATTACACTATTCAGGAATTCCGGGCTACGGTGGAGCTTTTACGAAAAACCTTTGATGTGCCGGCTATTACTACGGATGTGATCGTAGGCTTTCCGGGAGAGACTGAGGAGGAATTTGCCATAACCTGTGCTTTTTTAAAGGAAATCCAGTTTTATGATATGCATGTATTCAAGTTTTCCAAACGCCAGGGAACGGCTGCAGCTGCCAGAAAGGATCAGATCGATGAACGCATAAAGGCAGAAAGAAGCAACATTCTTTTGGAAATGGCAGAAAAGCATTCTGAGGAATATCGTAAGAGATTTTTGGGAAAAGAGGTTACGGCTCTGATCGAAGAGACAAAGGAGATTGACGGGAGAATCTATCAGACGGGCCTTACTTCCACTTATATTAAGGTGGCGGTCAGGGATGAGACAGATCATGCCAATAAAATGGTGAGAGGAATGGCGTCAAGCCTTTTGAATTGAGAATATTTATTCCTGGAATCCGTAAACGAAGATTGAATTTTCCGGTGTTTTGCGGTAAGATAAGACTGTTCCGTATGGAAATACAAAAACGATATGGAAGAGAAAACAAAAGTGGAGAAAAGGATGTCGCCGCGGCGGCAGAAATGAGGAAGCTATGCAGGATTTGGGCAATACACAGTATTTCAAGGTGGAAGTGGAACCGGAGACGGGGGTAAAGATGATCCTTTCAGCCGTCTATGAAGCGCTGACAGAAAAAGGATATAATCCTGTGAACCAGATCGTAGGATATATTATGTCCGGTGATCCGACCTATATTACCAGCTATAAGAATGCCAGAAGCCTGATCATGAAAATTGAGCGGGACGAGCTGGTAGAAGAGCTGCTGAAAGAGTATATTAAGAATGATCACTGGTTATAATGATCGGTTGACGGAGTAGAACATTATGCGGATAATGGGTTTGGATTTTGGTTCAAAAACGGTAGGGGTGGCAATCAGCGACCCTTTATTCCTTACGGCCCAGGGAATAGAAATTATTCGAAGAAAAGAAGAAAATAAGCTGAGAAAAACATTGGCAAGGATCGAGGAATTGATCCTGGAATACGAAGTGGAAGAGATCGTACTGGGATATCCCAAGCATATGAATGATACACTGGGAGAAAGAGTGCAGAAAACTGAGGAGTTTAAAGAGCACCTGGAGAGACGGACGGGACTTCCTGTGATTTTCAGAGACGAACGGCTGACTACGGTAGAAGCTGAAAAGGTGATGATCGAGGGCGGACTGCGCCGTGAAGAACGTAAAGAGCAGATTGATAAGCTGGCAGCAGTACTGATCCTGCAGGGATATCTGGATTACCGGAAGAATCAGCCCTAAGAAACACTTATTGATTTGGGCATGATTGCAGGTGCAGCCTGCGACAGGCATGGAGATAATTATGAAGCTGGAAAAGATCAGATTTTGTCCTGACGGGGAGGAACCCGTGGACTTTTTTGTACTGGAACAGACCAGGGTGGCGGGAGTAGACTACCTTTTGGTCACTGATTCCGAAGAAGAGGATGGAGAGGCTCTTATTTTAGAGGATAACTCCAAACCTGAGGATACAGAAAGTATATATACCATCGTCTCCGATGAGACTAAGCTGGAGGCATTGGCAGGTATATTTGAAGATTTGCTGGAGGATGTCAGGCTTGTATAGAGCAATGGCAGAAAACAGCACAATAGATATAAATTGACGAAGGCTTCTGTGAGAGGCCTTGTTGTTATGTGCGGAAAATTTAAACAGGAGGAATGAAATTGAGAAAGAAAAAAGAAATGAATACAGATGCCAAACTGAAGGTTATTCCCTTGGGAGGACTGGAGCAGATTGGTATGAATATCACTGCCTTTGAAAGCGGAGACAGTATTATTGTAGTAGACTGCGGACTTTGCTTCCCGGCAGACGATATGCTGGGAATCGATCTGGTAATACCGGATATTACCTATTTATTGAATAATGCGGATAAGGTAAAGGGGTTCGTTTTTACCCATGGACATGAAGATCATATCGGCGCCCTTCCTTATATCTTAAAGCAGCTGAACGTGCCCTTATATGCGACCCGTCTGACCATGGGTCTGATCGAAAATAAGTTAAGAGAACACAATCTGTTGAACCAGGTTAAGCGTAAGGTGGTGAAATTCGGACAGACCATCAATCTGGGAGAATTTCGGATTGAATTTATCAAGACCAACCACAGTATTGTAGATGCAGCTGCCCTGGCCATTTATTCTCCGGCAGGTGTGGTCATCCACACCGGTGACTTTAAGGTGGACTATACGCCGGTATTCGGTGATGCCATCGATCTGCAGCGTTTTGCAGAGCTGGGGAAAAAAGGTGTTCTGGCTCTGATGTGTGACAGTACCAATGCGGAGCGCCCCGGATTCACGGCTTCGGAAAGAACCCTGGGCAGAACCTTCGATACGATCTTTGCCCAGCACACCAATACCCGGATTATTATTGCCACCTTTGCCTCCAATGTAGACAGGGTACAGCAGATCATTAATTCTGCCTATAAATATGGCCGTAAGGTAGTGGTGGAAGGAAGGAGTATGGTCAATGTAATCGAAACGGCATCCAAGCTGGGCTGTATCCAGATTCCCGACAATACCTTGATTCCCATTGAACAGCTGAAGAATTATCCGGATGAAAAAACGGTGGTGATTACAACAGGAAGCCAGGGAGAAAGCATGGCGGCCTTAAGCCGTATGGCCAGCAATATGCACCGTAAGATCTCCATCGGGCCGAAGGATACGATCATCTTTTCCTCCAGTCCCATTCCCGGAAATGAAAAAGCAGTTACCAGAGTGATCAACGACCTGACCCGTCTGGGAGCAGAGGTGATCTTCCAGGATACACACGTATCCGGCCATGCCTGTCAGGAGGAGATCAAGTTGATCTATTCCCTGGTTAAGCCTCAGTATGCTATCCCTGTTCATGGAGAATACAAGCATCTGAAAGCCCATGCGAGACTGGCAATGGACCTGGGTATACCTAAGGAGAATATATTCATTATTTCTTCCGGAGAAGTGTTGGAGCTGAATGCAGAAAAGGCCAGAGTGGCCGGAAAAGTGCCGGTGGGAGATATCCTGGTCGACGGCCTGGGAGTAGGTGATGTAGGAAATATCGTTTTAAGAGATCGCCAGCATCTGGCAGAGGATGGAATCATGATCGTGGTACTGGGTCTGGATGGAGAAAGCAACTATCTGGTTTCCGGTCCGGATATCGTATCCCGGGGCTTTGTGTACGTAAGGGAATCCGATGAACTGTTGGAGGAAGCAAGAAATCTGATGTACGATACAATTGAAGGCTATCTGGACAAAGGAATTTCTGATTGGGGGAAAATTAAATCAGGAATTAAAGATGTTCTGGGAGACTTCCTTTGGAAGAAAACTAAAAGGCGTCCTATGATTCTGCCTATTATTTTGGAAGTGTAAGGAGTTTGATTTCTATGGAAATAAAGCAGGCTTTGGAGGAATTTCTGAATGTACTGAAGGAAAGTGAGGCCTACAAGGATTATGAGTACCAGAAGGCACGGGTAAAACGATATCCCGGACTGGCAGAACGGATCAATGAATTTCGAAAACGACGGTTTGAATTTCAGCATTATGAAGGTGATGATCTGTTTGAAAAAATCGATGAATTTGAAACAGAGTACAAGAATTTTGAAGAGGAACCCATCGTCCGGGATTATCTGGCGGCAGAGCTGGAAATCTGCCGCAGAATCCAGGAGATCAATGCAGCCATTTCGGATATTGTCGATATTGATATAGAGCAGTCGTAAAGTGTAAGCAACGGGAGAGAAAACATGAATTCAAAGGAAATAGTAGTATCTATATTTGCCTCTGCGTTTAAGGTGGTACTTGCGGTTATCATCATCATGTTGGTATACAAAGGTTCTATCACTGCCTATGATTATGGGCAGAGAGTATTTAATGAGCCACCCATAACTACCGGAAGTGGGAGAACTATCCGGGTGACCATTGCGGAAGGAAGTACAGCCAGAGAAATTGGTGAGGAGCTGGAAAAGAAAGGACTTATCCGGGAGGCCCGTTTGTTTGTTATTCAGGAGATGCTTTCCGAATATAAGGATAAGCTGCAGGGTGGAAGCTATGAGCTTTCTACCTCAATGACCACCCATGAGATGATGGAAATATTGGCAGAAGGTCAGTCGGATATAGAACTGTTGGAGGGAGCCGTTCCGTCGGAAACGCTGGAAGAGGAAAGCCTGGAAGAAGCAGAAAGTGAAGAAGGCGACTCATGATCATCAATGCGAGAATGGCCACTTTCATTGATTCCTTTGATACCGGAAACGGTGCTTTTTTACAGGAGTTGGAAAAAAGAGCCAAAAACGAACAGGTTCCCATTATCCGGCCCGCAATGCAGAGTCTGTTAAAGCTTCTTTTAACTGTGAAGCGTCCTGAAAGGATTCTGGAGGTAGGAACCGCCATCGGTTTTTCTGCCCTTCTGATGAGTGAATATGTGCCTGAGAGCTGTCATATCACTACTATTGAAAAATACGAAAAACGGATTCCGGTGGCAAAGGAAAATTTTCTTCGGGCAGGAAAAGAAAAGCAGATCACTCTGTTAGAGGGGGATGCCATGGAGATATTAAAGGAGCTGGAAGGCCCTTATGACTTTATTTTCATGGATGCTGCCAAGGGGCAGTACATCCATTTTCTGCCGGAAGTTTTTCGCCTTCTGGAAAAAGGAGGGCTTCTGGTTTCTGACAATGTGCTGCAGGAGGGAGAGTTGATAGAATCCCGTTTTGCCGTAACCAGAAGGAACAGAACCATTCATGCCAGAATGCGGGATTATTTATATACATTAAAGCACCATCCGCAGCTTGTAACCGATATTTTGCCGGTGGGAGACGGTGTAACGGTAAGTGTGAAGCTTTAGGAAAGTGACACGGTGAAAAATCAAAGATTTTTCACTTTCGTATTTAGGCAGTATCGCAAGTAAAACTTGCGATATGCATGGAGATTAAAATGAAAAAAACAGAACTATTGATACCGGCCAGCAGCCTGGAGGTGCTGAAAACGGCAGTGATCTTTGGCGCGGATGCGGTATATATAGGTGGGGAGGCCTTTGGCCTTCGTGCTAAGGCAAAAAATTTCGGGCCTGAGGAAATGCAGGAAGGCATTGCATTTGCCCATGACCATGGAGTGAAGGTCTATGTAACTACAAATATTTCTGCCCATAATTATGATCTGGAGGAAGCAGCAGAGTATTTTCGTAAATTACGGGAAATCGGGCCGGATGCGCTGATTATTTCCGATCCGGGAATGTTTATGCTGGCAAAAGAAAACTGTCCGGATATGGAGCTGCACATCTCCACCCAGGCCAACAATACCAATTATCTGACCTATGATTTCTGGTATAAGCAGGGAGCTAAACGGGTGGTTTCTGCCAGGGAGCTGTCTCTAAAGGAAATCCGGGAAATCCGGGATCATATTCCGGAGGATATGGAAATTGAAAGCTTCATTCATGGAGCGATGTGTATGGCTTATTCGGGAAGATGCCTGTTAAGCAATTATATGACCGGCCGAGATGCCAACCGGGGAGAATGTACCCATGCCTGCCGTTGGAAATACTCCATCGTGGAGGAAAAGCGTCCGGGAGAATATATGCCCGTATATGAGGATGAGCAGGGTACATATATCTTTAATTCCAAGGATCTGTGTATGATCGAATATATTCCCGAGATGCTGGCTGCAGGAATCGACAGCCTGAAAATTGAGGGAAGAATGAAGACGGCTCTTTATGTAGCCACAGTGGCCCGTACCTATCGCAAGGCCCTGGATGACTACAGGGAATCGGAAGAAAAATACCGTGCCAATATGGAATGGTATAAGGCAGAAATCGGTAAGTGTACCTATCGTCAGTTTACCACCGGTTTTTATTTCGGAAAAACCGATGAAAACAGCCAGATCTATGACAGTAATACCTATGTAAATGAATATATTTATCTGGGAATCATCGGAGGGATTGATGACAGAGGTTATGCCCGGATCGAACAGAGGAACAAGTTTTCCAGGCAGGATGTGATCGAGCTGATGAAGCCTGACGGAAGAAACGTGGAAACCACTGTGCGGGCAATTTACAATGAAGATGGAGAAGAGGTGGAATCTGCCCCTCATCCCAAGCAGGTGTTGTATCTGGATCTGGATGCCCAGGCAGACCCCTATGATATTTTACGGGTGCAGGGGAAGAGACAGTAAACTCTCAAGCTGGATATGATGATATAGAGGTATTTGAGAAGAGCAAATGAAGAAGTGGGTTTTGTGTAATGCATGAAATCCATGGGGTTAAAGGGCTGCTAAGGCAGCAGAATGAGAGGAAAAATGAGCGAGCTGATCAATGTGGAAAAGATTTTTGGTGAAAATGTCTTTACCATGAACAAGATGAAGGAACGTCTGCCCAGAGATGCCTATAAAGAGGTAAAGCGGGTGATTGAGAAGGGGGAGGAGCTTTCCCTGGAGACGGCAGACATCGTAGCCAAGGCCATGAAGGACTGGGCGGTGGAGAAGGGAGCTACCCATTTTTCCCACTGGTTCCAGCCATTGACGGGAATTACAGCAGAAAAACACGATTCCTTCATTACCCATCCTGATGAAGAGGGAAAAATGCTGATGGAGTTTTCCGGAAAAGAGCTGATCAAGGGTGAACCGGATGCCTCATCTTTTCCTTCCGGAGGCTTAAGAACCACCTTTGAAGCCAGAGGTTATACGGCCTGGGATATCACTTCACCGGCGTTTATCAAGGAAGCAGCTACGGGTCCCATTCTGTGCGTGCCTACTGCTTTCTGCTCCTATACGGGAGAGGCTTTGGACAAAAAGACACCTCTGCTGCGTTCTATGGAAGCCATCAGTGAACAGGCCTTGAGGATCGTACATTTATTTGGCAATAAAGAAGCGAAGCGGGTAACCCCTTCGGTGGGAGCGGAGCAGGAGTATTTTCTGGTGGATCAGAAAAAAGCCCTTCTCCGCGAAGATCTGCTGTTTGCAGGAAGGACCCTTTTTGGTGCACCGGCACCCAAGGGACAGGAGCTGGAGGACCATTACTTTGGGGTAATCCGTGAGCGGATTGGGGCCTATATGCGGGATCTGAATGAGGAGCTGTGGAAGCTGGGTGTGACGGCAAAGACCCAGCACAATGAGGCTGCCCCTGCCCAGCATGAGCTGGCACCCATTTATGAGACGGCAAATATTGCGGCAGACCACAACCAGATCGTTATGGAAACGATGAAGCGTGTGGCCGCATACCATGGGCTGCGCTGCCTTTTACATGAAAAACCCTTTGCCGGTGTAAATGGTTCCGGTAAGCACAATAACTGGTCCATTACCACGGACAATGGAATGAACCTTCTGGATCCCGGTGAAACACCCAATGAAAATATTCAGTTTCTGTTGGTTCTGGCCTGTATCATGAAGGCCGTGGATACTCATGCAGATCTGCTCAGACAGAGTGCGGCAGACGTGGGAAATGATCATCGTCTGGGAGCCAATGAAGCCCCGCCGGCTATCATCTCTATTTTTCTGGGAGAGCAGCTGGAGGATGTGGTGAGCCAGCTGGTGGAAACCGGTGTGGCCTCCAACCTGATCGAGGGAGATGTGATGAAGACCGGTGTTTCCACCATCCCCGATTTCGAAAAGGATGCTACCGACAGAAACAGAACCTCACCCTTTGCCTTTACCGGAAATAAGTTTGAATTTCGTATGGTGGGAAGCTCCGATTCCATCGGAAGCCCTAATACCATTTTAAATGCCATCGTAGCGGAAGCCTTCTGTGAGGCGGCGGACCGTCTGGAAGGAGCAGAGGACTTCGAGAGGGAAGTCCATGATCTGATCAAGGAATACATGACTAAGCACCAACGCATTATTTTCAATGGTGACGGTTACTCCGAGGAATGGGTAAAAGAGGCCGAAAGGCGTGGACTGCCCAACATCAGTTCCATGGTGGAGTCGATAGAAAGCCTGACCACGGACAAATCGGTGAAGCTGTTTGAGCGCTTCGGTATTTTTACCAGGGCAGAGCTCTTAAGCCGTCAGGAGGTATTATACGAAACCTATGCCAAAACCATTCATATTGAGGCCCTGACCATGATCGAAATGGCCTCCAAGCAGATCATTCCTGCCGTGACAAATTATACCAAGACCCTTGCAGATACCGTCATCGCAGTATCTCAGGCAGGAGCCGAGGCGGTGGTACAAAAGGAACTTCTGGTGGAGGTCAGCAATCTCCTTAAAGAAACCAGGGATGCTCTGGCTGCCCTGAAGGAAGCCGAGGTTAAGGCGGTTTCCCTGCCCAGAGGAAAAGAACAGGCTTCCTTCTACAAAGAAGTGGTGATGAAGTGTATGGAAAATCTGCGTATTCCTGCCGACAAGCTGGAAATGCTGGTGGATAAGCGAATCTGGCCCTTCCCTACCTATGCGGATCTGTTGTTTGAGATTTAGAAATTTAAAAAGTTTAAAAAAGGGCTTGCATTATTGTTTGGAATGTAGTAAGATATTCAAGTGCCAAGTGGCAAATTGAATATAGGGCTATCGCCAAACGGTAAGGCAACGGACTCTGACTCCGTCATCTCAAGGTTCGAATCCTTGTAGCCCTGCTAATAAAACCCCATCAGTGAAAGCTGGTGGGGTTTTTTGGTGGGTAAAAAGGTTAAATTAGTTTATGTTTAGGAAAAAATTACCATAAGGATTTTAGAAAAGCTTACTCTCTTCTCTTTACACTTATGATAAGTGGTAAAACCTCCCCATCTATTTCAACCTGTCCACAGATATCGATACTACTGTCCGAGAGTTTTAAGGTGCCTGTAAAATCATAGTGTTCCATCATATAAAGTGCAATATCACACTGGTCGAGCAGTTTTCGGTCTACCACGATATCCCCACCTGTGTATGGTACATCATGAAAATAAATTTCAGGCGGATACAGAGCCCAGTCCCATTCACAGTCCTCGGCTTCTGTCAGTACATCAAAAATATCCTCATATCAAAATTGTTGTGAGAGGAAATATTAAGATCAACCGAAATCTGCCCACAGGGGAGGGCAGATGGATGGATTTCATTTGCTTTCAGCACATAAAGAATGATAATGGTGTAGTAGAAGTTGGAAGATGATGCTATACTATAAACCAACACATCTTGAAGTGCTAAAGTATATAAAAAGTAATTACTATAAAGAAACATACCAGTTTGTAGAAAAAGCAAGTGTATTACTTATAGAGTCAAATATTTCTGATATATTAAGAAAATATTTGAGTAACGGATTGTCAGAGGATAAAAAATCATTGATTCAGAAGTATTTGTTATGGAAAATAGAAAAGATGGAAGAAGTTTATTTCGGGAAGGAGGAGTTGGATGTCGATTAAAGACGGAAAAGACTATTTATATTTGATTTGGAAGTCGAATGTAAATGGAAAACAGTATATTGTCGGGCAGCTTACAAAGAATGGTCAATATGAATTTCAATATTGTAAAGAGTATGAAGATGCAATAGAAGCCGGATTCAAACCGCTTGTATCCTTTGAAAATCCTGAAAAAATCTATACATGCAATGACTTATTCCCTGTATTTGCAAGTCGTTTACCAGATCGTAAGAGAAAAGATATTGATAAAATCTTAAAAAAATATGGTTTGGGAAAATTTGATGCGTATGAACTCTTGAAGATGAGTGGTGCTAAATTGCCGATTGACAGTTTATATTTTATTGACCCAATTTTAAATTTTGACAAAGCTTTTGAAAAGAACTTTTATTTGGCGGGGGTCAGACATTATCTAGGCTGTGAGGGTGTTGATTGTGCAGACGCAATTGATGTTACTCGAGGTGATGAAGTTTTTCTCAAAAGGGAGAAAGAGAATGTATTTGACCATAATGCAATTTGTGTAGAGAACGATAAAGCTGAGATACTAGTGTAACGGTTTCTAAATAACTGCACCATTCACATATACATTTTGTCCTGTACTATTGGGAAGATAGACATGTGATATGGTGTAGTTAATTTAAAACTGTTACACTAGGATATGTTCCCAGATATTATGCAGAAGCATTTGTCCGGCTTATGGAAGAAGGAAGAGTTATTTCTTGTCATATTGTGAACGTGGATATGAATCAAAGTTGTGATGAATGTATTGAAGCAGTAATTAAAATTGCATAGAAACTGAGGAATATAAACTCTGATAGGTCAATCCATAGGTCAATGTAAAAGTGGATCCAGCAAAATATTTGATGGGAGATTAAATAGTATAGGGAATGTCCTGCGGTGAGCAGGATGTTCCTTTTTTACTGGCTATTTTTTGCATGGCTGAAGATTGATATTGCTAGCGTTATCGTAGAAGCTGTGCCTGTAGATATATATTATGATTTTGGAGGAAAATTTGCAAAAGGTTTGAATGGGCGGAGTTGTTTTGGATGCAAACTCTGTGATTGCATGGGTAACATTATTTGAAGATGATGATAGTTTCTTAAAGTAGATGAATTAAGAATTGGTTACAGAAACAGTGTGATCAAAAAAGAAGAAATTAGCACTGTTTTAGGATAAATCTCTGATTTTGATAAATCGAAAAAAGTCAAATGTATGAGGAGGGTGCAAGGCTTGAAGGTATAGCTGCGTATATTGGGGACTTGGTAAGTACCACTGAAAAATATTATATTGCTATCAGAAAGAAAGTAAAGCTTGGAGAAAAGACCAAGCACATTGCAGAACTTCCGAAAAAAAATGATGGATAATAAGGTTGTATAGAGCAGGTGAACTTAGAATCATCTGCTCTATATTTTTGCCAATAAAATAGACTTGTTAAGAAAAACTTTTATGGATGAAAAGAAGAAATTTGATAGTAACAACTAAAGGAAAATGATATAATTCTATAAAAGATAAGTAAAGGGATACTTATATTAAGGAAGGGAAGTGATACTATGACGCCATTGGTAGTGAAGGATGAAGCAGTAGTAAACAATACAAATTATGGGTACACAGAGCAAGATGCCTTCAATGCTCTTTATGAGAAACTTGCAAAAGGGGTACAGAGCATGAAAGATGGTGAAGTATATACAATTAAAGAAGCATGGGAGGAAATCGATAAAGTTTAAACTATAATATGGACAAACCAAAGAAGTATAAGATTTTCTTATCAAAAGATGCTGTTCAAGATATTAAAGATAATAAAAGTTACATTTTAAAAAATTTTAAATATAGAGAATATGCAGAAAACTTTTCAAAGAAAATCAAAAAAGCAATTAAAGAGTTAGATCCTTTTGCAGAAGGATATGAAAAGACAGGTTTTTTGATAGAAGGACTAGAGGTATATTATAAACCATATAGTACATATTTGATATTCTTTGTGGTGGAAGAGGCAACGGTGGCGGTTATTAGGGTATTGAAAGACAGGATGTACTGGCAAGCAATTATTAAGCGAATGAAAAAGTTAAACCGATAACATGTTTTATGTATTAATTGAAGGGAAAATAATGATATTTAACCTGATAGGTCAATCCATAGGTCAATTTCCCAACTCACCATTGAAAATATCCGATAAATACAGGCAAAATAGGGTGCCGCATTACGGACTCTGGCTCTGTCACTTCAAGGTTCGAATCCTTGTAGCCCTGCTTGATGAATCCCATCAGTGAAAACTGGTGGGGTTTTTGTGTATGGCGGGCATGCCGTCAGTCTGCGGTGGAAGTCCACAAGGGACGTAGTTGCCGACGAACCTCATAGCGACTCCCAAGGTTTACATCGTGAGAAGTTAGCAGAAGCCGTAGTAAGCCCGGCTCTGAAATGGGTTTGGTTAAAGGGCTGGACAACGTAACCGTGTAATTAAATGGACTTGTTAAAAACTTTTACAGATAAAGAGAAGAAATTTGATAGTAACAATTAAAGGGAAATGATATAATTCTATAGAAGATAAGTAAACGAGAAAGTTAGGTGGGTTATGTCGGAAAAAAGATTAAATAATACGATTTTTCTCATGTATCTGGTAACGGAAACATATTGCAAAAAACATGGAATGACACCAGAAGATTTTCTGGAATTCGATAGTAAGTATGCTGTTTTAAATTACGTTGCTGAATGTCCGGATATATTTGATAGTTTGACAGAAGATGAGATAGTTGAGGAAGTTGAACAATATGTATTACAAAATTAGAACTATTTTGTATCATGGTACGGTTTCTGAAATATCCCATGTTGATGTGGGTCTGGGACATGGAAGAAAAGATTTTGGAAAAGGCTTTTATATGGCTATTTCTAAAAAACAAGCGGTTGGAATGATGCATAAGAAATATAAAGAAGTGGTAAGACGAAGCAGGGGCAAACAGGAAAAGGATTTTTATGAGAAGCTTTATGAAGTAGTTTTATCAAAAGAGTTGTTAAATACACTTTCAGTAAAATTTTTCGAGAATGCAGATACAGAGTGGTTGGATTTTGTATTGATGTGCAGAGAACAGGGTGGAATGCCTCATGATTATGATTTGGTAATCGGACCGACAGCAGATGATGATACAGCCTTATGCTTAAAGGTATATTGGGATGAAAGAGAAAAGAAGGAAGGTGTCGTATTGTGGAAGGCAGCATAAAAGAATTGGCAAAATACCGTATGGAACGCGCAAAGGAAACACTGGTTGCTTCAGAAGAAGATTTGAATATTGTAGAACTTTCGATAAACAAATAATGATAATATGGTTGTATGGAGCAGGTGAATATAGAATTTCCTGCTCTATATTTTATATTACAACAAAAAGAACAGTAGAAGAAATGAGGTAATAATGCTATACTATATGCATTCTTTAGATAATAAAAGAATGCATATAGTTCTTTTGTGTTTCGGAGATTTCAAACAGACGGAGAGGTTTGTGTATGGAACTGAGAAGAAGTATTTATACGAAATTACTTGAGTGGAAAAAACAGGATACCGGAAATGTTTTGGAGATAAAAGGTGCCAGGCAAGTAGGAAAGACATATATTCTGAAAAAGTTTGGAAAAGAAAACTTTAAAAGAATGGTTTATATCAGCATGGCTGAGAAATCAGGAGAAAATTTTTTGAAATGTCTGGCTGTAACGAATGAGTGGGAACCGGGACAACCGAGGATAGAAGAGCCTTTAAAAAAGGCTCTGGAATTGTTTGATCCATCATTTGTTGATGATAAGGACACGGTAATCATCATAGATGAGATTCAGGAGTCAGCCGAGGTTTATAATCAGATTCGGACATTAGCCAGAGAATTTCAGTCATATGTCATTGTAACTGGAAGCTATTTAGGAAGATTAATAAATCCAGCGTTCTTTCTTCCGGCAGGGGACCTGGACCATATGATTATGGAAACCTTAACATTCGATGAATTCCTGGATGTTTTTGATGAGCGTGAGCTATATGAGAATATAGATCTCTATGGAAAAGGTCAAAAAGAAGACTATGAGAAATTGATGGATTACTATGAGATTTATCAGAAAATAGGTGGTTATCCTGCTGTGGTAACGTGTTATGCCAAACAAAAAGATCTGGATAAATGTTATGAGAAGATAGGCAATTTGATCGATATTTTTGCTAACGAATCAAAGAGATATTTTGAGGATGTTATTGATATGAATATCTTTCAGAAACTGTTTAATGCCATTGCATTACTTATGCTTCGTGAAAAACAAGGTATCAGAGATCTGGTAACAGAACTGAGTAAGATTGCTTATCAGGAAGAAAGTGGACGTATTACAAAGAAGATGATTAATCATGCGATCGGCTGGCTTCAGGAATCACATATCATAGGATATGCTTCCAAGGCTATAGATTGTGATTATAAGGAAATTAAGGAAAACAGCAGATACTATTTCCTTGATATGGGTCTTGCGCATTACTTTTTAAGCAGAACCGGAGCTCCCTTTGATACAATCAAAGGATTGTTGGCGGAGAACTTTGTATATCTTGTTTTGAAACGTAGAATAGAAGGTGCCGGTGAAATAGCAGGAATCACCCCATGGTTTGGAACGTATGAGAAAATCAACGGAGAATTGGATTTCTATGTCAGAAGTCTTCTTGATTATAAGAACTATGGAATTGAAGTGAAGAGTACAAATAAAGAAGCTAAAACCGGAAGAAAGTTACTGGAAGATAAGAAACTGGATTATTTGTATATTCTAAAGGGAGAAACTCTAGGCGGAATTGCAGAGGATAAGATATTTACAGTGCCGCTTTGTTTGGGGGATAGGATAAGATTTAAATAATCGGAATCAGTGTAATGACGTGAGGACAGAAAAGTGGGAAGAAAAGAAAATAGAAAAATATTTCAGGACACACAGAAATTATGCCAAAATATAAGCTATCTTGCAGAGGGATCAAAACATTCAAGAAAAGAGCAGAAGCTGATTCTGGAAGGGAATCCGATCCACAGTGATGACTGTATTTATACGCCGAAGATCATCGTAATGAAAACAGATACTGCAGCTCCCAATTTGTGCCTTATTCCCGCTAATGCAATGAATATGGGCGATGGAAATATACCGGCCAGGGTAACCGATCGGGAGTTGCTTGCCCTCCATGAAAAGCGGTGGAGAAGAATTTTGGATATTGCTCTGGCAGGGGGAAATGAAGCAGTGATCTTGGGTGCTTTTGGCTGTGGAGCCTTCCAAAATAATCGGATTTTTGAACGGGTGATGAGAAGCTATTGTTAAGCTATGGCAGATGATAGTGGATATATACCATAAAATATAGTAAAATAAATGTAATAAAGTGGTATAACGATGAAAAGGAGGTGTGATGTGAGAACAATAGAAGAAGAAAACACAATTTCTCGATTATATGGATTGCTTGAATTGCAAAAAGAAGTAGAGAAAAAATTTGGTTCAACCGGATATAATGTATTTGTTTTTGGTAGTTATCTGACTACAAGATATATAGAAGGTGAGAGTGATGTTGATATTGCAGTATATTCAAAGGATTTTGATTTATATATAAATATATCATCCTTTCTGGAAACTTATTTTAAAGATAAGAAGATTAAGAGTGATATATTTTATATAGATATCTCAATGGAGGCTCCTATCTATTGTGCCCCCCTAAAGTCACAGGTTCAATTTACGGATTTTTATCCGGAAGAGCTGGTTGACTTTTATAAAAGGTGTCAGGAGAAGTTAGAAGTGAACAAGGCAAGGATGGCAGTATGAAATTTAGTGAAGATATTTTAAAAAAGTTTAATTTAGCACCCGAGGAAGAAAAAGAACCGGTGAATATCATGCAAATCAGCGAAATGCTTCAATTGCTAAAGATATGCGCAGAAAGAATTATTCAAAAAAGTGAGAAATATATGGAAAGTACTAATGCAGATGAACAGCTGGATTGTATGGATATTGTCACGGTGAAATTGAATGATTTCACACAGGTGTTTAAAGACTTGGTAATATTTATGCGAAAAGAAGAGGGAAGTTATAAAGGTGGCACTTCCTTGCGGTACTGTATAAATAGTTATAACACTTTTGAATTTCATCAAACGGAGTCTGAGAAAATCCTCTTACGTGAGTTGTTACTCAGAAATGAAATCACACATGATTATTTTAATAGAGAACTACATCAGCAAAAATTAATCTGGATAATGAGAAACTGTTACAAAGGTTCGCTGGATATTCATGATAATTTGAAAGACTATTGCAGTGAACACGGTCTATTAACTAAGTACGTGGACAAAAATTCTTTATTTGGATAGATACGATATGAAACAGCAAATTTAAACGATAATGGTTCAGATGTGAGCTCCACTCAGAAAGGTGGGGCTTTCTTCATTTTCCAAAAGATGATATACTATATTCGTTGTACCAGTACAGGGAATAATAAACTTCTGACAGATTCGTTGTACTGAATAAGAGAAATAGTGAAAAAGCTGCCAAGGCAGCAGAATGAGGAGATGAATGAAATGAGCGAAGGATGTAATCATAAATGTGAGAGCTGCAGTAAGAACTGCAGCGACAGAACGAAGGAGAGCCTTCTGGCCAGCCTCCATGAGGGAAGCCGGGTAAAGAAGGTTATTGGTGTGGTCAGCGGAAAAGGGGGAGTAGGAAAGAGCATGGTCACCTCCCAGCTGGCCGTGCTGGCTAACCGTAAGGGGCTGTCCACAGCCATTCTGGATGCGGATATTACGGGACCTTCCATTCCCAGAGCCTTTGGCCTGAAGGAAACGGCAATAGGAACCAGTGAGGGGCTGTATCCGGTGAAGACCAAAGAGGGAATTTCCGTTATGTCCCTGAATCTTATGGTAAAAAACGAAACCGACCCTGTGGTATGGCGGGGACCCATCATCGGCAACATGGTCAAGCAGTTCTGGAGTGAGGTATTCTGGGGAGATGTGGATTATATGTTCATCGATATGCCTCCGGGAACCGGAGATGTTGCCCTCACCGTATTCCAGTCCATTCCGGTAGACGGGATTATTATCGTAGTTTCCCCTCAGGAGCTGGTAGGGATGATCGCTGAAAAAGCGGTAAATATGGCTGAGATGATGGATATTCCTATTCTGGGAATCGTGGAAAATATGAGTTATCTGGCCTGTCCTGACTGTGGAAAAAGGATCAATGTTTTTGGGGAAAGTAAGGTAGATACCATTGCCGAAAAGCATGGCATCGATCTGGTGGCCAAATTACCCATTGATCCGGCTCTGGCAGGTATCTGCGATAATGGAAAAATGGAGGAATTTGAGGGCGAGTGGCTGAAACCCATGCTGGAAGAATTATAAAAACAGGATTCAATATAGTTCTTCGGTGTTTACAAATAAAAGTGGTAACACGCTGATTTTCCAAAATCAGTTATTTAAATGCTGCAAGCGAATATAATCAAGACATGGAGGGATTTATTTATGTTGGACAAAAAAGTAGTGGAACTTTTAAATCAGCAGGTAAATAAGGAATTTTACTCTGCCTACCTGTACCTGGATTTTTCTAATTTCTATTATGATCATGGACTGGATGGCTTCGGCAACTGGTTCAAGATCCAGGCTCAGGAGGAGAGAGACCATGCCATGCTGTTTATTCAGTATCTGCAGAATAATGGAGAGGCAGTAGAATTGGAAGCCATTGAAAAGCCTGAGGTAGATAAGAGCAACGCTAAAACAATTCTGGCAGAAACCTTAAAGCATGAACAGTATGTGACCAGTTTGATCCATGATATTTATGATGCTGCTCAGAGTGTAAAAGACTACCGCACCACCCAGTTTTTGGACTGGTTCGTAAAGGAACAGGGTGAAGAGGAAAATACGGCAGACAATCTGCTGAAACGTTATGAGCTTTTCGGAGATGATCCTAAGAGTTTGTATATGCTGGATAATGAACTGGGCACCAGAACCTATTCCGCTCCCAGTCTGGTACTGTAAAAATGAATAAAAAGAAGGTCATTTGTCCCTGTTATGACATCACTAAGGGAGACATCATTTGTGCACTGGAGCAGGGTGCCTGCTGTTTTAAGGATGTAAAAAAATGTACTAAAGTAGGTACTGCCTGTGGAAAGTGTAAGGATAAGGCTAAAAAATTTACGAAAAAGATGATTGATAAGCAGCTGGAGTCAGGGGACTGTGTTTTTGTCTGCCCCAGGGACGAGAAAGCAGCAAAGTGAGGAAAAAATGTATAGTTTTGACAGCCGCGTGAGATTCAGTGAAACCGACCAGGCCGGAAGGCTTACTCTGGAGGCTATTGTAGATTATTTTCAGGACTGTTCCACCTTTCAGTCGGAGGATCTGGGGGTGGGAATCCTTCCCCTTCAGGAGAGGAAGCTGGTATGGGTACTGTCCTATTGGCAGATCGTGATCGATGAGCTTCCCCTTATCGGGGAACATATTCAGGTCTGCACCCATCCTCACGAGTTCAGAGGCTTTATGGGGCTGCGTAATTTTTACCTGAAAAACAGCCGGGAGGAAATCCTTGTTAGAGCAAACTCCCTGTGGACTCTTTTGAACCGTGAGACCATGCGGCCCTGCCGGGTTCCTGAGGACATCCAGTCTCAGTATATCCTGGAGGAAAAAATCCCCATGGACTATGCGCCCAGGAAGGTAGCCATCACCGGTGAAGAAACACCCCTTGAGCCCCTGACCATCCAAAGATATCACCTGGACTGTAATGGTCACGTCAACAACGGCCAGTATATCCGCATAGCCGCATCATTTTTGCCGGATAACTGTGAAATACACCAGCTCCGGGCGGAATATAAGGCCCAGGCCCATCAGGGAGATATCATCTACCCCTATCAGTATCTTGATGGAAGTAAAACGATCATAACCCTCTGTGATGAGCAGAAGGAACCCTATTTAGTGGCAGAGTTTTCGAGCCTGTCCTGAATAGTTAGATGATACTTATCGGTTAAAAATAAGACAGAAAACCTTAATCTCCGTCACCATTCTTCAACCAGAAAGGAACACACATGCTTAAACTCGGACAGACCCAGGAACTGAAGATTATTAAAAAAGTAGATTTTGGCGTATATCTAATGGATCCGATAGGGGGCAATCCGGAGGAAAGAGTCCTGCTTCCGGCCAAACAGCTTCCTTTGGATAAAAATGTGGGTGATCTGATAGAGGTATTTTTATACAAAGATTCTAAGGACCGTCTTATTGCCACCACGAACAAACCGCTGATTACCCTGGATCAGGTGAGGGTGCTCAAGGTAGCAGAAACGGGAAAAATTGGAGCCTTTTTGGATTGGGGACTGGAAAAAGATCTGCTTTTACCCTTCCGCCAGCAGACAGCAAAGGTGAAGGAGCAAGATGAGTGCCTGGTCACCCTCTATATAGATAAAAGTGAACGGCTCTGTGCCACCATGAAGGTATACCATCATCTGAGAACGGACAGTCCATATCAGAAAAACGATCAGGTTGAGGGAATCGTTTATGAAATCAGTAAAAATTTCGGAGCCTTTGTAGCTGTAGATGACTGTTATTCCGGCCTCATCCCCAAAAAAGAATTTTTCGGTGAACTGAAGGTGGGAGACAGGATCAGGGCCAGGGTAACGGCCGTGAAGGCGGATGGCAAGCTGGATCTGTCCATTAAGGAGAAAACAAAGGTACAGATTGCCATTGATGCTGAAAAAGTTCTTCGGGTGATCGAAAGCTTTGATGGCTGCCTGCCCTTCAATGATAAGGCTAATCCGGAGGTGATCCGACGGGAAATGGGAATGAGCAAAAATGAATTTAAGAAGGCTGTGGGACATCTTCTAAAAGAAAAAAAGATAGAAATTACTGAAAAATCCATTCGTTTGAACTGAAAGTTTTGTACTTTTCCACAAGCAAAAGCTATTGCACTTGCCAAAAAAACAGGATATAATCTGGGCGTAAACAAGAAAAAAGAGTAAACCACATGAAGGTGGTTTTGCCGTAAAGAGCGGCAAGGAGGAGATTTTTATGAAAGTACAAAACATTAACGACGTAGACAAATTTTTCAAGGTAATTGATCAGTGTAAGGGAAAGGTTGAGCTGGTAACCGGAGAAGGTGACAGACTGAATCTGAAATCCAAGCTTTCCCAGTATGTATCCATGGCTAAGATTTTTTCCGATGGAACGATTGCTGAGCTGGAGATCATTGCTTACGAGCCTGAAGATATTACCAAGTTAGTAAACTTTATGATGGAAAACTAAGATAAAAAGAAAATGAGGCTGTTGTAAAATTCTTTTTTAAGAATTTTGTAACGGCCTCTTTTTTGTTATAGATTCCGATTAGTGAAAGAACAGCCTAGTCCATCCGGATTTCATTAAAATAAAGAGCGAAGCTGGCGTCATAGCCTTCTTCCTCCACGCCGATATATTCGATATGATGGATAACCTCCCCATCCTCAATATAGCAGTGGGAGTGGGTCATGGGAGCATCGTACAGGTTATAGGCAATAATATATTGATAAGCCGGATGGCCGTTAATTTCCGTACGCTCTTCGAAGACAACCTCCGGTCTGGTTTTGGCCAGATAGGTTTCCTTAGCGTATTCCTTAATGGCATGAACAGAGGTTTCGGCAGTCAGATTCTCAAAGGAACCGTCATTATCCAGCTTTTCATAGATAACCTTGGAAAATTCATGCAATTCACTTTCATAGTAAAAAACGGTTTCGGTGGATCTGTCTTCTTTAAGAATGAATCCCTTCGGTATCTCAAATTGGAGGGAGTCTCTGGTGATCGTGTCAGAAATCAGAATTTCAGGCTCTTCCTCGGCACAGGCTGTAAGGAAGAGAGCAGCGAGACAGATCAGCAGAGCCAGATATAGTTTTTGTTTCATTTTCATCTCCTAAAACTTGGAAAGAGAGTGTCGCTGATATACGGCACTCTCTTTTGTATTTAATATTTAACTGTTCAAAATAGCTGATACAGACCCTTAAAGCTTACTGTTAAAGGGCTGTTTTAAGCGATGGCAGCCTTTTTGGCAGCACGCTTCTTGCCCCAGATAATGATGCCTACACAGTAGATGAGTGAAGCAGCAATACCGATCACGTAAGCAGCCTCCCAGGGTAAATTGAACCCGATCTTTGCATTCATGATGAAGCTTACGGTAAAGAAGCAGTACAGAGTAGCGGGAACGAGAGCCATCCATACCCATTTTGCCCTGTTATTCTCGAACATCCAGATCGCTACACCTAAGAAAGCGAAGAGAGCCAGAGTCTGGTTGGACCAGGAGAAGTAACGCCATAAGATATTGAAGCCGCCGGCATTGAACTTTGCCCATACCAGAATCGCAGCTACGGCGATAAAGATAATGGAAGCAAAACCAACACGTTTTCCGGCTGTGCTCTGATCAATCTTGAAGGACTCGGTAAGAGCCATTCTCAGGCTTCGAAGAGCCGTGTCACCGGAGGTAATCGGAAGAACAATAATACCGATAATGGCAATGGCACCGCCCACAGGACCAAGAATATGGCGGCAAACGATACCTACGGTAGCGGTTGCAAGGCTGGCATTGGCTTCCTGAAGTCCCAGGTTATAAACACCCATGGCTGCAGCAGCCCAAACCATTGCGATAAAGCCCTCTACGATCATCATGCCGTAGAAGGTGATACGGCCTTCATGCTCACTCTTAATGGTACGGGTGATGATGGCAGTCTGGGTGGAGTGGAATCCGGACAACAGACCGCAGGCAACCGTCAAAAAGAAGGAGGGCAGGAACTTGTTGGCACTGAAGTAGTCGGCATAGCTGAAATGCTGTGTCACTCCGTCAACTATGGTGAAAGCCTGAGGAGAATCCCAGACACTCCAGATCTCAAGTAAGGGAAAGCCCTTGATCAGCATACCGAAGAATACACCGATAGCACTGAATAACAGAATCAGACCGAAAACAGGATAGATCTTTCCGATAATGGTATCGATAGGGAATATGGTGGCAACCAGGTAGTAAACGAAGATGGCACCATAGATTACCCAGGTGGAAATAGAAGTAGCCTTTCCGTCAAAGCCAAAAATCTGGGTGGCCAGCAGGTCGCCGGGGGTGTAGATGAATACCGCACCTACCAAAAGAAGCAGTAAGCTTACGAATACCTGATAAACAGCGTATACCTGTTTGCTGCTGTATCTGCGTACCATTTCAGGCATCTGTGTTCCGCCGTCACGAAGGCAGATCATACTGGCAAAGTAGTCATGAAGAGCACCTGCAAATACATTTCCCAGAGGGATGGTGATAAAAGCGATAGGGCCAAAAAGAACACCCTGGATGGGTCCTAAGATAGGACCGGTACCTGCAATGTTCAGCAGGTTGATCAATGAGTTCTTCCACAGAGGCATGGGAACGTAGTCTACTCCGTCTGCCTTAGTGTAGCAAGGGGTTTTACGATCGTCGGGACCAAATACATTAACTGCAAGCTTGCTGTAGAGGAATCCGCCTACCAGCAGGATTGCAAGTCCGATAAAAAATGTAACCATGTAAAGCTCCTTTCCTTTCTTTGGTAAAATTAATAGTTTTGGAAAAAGTACAAATATCCCCATAATATGTGCAATTTTTCCGTGCCGTTAGGCTATCATAGGTTAAAGGCTTTTGTCAACTAAAGTTATTACGATTTCATTATTTTTATGAAAAAAATATAAAATAATTGTTAAAAATAAACAAAAAAAGCCACAGGTTTTGACCTGTGGCTCTCAGGAACAGCTTTATACCAGCATATCGAAATTGGAACCGATATGGGGATTGACCGAACGCTCCATTGCAGCAGCATCCAGCATCTCCACGATTCCCTGTCCCAGGGAATCCAGGTTTTCCAATGATTTGTCCAGCATAGCAGTTCCTACCTGGGTGAGGCTCATATTCTGAGCTCTGATCACAGATAATGAAGCAATGTCCATATCCCACCTCTTCCTGCCGCACAGCGGCTCCTTTTATATATAGAAGCAACGGGACTTCTACAGTATGTATATCGGCGGGGACCGAAGCGGGGTTTAGATTGAAAAGCAGGAGCTTTTTTGCTATAGTAACAAGAAAAAGGAATTTTCCGGAAAGGGAAAATGAAAAAACATGGAATTATTAGGCATATCCTTAAATAATATAGGACTTAAGGAAGCACTCAGAAAAAGTGAGGAGTATCTGGATCAGGGGGGACTGAATACCATTGCCTATGTTTCGGCGAAAAAGCTTCTGGAGGCTTCAGAGGACGGGGAACAGCAGAAGTGGTGGCAGAAGATGGATCTGAGTATCTTTGAAGATGTGGAGATTCTTAAGGCAGCAGGAGGAGTTAGCCAGAGTCGGGCAAAGGAAATTGAAGAGAATGCTTTTTTACGGGAATTTTTAAAGATTCTGGTACGCCGCCAGGCTCCGGTTTTTCTTCTGGCAGAGGAGGAAGAGGCATTGGAACAGCTGGAGGAAGAGCTGCGACTGATGCAGAATAATCTGTATATTGCCGGAAGAGATACCACTGATCATTATCTGGAGAATAAAGAGGGGCTGATCAATGCCATCAATGCACTGGCACCGAGAGTGATCTTATCCCGATTGCCTTATCCGGAGGGGATTCATCTGATGTACGATTATCACAGTTATCTGAACGGATCCGTCTGGCTGACCCTGCCTCATACGCTGGTGAAGGCTGAGAAGGAGGGCTGGAAGGGAAAGGTATCCGGTCTGATTTATCAGAAACTTTTGCACAAAAAGATTCATCAATTTGTACAGGAACAGGAACAAAAATAAAGAAATCATGAAAAGAAGGTAAATTTTTTTCGGATTTCTTTATTTTTTTGACATTAATTACAAAAATTGAACAAAAAACTATGGATTTTTTTGGTATTTTCTTTTAAAATGATACATGGGTATATATAAGGAAAGGCTGATTTGATCAGTGCCTTCCTTGGCAAAAACACCAGAAAAGGAGAGGGGAACATGATTTCCAATCAGATTTTGCAAAACACGATCGATGGATTAAAGGCAATCGGCCGGGTTGAGCTTTGCGTAGTGGATTCAGAAGGGAAAACTCTGGCTGAGACTACGCCAGAGCTTTCCAAGAGAGCCGAAACAGCCCTGGAATTTGCCAAGTCTCCTGCAGACAGCCAGGAGGTGGCGGGAAACCAGTATTTTAAGATTTATGATGAACAGCAGCTGGAATATATGCTGATTGCCATGGGCTCGGGGGAGAATGTTTACATGGTGGGCAAGATGGCAGCGTTTCAGATTCAGAATCTTCTGGTAGCCTACAAGGAAAGATTTGACAAGGATAATTTTATCAAAAATCTGCTTTTGGACAATCTGCTTCTGGTAGATATATACAGTCGTGCCAAAAAGTTACACGTTCAGCCTGATGCAAAGCGTGTTACCATGATCGTCGAAGGTAAGACAGGCAAGGAGATCAATCTGCTGGAGCTTATGCGCGCAAGCTTCGGTGCCGGAGGTAAGGATTTTATTACGGCGGTAGACGAGAATAATGTGATCGTGGTGAAAGAGGTAGAGGATACCGACACGACTGTGGAAATTGATAAGGCGGCTTATTCCTACCAGACCTTTTTGGAGAAGGAAGGGGTCAGGGAGGTACGGGTTGCTTACGGAACGGTGGTCAGAGAGATCAAGGAGGTGAGCCGATCCTATAAGGAAGCCAAGATGGCAATGGACGTAGGAAAGATCTTCTTCGATGAGAGGAATGTGATCGCTTACAGCGAGCTGGGAATCGGCCGTCTGATCTATCAGCTGCCTATTCCGTTGTGTAAAATGTTTATCAAGGAGATCTTTGGCGGGAAAAGTCCTGATGAATTCGATGAAGAAACCCTGACCACGATCACCAAGTTTTTTGAAAACAGTCTGAATGTTTCTGAGACCTCCAGGCAACTTTTTATCCATAGAAATACTCTTGTATACCGATTGGATAAGCTGCAGAAGACTACGGGCCTGGATCTGAGAGTTTTCGAAGATGCCATTACCTTCAAGATTGCGTTAATGGTAGTGAAGTATATGAAATACATGGAGAGTTTTGAGTATTAGGAGAGTGTAAAACAGTGGCGTTATTTAAACGAACCAAAACAAAAGCCATACCAAATGAGAATATCATCGTATTGGAAAAAGTAAGCAAGGCCTATGCTACCGGCGCTCCTGCCCTGACGGGAGTGGATCTGACCATTAAGCGTGGAGAATTTGTATTTATTGTAGGAGACAGTGGCTCAGGTAAATCTACCCTGATCAAGCTTTTGCTTCGTGAGCTGCTTCCTACTGACGGAGATATTTATGTCAATGGTCAGAATCTGGTGACACTGAAGAGGAGAAATGTACCCAAATACAGAAGAAATCTGGGGGTTGTTTTCCAGGATTTCCGTCTGTTGAAGGATCGTAATGTATATGAAAATGTGGCCTTTGCCCAGAGGGTAGTACAGATTCCTACCCGGGAGATCAAAAAGAATGTTCCCTCTATGCTTTCTGTGGTGGGTCTGGCGGGCAAATATAAGGCTAAGCCCAGGCAGCTTTCCGGTGGAGAGCAGCAGAGAGTGGCCCTTGCCAGAGCGTTGATCAATCGTCCGCCGATCTTACTTTGCGATGAGCCTACAGGTAATCTGGATCCCAAGAATTCATGGGAAATCATGAAGCTTCTGGATCAGATCAATAAGAAGGGAACCACCGTCCTGGTGGTAACTCACAACAGAGAAATTGTAAATGAAATGCAAAAGAGAGTGGTTACCATGAAAAAAGGTGTAATTGTAAGCGACGAAGAAAAAGGTGGTTATATCGATGAGGATTAGTACATTGTTCTATACCCTGAAGCAGGGAATAATTAATATTTTCCGGAATGCCTGGTTTTCCCTGGCATCCATTGCGACCATAAGTGCCTGCCTTCTGCTTTTTGGTATTTTTTACTCGGTAGTGATCAATTTTCAATATATGGTGAAGGCGGCAGAGCAGGGAGTTTCTGTCACCGTTTTTTTTGATGAAGGATTATCGGAGGCAAGGATACAGGAGATCGGAGACCTGATCGGGAAGCGTACAGAGGTGGCCAGGGTAGAATATGTTTCTGCTGAGGAGGCCTGGGAAACCTTCCGTCAGGAGTATTTTGGAGAGGAGTACGCAGATGGATGGACAGAGAACCCTCTGGAAAATTCTTCCAATTATGAGATTTATCTGTCGGATGTGTCCCTGCAGCAGAGCCTGGTAACCTGGCTGGAATCGGTTGAGGGAGTGAGGCAGGTAAACCGCTCAGAGCTGACGGCATCTACTTTAAGCGGTATGAACTCTCTTATCGCCTATGTGTCTGTGGGAATTATCGGCATTCTGCTGGCAGTATCCATTTTTCTGATCAGTAATACGGTAATGATCGGTATACAGGTTCGTAAGGAAGAGATCAACATTATGAAATATATCGGAGCAACCGACTTTTTTGTCCGCTCCCCCTTTGTGATCGAGGGTATGATCATCGGAGCCATCGGAGCCTGTATTCCTCTGGGAATGATCTATGCAATTTACAGTTCGGTAGTAGACTATGTGATCGATCGGTTCCCTATGCTCACCACATTATTGATCTTTTTATCGGTAGAGCAGATATTCAAGGTTTTGGTTCCGGTTTCGCTGGCATTGGGAATTGGCATTGGTTTTATGGGAAGCTTTACTACGGTAAGAAAGCATCTCCATGTGTAAAAGATAAGGCAGAGAATAGTTAAAATGATGAAAAAATGGATTAAATGGACGAGCCTGGTGCTTCTTATTGCTCTCCTGGCAGTTACTGTTTATGAGCCTGTGACCGTATCGGCGACTGCTGCTCTGGAGGAAAGCATCCGACAGAAGAGGGAGGAGATCGCTAAGGCTCAGGAGGAAAGAAAGAAACTTCAATCAGGCTTGAATGATGTTAAAGCCATGGTGGCAGAGCTGGAGAAATCCAAGAACAGCCTCGCCGCCTATGTGGCCGAGCTGGATAACCAGCTTATCAGTGTAGAAAACAAGATTCAGGAGTTAAAAGCCCTGATCACGGAAAAAGAAGAAGAGATCGAACAAACGAAAAAGGAGCTGGAAGAAGCTGTTCAGGTAGAAGAAGACCAGTATGAGGCAATGAAGACCCGGATCAAGTTTATGTATGAAAAGGGGGATCAGTTCTACTTTGAAGTGATGCTGACTTCCGGCAGCTTTGCAGAGATGCTGAATAAGGCAGATAATATTGAATCCGTTTCTGCTTATGACAGGCAGAAGCTGGAAGAATACCGGCTGAACAGAGAATTGATCGAGGTCTGTAAGGCAGAGCTGGAGGAAGAGGAAGCAATTTTACAGGAGGCCAAGACTGCAGTAGAACAGGAACAGGCCAATCTGGAGACGCTGATCTCTACGAAGGAAAAGGAAATTGTAAGCTACGAAACGGATATCAGTAATAAGGAAGAGGCGATCCGCCAGTACGAAGCAGATATCAAAGCGGAAAATGAAACCATTGCTGCTTTGGAAAAGGCCGTAGAAGAGGAGATGAGGCTGTTAAACAATGCCAATGCTCCCACTTATGATGGCGGAATGTTCAAGTGGCCCTGTCCTTCCTATACCAGAATTTCCGATGAATTTGGTATGCGTATCCATCCTACTTTGGGTATAGAAAAGTTTCATAACGGTATTGATATGGCAGCTCCAGGAGGATCTCCCATATTGGCGGCCTATGGCGGAGTGGTAGTGGCATCTTCCTATAACAGTACCATGGGAAATTACATTATGATCAATCATGGTGGTGGCCTGTATACGATCTATATGCATGCGTCTGCCCTCTATGTATCGGCGGGACAGACGGTGTCCATGGGAGATAAGATCGCGGCAGTGGGTACTACCGGCCGTTCTACGGGAAACCATCTGCATTTTGGTGTACGTCTGAATGGAAATTATGTAAATCCCAACAGTTATCTGGGCAGATAAGAGGCTGCCTGACCGGTCGGGAGAGTTTTTGTCCTGTTTGGAAAGATGTGTCCTTCCCCTTCTGAGGAGCTTCATCAGAGTCGGTTCTTTCAGGTATGGGACAAAAATACAGGGAATATAGTGGTAATAAAGTGAGTGCACAGTGTGCATGGGAGGCACTTGTTTATGGAGAATGGAAAAAAAGAAAGAAATGGGTATTGGAGTGGGCTGCTGAGCGGCCTGCTTCTTGCTGTCTTATTACTGGGGCTTGCCTATATCGGACGTCAGGTCTATCGGATTTATGAGGCCAGGCAGATCGCTAACGGTAAAGAGCAGTCGGAGCTTTTAACGGATTACACGACAGCCAAGATTGAAGTGATCGAAGAGACCATTGAAAAATATTATCTTTCGGATACGGAGCTATCCGTCCTGGAGGACGGACTCTATTCCGGCATGGTGGATGCTCTGGGAGATCCCTATTCGGTCTATTACTCGGCAGCCGAGCTGACAGAGATTCAGCAGAAGACGGAAGGGATCTATTACGGAATAGGTGCGTATATTTCCAAGGGAGCAACGGATGATTTCTGTACCATCAGCGGGGTGATCAAGGATACTCCTGCTGAGGAAGCGGGCCTGAGAGCAGGTGATATTATCTATGAAGTGGACGGCGTGCTCGCCCAGGGAATGGGGACTACGGAAATCGTTGCCCTGATCAAGGGAGAAGAGGGAACCATCGTAACCCTGACGCTGATCCGTGAAGGGGAGACGGATTATCTGGAGGTTCCTGTAGAGAGGCGGAAGATCGAAAGCCCTACTGTGGAATGGGAGATGCTGGAAAATAACATTGGCTATATCCTGATCACGGAATTTGATGACGTGACTACGGATCAGTTTGCAGAGGCCATGGCGGAATGCAGAGGCCAGGGGATGCAGAGCCTGATTCTGGATCTGCGCAGCAATCCCGGAGGAAATCTCTCTACGGTATGTGAAATCGCCCGCATGCTTTTACCCAAGGGGCTGATCGTTTATACAGAGGATAAGGCGGGTAACCGTGAGGAATATAGCTGTGACGGAGATCGTGTGATCGATATTCCCGTAGTGGTATTGGTCAACGGTTACAGTGCCAGTGCTTCGGAAATTCTGGCCGGAGCAATCCAGGATTATGGAGTTGGCACCATTATGGGCACCACCACCTTTGGAAAAGGAATCGTACAGAGGATCATTTCCCTGTCTGATGGTTCGGCTGTGAAGCTGACGGTAAGCAAATATTATACGCCGGCCGGCAATGATATCCATGAAAAAGGGATCGTTCCCGATGTGGAGGTGGAGTTTGACGGAGATGCTTATTATGCAGATGGTACCGATAATCAGCTGGAGGAAGCGGTGCGCCATCTGAGCGGTGAATAATCGCGAGGGATCTCTTTTAGGGAAACGCTGATTCAATCAGCATTTCTTTAGAAGCTTCATTTTGGAAAATAACTTTGGGGCATCGCCTGGGAACCTTTGGAGGCATAGCTTTTTGAAGCATTGGGGCATAGAAAGAAAAATATTCTTTTTATGCCCCCTTTTTTGATTTTGGAGGGGCACCGAGGAGGAAAAAATCATTAATGCCCCATAAGGCATGATTTTTGATGATTTTTACAGAAAAAATAGTGATTTAGGGGTATAAAAAGTTAATTTTTCTCTCTATACCCTCCAACATATGGTTCAAAGAAATCGGGCCAGAGAAAGTTTTCAAAATCTGAAAATCTTGTGGTTTTCCTCGCTTTGGAGATTTATCCAATAAAATCATAAGCAAAAGATAAAAAAGTTATTGACATATGACACAAATAAAGTTATCATAAGTTTCGTAAGCGATACATATATTAATAATAAGCAGATAAAGTGGTTTTGAAACAACGAAAGAATTAACAATTGAAACATAGAAACAAGGCAGCCGGCTTCAAGGCTTGCCATTTGGGCTTGAATGCAGAAAAGGAGAAGAGAAATGAATAAGTTTTATATCTGTGAACATTGTGGAAATATTATTGGAATGGTTAAAGATGCGGGTGTGCCCGTTGTCTGCTGCGGAGAGAAGGTGAAGGCTCTGATTCCCGGCAGCGTAGACGCGGCTCAGGAGAAGCATGTACCGGTGGTTCAGGTAAATGGTAATGAGGTAGTAGTTAAGGTAGGTGAAGTGACTCATCCTATGACGGAAGAGCATCTGATCCAGTGGATCTACCTTGAAACCAACAAGGGTGGTCAGATCAGACATTTAAATGCCCAGGATGCACCTGAAGCAACCTTTATCGTAGGAGATGATAAGCCGGTGGCAGTTTATGAATACTGTAACCTGCACGGTCTTTGGAAGACTGATTTATAAAAATAAGCTAATCAGAACTATTTGTTCCTCTAACATAAATAAATGACTTTTATCTGAAAATACCTGCTCATTGAGCAGGTATTTTTACTGGAAAAAGATAAGTTGGAGAGGGGAGGAAATCCGGGGGATTTCCGGTACTTCCCGTAAAAAGTGATAAGGTCACAGAAATAGGGGAAGGATAGGGATATACTTTGAAAAACGAAAGAGAACAAAGGAGAATGATATGGCAGCAAAAGCATTGAGAACAGAAGAATTTAACAAAATTGTTTTACAGGATAAACAGCTTACTGTAGTAGACTATTGGGCACCCTGGTGTGTATATTGCCGCAGGATCGAGCCTGCCTATGAGAAGATCGGAAGTGAATATGGAGATAAGCTGCTGGTGGCTAAGGTAAATATTGACGAGGAACCTGAGCTGGCAGAGAAATATCAGGTGGAAACCATTCCTACCCTTATGGTATTTAAGGATGGTGAGCCTGTAGGCCATATTGTAGCACCCGATTCCAAGGCAAAGATTGAAAGCTTTATCGGAGAGCATCTGAATTAGATAACAGGAGGAGAAAGATGGAGCATATTTATGATGTGGTAATTATCGGTGGAGGTCCTGCCGGTTATACGGCAGCTCTTTACGCAGCAAGAGCCGGCCGGGATACGGTGATCCTGGAAAAATTATCTGCCGGCGGGCAGATGGCAACTACGGCACAGATTGACAACTATCCCGGTTTTGATGAAGGAGTGGATGGTTTTGAACTGGCCATGAAAATGCAGCAGCAGGCAGAGCGTTTCGGAGCAAAAACGGAGCTCGCTGAGGTACAGGAAGTAAAGCTTGCCGGTGAAGTTAAGGAAATCACCACAGACAGCGGTATGATCAAAGGGAGAACGGTGATCATTGCTACCGGAGCCAATCCCCGGAAAATGGGCATTGCCAAAGAGGATTCCCTGATCGGCAGAGGAGTTGGCTACTGTGCTCACTGCGATGGTATGTTCTATCGTGGAAAAACCGTAGCCGTTGTGGGTGGCGGAAATACCGCAGCAGCGGATGCCCTTCTGTTATCCCGTATCTGCGAAAGGGTGCATCTGGTTCATCGAAGAGAGGAGCTGAGAGCCACAAAGATTTATCATGAGCCTATGATGCAGGCAGAAAATATCAAGTTTCACTGGAACGCTAAGGTAGTGGATCTGACCGAAGAAGGAAAGGTTACCGGAATGGTGCTGGAGAATGTGAAAACGGGAGAAAAAGAAACCGTTCCCTGTGATGGTGTATTCGTCAGTATCGGAAGAGAACCGGCAACTGAGCTGTTTGCAGGCCAGATCGATCTGGATGAATCCGGATATATCCTGGCTGATGAGACCACAAGAACCAACATCCCCGGTGTTTTTGCGGTAGGCGATGTAAGGCAGAAGGCTCTTCGTCAGGTGGTGACTGCGGTGGCTGATGGAGCGGTTGCTTCCCACTATGCAGATGAATATCTGGCTGAGCAGGCATAAAAAATACCTTGTATGAATGAGCACTTACGAAAGGAGCTGTTAAATTGAACGGCTCCTTTGTTTCACTCAAATGATAATGCTGCACCTCTGTGTGGTGGATGCCATGATTTTACTATGGGACGGCTTCCTGGAGTTGTGAACGTGATTCGCCGTGGGAGTGGATTTGGATAAAATTATATTTTAGGTGTTTTGAATTTAATCTTTATTAAAATAGACATACTGTGATATAATTTGACTATAGATAATGGGGGTGCGATATGCAAACTATACAGGAAAGAATTAGACCATCAGCAGATTTGAGAAATCATTATAATGAAATATCAAAACAGTGCAGAGAAAATAATGAAGCAATCATTATTACGGTTAATGGCAGAGGCGACACAGTATCTCTCGGTTATGAGGAATACAGGCGAATGAAAGCGAGAATAGAGCTTCTGGAAATTCTTGCGGAAGCAGATGAAGATGTTAATACTGGAAGGGTTGCGCCTATGGAAGATACTTTTACAAGTTTGCGTGCAATTTTAAAGGAGAAGTGTAATGGATAAGTATGCTGTAATTAGAACAGATACAGCAGATTCGCTTATTCATAAGATTATTCTTGGTATTGCAGAAAAATTTGGTACTGAGGTTGCTTTGGAAAAATTGGATGAACTGGAAAGACAAATTATGTTACTTGCAGATAACCCTTATATTGGTACAGATCCACGCTATATGATTCTTCGAAGGCAGGGGTATAAAGTGCTGATAACAGAAAAGAATCTGGTCTTTTATAAGATTGATAAAAAAGAAAAGGTAGTTACAGTGTATGCGGTAGTTGACCAAAGACAAGATTATTTGAATATTATACGAGGACTGTAAACTATATCCGTAGGGTAGAAATATCCTACGGAATTTTTTCATTTTTATCCGGAACAACAGAACCAATGTTCGCACACTACTATACTTTTCCAAAGTTTTGTAGTATGCTATACTCTCCACAGCACTTGTGCTGTTTGTTGGACTGAAAGGTGATTTTTAAATCTTCTGTCAATATAATTCTAGTTTATTTGAACGGCTTCCATGTAGTCCATTTTGTATCAAAACTGACGTCTTTTTCCACTACTTTTAACACTGCAATTTGGACTGGACGGAATGGATAAGATAAGCAGGAATTGTGAACACGATTCGTCCTGGGAGTGGATTTGCAGAGAGATGATACCTTTATAAATTTGTGGGCAATGTGAAATTAAAACTTGTATTTGTAGAACAGAAGACACATAATATAGCTATAGACAAGTGGCAGGAGGTGAGCATAGGAATGAAGAATAGCCGGGATTTAGACCCTATAATTAATAATTACATCAGAGAGGTCAGGCAGCTGCTGGGGGAAGATTTTCTTCGGGCCTGTGTTTATGGTTCTTATGCCAGAGGAGAATACAGTGATACTGACGAGTCAGATATTGATATCGCGATCTTTACAAATCGTCCAGCCAATGAGTTCTACTGTTTGATTGATCGAATTTCAGAAGTTACTTTTGAGTACAGTGTAAAGCATGACATCATGTTATCTCCGGTATTTCAGAATGAAGATGATTTTAATCGGATGCTTAAGGTGCTTCCGTACTTCCAGAGCATCCAGAGGGAGGGGATTGCAGTTGGATAAGGAAATGCGAGAACTCATAAAATATCGTTATGATCGGGCAGGGGAAACATTGGAAGTTGCAAAGGAGTTGTTCGGTAACGGTAAATTTAAGGATGCGAACAATCGAAGTTATTATGCTGCGTATTATGCTATGAGAGCTGTGTATACACTTCAAGGGAAAGATTTTAAAAAGCATAAGACACTTCTTGCAGAATTTAATAAAGAATTTGTGGCAACGGAAATTTTCCCCCGCACAATCGGAAGGAAAATAAGTATGCTTGCATTGGTTAGAGAGCAGAGTGACTACAATGACTTTTATATTGCGTCCAGTGCAGAGAGCCAGCAGCAGGTGGAAATTGCAGAGGAACTGATCAAGTTAGTAGCAGAATATTTAAAGAGACAGGGAATAGAATTATAAACATAATAGATGATATTTATTTGAATATCATACAGGGACTGTAAAAATATATTAGTAAAGATGATCTGTAGGGTAGGAATATCCTGCGGATTTTTTTCATTTTTATCCAGAACAACAGAACTAATGTTCGTACACTACTATACTTTTTCAAAGTTTTATGGTATGCTATAGTTTCTACAGGACTTGTACTGCTTGTTGGCTGAAAGGTGATTTTTATGCAAGATATACAAAAAAAGTTCAAACTTCACTCCGAATACGCCCCCACCGGCGACCAGCCCCAGGCCATTGCGGAGCTGGTGGAAGGCTTCAAAAAAGGCAACCAGTTCCAGACTTTGCTGGGGGTTACAGGTTCCGGTAAGACCTTTACCATGGCTAATGTAATTGCGGCCTTAAATAAGCCGACTTTGGTGATTGCGCACAATAAAACTCTGGCGGGTCAGCTCTACAGTGAGTTTAAGGAATTTTTCCCGGAGAATGCAGTGGAGTATTTTGTATCCTACTACGATTACTATCAGCCGGAGGCCTATATACCTTCCTCGGATACCTATATTGCCAAAGACTCTGCCATTAATGAAGAGATCGACAAGCTGCGTCTTTCTGCCACGGCATCTTTGTCAGAGAGAAGAGATGTGGTGGTGGTTGCCAGTGTTTCCTGTATCTATGGTATCGGTAGTCCGGAGGAATACCAGGGGATGATCGTTTCCCTGAGACCGGGCCAGATGAAGGACAGGGATCAGGTGCTTCGGGAATTGATCGATATTCAGTATAGCCGTAATGATCTGGATGTAGGCCGTGGCTGCTTCAGGGTAAGAGGAGATGTTGTAGAGATCTACCCGGCAGAAGGCGGTGATTACCTTATCCGTGTGGAATTTTTCGGAGATGAGATCGACCGGATCACTCAGGTGGATCCTCTTACCGGAAAAATGCATGCTTCTCTTGAGCATGTAGCTATTTTCCCGGCTTCCCATTATGTCATTCCCCAGGAGAAGATCAACAAGGCCTGTATGGAGATCGAGAAGGAATGTCAGGAGCAGGTGCAGTTTTTTAAGGGAGAGGACAAGCTGATTGAGGCCCAGCGGATTTCCGAACGGACCAATTTTGATGTGGAGATGCTGCGGGAAACAGGATTTTGCTCCGGAATCGAGAATTATTCCCGGCATATGAATGGCATGCAGCCGGGAGAGACACCCTATTGTCTGATGGATTTCTTTCAGGACGATTATCTGATCATTGTGGATGAGTCCCATATCACCATTCCTCAGGTGCGGGGAATGTATGCGGGAGACCGTTCCCGCAAAACCACCCTGGTGGAGTATGGCTTCCGTCTGCCGTCGGCTCTGGACAACCGTCCTCTGAATTTTTCTGAATTTGAGGAAAAGATTGATCAGATGCTCTTTGTGTCTGCCACTCCCAACGAATACGAGGCAGAGCATGAGCTTTTAAGAACGGAGCAGATCATCCGTCCCACGGGACTATTGGATCCGGAAATCGATGTGCGGCCAGTGGAAGGGCAGATCGATGACCTGATCTCGGAAGTAAATAAGGAAGTGGAAAAGCACAACAAGATTTTGATCACTACCCTGACCAAGCGGATGGCGGAGGATCTGACGGATTATATGAAGGAAGTGGGCATCCGGGTGAAGTATCTGCATTCCGATATTGATACCCTGGAACGGGCTCAGATCATCCGGGATATGCGTCTGGATGTATTCGATGTGCTGGTGGGAATCAACCTGCTCAGAGAGGGTCTGGACATTCCGGAGATTTCTCTGGTAGCCATTCTGGATGCGGACAAGGAAGGCTTCTTAAGATCCTCCACCTCTTTGATTCAGACCATAGGCCGTGCGGCCCGTAATGCGGAAGGACGGGTGATCATGTATGCAGACAGTATCACCGATTCCATGAAGGTGGCTATCGGGGAAACCGAAAGGCGACGTAAGCTGCAGCAGGCCTATAACGAGGAGCATGGGATTACCCCTCAGACCATTAAGAAGGCGGTTCGGGATCTGATCAGCATTTCCAGGGAAATTGCCCGGGAAGAGGTAAGCTTTGCCAAGGATCCTGAATCCATGAGCCGCAAGGAGCTGGAGAAGCTGATCGTAAAAATTGAAAAGCAGATGCGTAAGGCTGCCGCCGAGCTGGATTTTGAAAATGCAGCTGTACTCAGGGATAAAATGGCAGAGCTTCGCAAGAATCTGGATGAGATCAAAGGCAGAGAATAAATAAGAAGAAAAACAGACCGGATGGTCAGAAATGAGAATAAAGATATGACAGAAGCAAAGAAGATGCTGCCCCGGAAAGAGGTCATCAGGATCCGGGGAGCCAATGAACATAACTTAAAGAATCTGGATGTGGATATTCCCAGAAATGAATTTGTAGTTCTGACAGGACTGTCAGGTTCGGGGAAATCCTCTCTGGCCTTTGACACCATCTATGCAGAAGGACAAAGAAGATATATGGAATCTGTTTCCTCCTATGCAAGGCAGTTTTTAGGACAGATGGAAAAACCCAATGTGGAGAAGATCGAAGGCCTTTCCCCGGCCATTTCCATCGACCAGAAATCCACTAACCGTAATCCCCGTTCCACGGTGGGGACGGTAACGGAGATCTATGATTATTTCCGTTTACTATATGCCAGAATCGGAACTCCTCACTGCCCGGAATGCGGGAAGGAGATTTCCAAACAGACGGTGGATCAGATGGTAGACCATATTATGGACCTGCCGGAGGGAACGAAGATCCAGCTGCTGGCTCCCGCGGTAAGAGGCCGTAAGGGTGAGCATGTAAAGGTGCTGGAAAAGGCCAAAAAGAGTGGCTATGTCCGGGTGAGAATAGATGGAAATCTGTATCAGCTGGAGGAAGAGATCAAGCTGGATAAGAATATCAAGCATAATATTGAAATCGTGGTGGACCGTCTGGTGGTCAAGCCGGGAATCCAGCGGAGGCTGACGGATTCCATTGAGAATGTACTGCACCTGGCAGAGGGACTTTTGATGGTGGATATTATCGACGGAGAAACTCTGACCTTCAGCCAGAGCTTTTCCTGTCCGGATTGCGGGATCAGCGTGGATGAGATCGAGCCCAGAAGCTTTTCCTTTAATAATCCCTTCGGTGCCTGTCCGGGCTGTTTCGGTCTGGGCTATAAGATGGAATTTGACCTGGATCTGATGATCCCGGACAAGTCCATGAGTATCAATGAGGGAGCCATTGCGGTGATCGGCTGGCAGTCCTGTAACGATGGCAAAAGCTTTTCCAACGCCATCCTGCGGGCCCTTTGTGAAGAATATGGTTTTGACCTGGATACTCCCTTTGAGCAGTATCCCAAAAAGGTTCAGGAGATCCTGATCAACGGAACGGGCGGAAAAGAGGTCAAGGTCTATTACAAAGGGCAGCGTGGAGAAGGGATCTATCCGGTGGCTTTTGAGGGGCTGGTTAAGAATGTGGAACGAAGATACCGGGAGACCTATTCGGAAAGCTCCAAGGCAGAGTTTGAAACCTTCATGCGGATCACTCCCTGTAAGGAGTGTAAGGGAATGCGTCTGAAAAAGGAATCTCTTGCGGTAACCGTCTGCGATAAGAATATTTATGAAATTACGAATCTTTCCATTGGCAGCCTGCAGGAATTTTTAAATGGAATGGAGCTGACAGCCACCCAGCAGATCATCGGAAAGCAGGTATTGAAGGAAATCCGGGCCAGGGTGGGCTTTCTGATGGATGTGGGACTGGACTATCTGACCCTGTCCCGTGCCACCGGTACCCTTTCCGGCGGAGAGGCTCAACGAATCCGCCTGGCTACCCAGATCGGCTCCGGTCTGGTAGGAGTCTGCTACATTCTGGATGAACCCAGTATCGGTCTCCATCAGCGGGATAATGATAAGCTGCTGGCAACCCTAAAAAATCTCCGTGATATGGGGAATACCCTGATCGTGGTGGAGCACGATGAGGATACCATGTTTGCGGCAGATCATATCGTAGATATCGGTCCGGGAGCAGGAAGTCACGGAGGACAGGTAATCGCTCAGGGAACGGCAGAAGAGATCATGGCAGTGGAAGAATCCGTTACAGGCCAGTATCTCAGCGGAAAACGGAGGATTCCTGTTCCTGAAAAGAGAAGAGAGCCCCAGGGCTGGCTGAAGGTACGGGCAGCAGAGGAGAACAACCTGAAAAAAGCGGATGTAGATATTCCCATAGGTGTATTTACCTGTGTCACCGGTGTTTCCGGTTCGGGTAAGAGTTCTCTGGTAAATGAGATTCTGTATAAGTCTCTGGCAAGGAAATTAAACCGGGCCAGAACCATTGCCGGAAAGCATGCCGGGATTGATGGGGTGGAGCAGCTGGATAAGGTGATCGATATTGATCAGTCTCCTATCGGAAGGACTCCTCGTTCCAATCCGGCTACCTATACCGGAGTGTTTGATATGATCAGGGATCTTTTTGCGGCCACACCGGATGCAAAGGCCAAGGGCTATAAAAAGGGACGCTTCAGCTTTAATGTAAAGGGTGGCCGATGTGAAGCCTGCAGTGGTGACGGTATCATCAAAATCGAGATGCATTTTCTTCCCGATGTTTATGTTCCCTGCGAGGTTTGTCAGGGTAAACGCTATAACCGGGAGACTCTGGAAGTAAAATATAAGGGAAAAAGTATCTACGATGTACTGGATATGACGGTAGAGGAGGCCCTGCCCTTCTTCGATGCAGTACCCAGCATCCGCAGAAAGATCGAAACTCTTTATGATGTGGGTCTGTCCTATGTGAAGCTGGGACAGCCTTCTACAACCCTGTCGGGAGGAGAGGCCCAGAGAATCAAGCTGGCTACGGAGCTGAGCCGAAGAAGTACGGGACACACCATTTATATTTTGGATGAGCCTACTACGGGACTGCATTTTGCCGATGTGCACAAGCTGATAGATATTATTCACCGTCTGGCAGAGGGTGGAAATACGGTGGTGGTCATCGAGCATAATCTGGATGTGATCAAAACGGCTGATTATATTGTGGATATGGGACCGGAAGGCGGCGACCGGGGAGGATGTGTAGTAGCTGCCGGCACACCGGAAGAAGTGGCCCGGGTGGAAGGTTCCTATACGGGAAAATATATACGGCGGATTCTGGAAAAAGAAAACAAGTAACTGTGAAGAAAAAAAGTAATGGCTGTGGCATTGAACAGCCCTGAAAAACCCCTAAAGTATTCCCCAAGATGGCCGATATAATACAAAGATGGAACGTTAAAAAAGCACGGAGGCTGAAAATGGGAAGACCATTTTGCTTTTGGTGCTTTTTTTGGCAAACTTTTGGCAAACCTCTTTCAAAATGCATTTGTTTACGTTATAATCATGTGTGTTAATATTTTTTTGGACGAGTACATCAACGAATGATTAGATATAATAAGTAGAAAAGTGTGGAAAGGGGAAGGAAGAATGCAATATACCGACATCGGAATTGATCTGGGAACTGCCAGTATTTTAGTATATATCAGAGGGAAGGGAGTAGTCCTTAAGGAGCCTTCCGTTGTAGCTTTTGACCGTGACACCAACAAGATCAAGGCTATCGGTGAGGATGCCCGTCTGATGCTGGGAAGAACGCCGGGAAATATCGTGGCCGTAAGACCTTTACGGCAGGGAGTAATTTCTGACTACACCGTAACCGAGAAAATGATGAAATACTTTATCCAGAAGGCCATCGGAAGACGAACCCTTCGTAAGCCCCGTATTGCGGTATGTGTACCCAGCGGAGTAACGGAAGTAGAGAAGAAGGCGGTAGAGGATGCTACCTATCAGGCAGGAGCAAGAGACGTTTCCATTATTGAAGAGCCCATTGCAGCTGCCATCGGTGCCGGAATCGACATTTCCAAGCCCTGTGGCAATATGATCGTGGATATCGGAGGAGGTACCTCTGATATTGCCGTAATCTCCCTGGGAGGAACGGTTGTCAGTGCCTCCATTAAGGTGGCGGGAGATGACTTTGATGAAGCCATTGTCCGTTATATGCGTAAAAAACATAATCTGCTCATCGGTGAACGTACAGCAGAGGATATCAAGATTAAGATTGGTTCCGCCTTTAAACGGAGTGAACCTGACTTTTTAGATGTAAGGGGCCGTAATCTGGTGACCGGTCTTCCCAGAACGGTTCGCGTTTCTTCTGAGGAAACGGAAGAGGCACTTAAGGATATCACCGCACAGATTGTAGAGGCTATCCACACTGTATTGGAGAAGACTCCTCCGGAGCTGGCAGCAGATATTGCAGACAGAGGGATCGTATTGACCGGGGGCGGAAGCCTCTTAAGAGGTCTGGAGGATCTGATCTGTTCCAAGACCGGAATCAATACCATGACCGCAGAGGAGCCTATGACCGCTGTAGCCATCGGTACAGGAAAATACGTAGAATTTCTGGCAGGCTACAGAGACGAAGCCTAATGTACTGACACATTGAGCTTTAAGGTGTCAGCACACCAGACAGGAGAAATACAAAGGATAAACAGGAGGTAATCCATGGTAAAGGGACTATATACGGCATATACCGGATTGATCAATGAACAGAACAGGATGGACGTGCTGACCAACAATCTGGCAAACGCCAATACCGTAGGTTTTAAAAAGGAAGGTGCTACCAGCCAGGCCTTTGATGATGTTCTTGCCTACAAGATCAAGGATACAACGGATCCCCGTTCGGCCAGACCGCTGGGAGGGATCAGTATGGGAGTGAAGATTGGAGAAACCTACACCGATTTCAGCCAGGGTTCCATGAGAGGTACGGAAAATACCTTTGATCTGGCCATATCCGGAACAGGGTTTTTTGGGGTAGAGTTTACCAATAAAAGCGGGGAGACTTCTACAAAATATACCAGAGACGGAAGCTTTATTTTAAATAAGGACGGTTATCTGGTAACCAAGGACGGCGATTATGTATTGGGAAGCAATAATAACCGTATCCGATTGGATCCCAATCAGACGGCCATGGTCGATCAGGCAGGAAGAATCTGGCAGAACAATGCTGTAGTGGCTACCGTAGGAATTACGGATTTTGAGGACTATAACTATCTGGAACACTATGGTGAGAACTATTATCAGCCGGTGGAAGGAGCAACCCAGAAGGCCGGTGACTACAAAATCATGTCCGGTTATCTGGAAATGGCCAATATGTCCGTGGTAACGGAAATGGTAAATATGATCTCTGTATCCAGAGCTTATGAAACGAATCAGAAGATGGTACAGACCTTTGACAGTACATTGGAAATTGCAGCTAACCAGTTGGGTAAGGTGCAGTAGAATACACAGGAGGTAAGATAAGTTATGGTTAGATCCTTATGGACAGCTGCTACGGGTATGATCTCCCAGCAGACGAATGTAGATACGATCGCAAATAATCTGGCAAATGTAAATACAACAGGTTATAAATCTGAGGTGGCAGAGTTTAAATCCCTGCTTTACCAGACCATGCAGACCAAGACAACCACTGCTAATGGTGAAAATAAGCCGGTCAGTGCACAGGTAGGTCTGGGTGTACGCAATTCAGCCATTACTTCCGTATTTAAACAGGGAAGTATGCTGGCTTCCGAAAGTGATACCGCTTTTGCTATCCAGGGTGACGGATTTTTTGCTGTAAGAGGTGAGGACGGACAGACCTACTATACCAGAAACGGCAACTTCCTCTTTACTACAGCTGCAAATAATCAGATGATGCTGGCTAATTCAGACGGACTTCCTGTTTTGAGCAGTGCCGGAAATCCCATTATTTTACCGACTACCTATATGACCAGCCGTCTGGGAATCAATGCTCAGGGTGAGCTGACCTATCCGGATGCAAATAACAATCCGCAGACTATCGGTGTGGCCATCGGTCTGTTCCAGTTTACCAATCCTTCAGGACTGGAGAAGGTGGACAGTACTATGTATGCAGTATCTCCGGCCAGTGGAGCAGCAATCAACGAAGCAACCAATAATAATGTAGAAAAAAGTAAGGTTCTTCAGGGATATCTGGAAGGCTCCAGTGTTCAGGTGGCAGATGAAATGGTAAATCTGATCGTGGCGCAGAGAGCATACGAGATGAATTCCAAGGCCATTACCACTACCGACGAAATGCTGCAGCAGGCAAATCAGCTGAAGCGTTAGTAAATAGCAGGAAAGGCGGGAAAAGATAATGGATATTTCAGGATTAACCAGTGGATATAGTGATTATTTAACCCAGCAGATAGATAACGTACAGACGGCCAAGATCCAGAGCACCGTGTCCAAGGATTATACTCAGGCAACAGATGACGAATTAATGGATGTCTGTAAGCAGTTTGAGGCATATTTTCTGGAGCAGGTATTCAAGCAGATGGAGAAGACGGTCCTCAAGGATGAAGAATCCTCCGGCTCCAGTACAGTGCTGGTAGATTATTTTAAGGATTCTGCCATCGCAGAGCTGGCAACCCAGTCTACAGAAAACCAGGGGTTGGGAATTGCGCAGATGCTGTATGAGCAGATGAAAAGAAATTACAATCTGTAAGAATGACCGGCCACTCCGCATTCAGGAGTGGCCTTTTTTACATTCTAATTATGAATCTAAAGGATAGGCAGAATGGAAATTAAAGGCTATGTGGATCATGTCATTTACCGGAAACCGGAGAACGGCTATACCGTATTTGTGCTGAGTACAAAGGAAGAAGATATTACCTGTGTAGGTTATCTGCAGCAGATCGATCAGGGAGAAAATCTGCAGATTCAGGGAGAGGTAGTGGAACATCCTCTGTATGGCAGTCAGATCAAAATAAGTACTTATCAGGTGGTACTGCCGGACGACCTGCAGAGTATGGAACGTTATCTGGGAAGTGGAGCGATCAAGGGAGTGGGTCCTGCTTTGGCTAAACGGATCATCAAACAGTTTGGTGAGGACAGCTTTCGGATCATTGAAGAAGAACCGGAGAGGCTGACGGAAGTAAAGGGAATCAGCGAAAGAATTGCCAGAGAGATCAGTGCACAGATGGAAGAGAAAAAGGATATGCGACAGGCTATGCTTTTTTTACAGCAGTATGGTATTTCTCACGCACTGGCAGTGAAGATTTACGAAACCTATGGGGCAAAAACCTTCGAAACCATTCGGGAAAATCCCTATCGTCTGGCTGAGGATATTTATGGGGTCGGTTTTAAGATGGCGGATGAGATTGCGGCAAAAATGGGAATCCGGACGGATTCCGACTTTCGTATCCGAAGCGGGATTCTCTACACCCTTTTACTGGCCACCTATGAAGGTCATGTCTACCTTCCCAGAGATATTCTGTTGAGAAATACCGGTATCATGCTGCAGCTGCCTTCAGAAGTGGTAGAGATCCAGCTTTCCAATCTTGCTATGGAAAAGAAAGTAGTGATAAAAACAGACGGTGAAAATATATATATTTATGCGTCAGTTTATTATTATGCTGAGCTGAGCTGTGCCAGAATGCTGTCGGATATTGACTCTGCTCTGACGGTTTTTACCCATGAGGAAGAAAGAGAACTGGAAGAGGAGTTCGATCGGTCTTTACTGAAAAAGGTCGGAGGGCTGGAAAAAAAGCTGGATATCCATCTGGATCAGCTTCAGAAGAAGGCGGTACTGGAGGCTGCCAGGCATGGAGTATTTATCCTGACCGGAGGACCGGGAACAGGAAAGACCACTACCATCAATATGCTGATCGCTTATTTTGAGAGCGAAGGTATGGATATTTTTCTGGCGGCGCCTACGGGGAGGGCCGCCAAGAGAATGACCGAGGCCACGGGCTTTGAGGCCCGTACCATCCATCGTCTTCTGGAGCTTAATGGGGCTCTGGAGGATGGGAAAAAAGCCGGTTTTTCCCGAAAGGAAGATAATCCTCTGGAGGCAGATGTGGTCATTATTGATGAAATGTCCATGGTAGATATCCATCTGTTCCAGGCATTGCTTAAGGCGGTAGCTCCGGGAACACGACTGATTCTGGTAGGGGATGTGAACCAGCTGCCCTCTGTAGGGCCCGGACAGGTATTGCAGGATCTGATCGCCAGCAGAATCTATTCCGTTATCCGTCTGGAGAAGATTTTCCGTCAGGCACAGGACAGTGATATTGTGGTGAATGCCCACAAGATCCATCAGGGGCAGGAGCTGAAGCTGGATAACAAGAGCAGAGATTTTTTCTTTCTGGAAAGAAAGGATGTCAACGTAATTTATAAGCATATGATCCAGCTGATCCGGGAGAAGCTGCCGGGCTACTGTAAGGTGGATCCTTTAGAGATACAGGTACTTACTCCCATGCGAAAGGGAAACCTGGGTGTAGAAAGCCTGAACAGGATCCTGCAGCAATATCTGAATCCGGAAGGGGATGGAAAAGAGGAATATCTGTATGGGGATACGGTTTTTCGGACCGGCGACAAGGTGATGCAGATAAAAAACAACTACCAGCTGGAATGGGAAATTGTCAGCAAGTACAATATTCCCATTGATAAGGGAGTGGGAGTGTTCAATGGTGATACAGGGATCATCAGGGAGATTTCCCAGCATAGCCAGACACTGGTGGTGGAATTTGATGATTTCCGCAGAGTGACCTATCCCTTCAGCGGACTGGAGGAGCTGGAACTGGCCTATGCTATTACCATTCATAAGGCCCAGGGAAGTGAGTATCCGGCAGTGATCATGCCGCTGTTAAAGGGGCCCAGACAGCTGCTGAACCGAAACCTCCTTTATACAGGGGTGACCAGGGCCAAAAGCTGCCTTACCATCCTGGGAAGCAGGGAAACCATGGAAGAGATGGTGGCTAACAGTAATGAAAATAAACGCTATACGGGATTGGCTTTACGAATAAGAGAAGTAGAAGGATGTTAGGTGAAGCCGAAAAAGATTATCGATCTGTTGTTTCCAAAAAGATGCAGTATCTGTGATACTGTTCTTCCCTTTTTACAGGGAGAGGAAGGGATATGCGGGAAATGTAAGAAAGGGATCCGCTATTTAACGGGTTCTTTATGCTTAAAATGCGGGAAGGCCGTAAAAGAGGAAGAGGAATACTGTTACGACTGCAGCCATAAAAGTCATTTATTCGTTCAGGGAGCAGCACTTTTTCCCTATGAGTATATCCGTGCATCCCTGTACCGTTTTAAGTATAGCGGAAGGCAGGAGTATGCCGGATTCTATGCGAAACAGATGGCAGAGAGGCTGACGCCTCTGGTCAGACGGTGGCGGCCCCAGGCTTTGGTTCCTGTGCCCATGTACAGAAGAAAAAAACGTCTGCGAGGCTATAATCAGGCAGAAGTTCTGGCAGCAGAGCTTTCAAAAATCTGGAATATACCAGTAGAGAAGGGGCTGGTGGTCCGGGTAAAAAATACCCGTCCAATGAAAGAAATTGATGGTGCAGAAAGGCAAAATAATTTGAAAAAGGCTTTCAAATTGGCTGAAAATGATGTAAAATTGAATACAATTCTAGTAATAGATGATATCTATACTACCGGCAGTACAGTTGATGCCGTAACCAAAGTATGCCATGAGGCAGGAATCAGAAAGGTGTACGTTCTTTCTGTATCCATCGGCCATGGATGTTAAGAGACAAGGAGGAAATGACCATGAATGTCAGAAATTGTCGGAAATGTAAACGCTTGTTTAACTACGTAATGGGGCCTGTACTCTGTGCCGCCTGCAGGGAAGAAGAAGAGCAGAAGTTCCAGGATGTAAAGAAGTATATCCAGGACAATATCCATACCGGTATCCATGAGGTTGCAGAAGCCTGTGATGTAAGTGTAAAACAGATTCAGCAGTGGGTAAGAGAAGAAAGGCTGGTTTTCTCCGATGATTCACCTATGGGACTTAACTGCGAACGCTGCGGTACAATGATCAAGAGCGGTAAATACTGTGCCAAATGTAAAGCAGAGCTGACCAACACCCTGAACAATGCAATCGGTAAACGAGGCTCCTTTACACCGCCTCCGCAGCCCACAAGGGACGGTGCCAGAATGCGTTATCTGGATCGAAATTAAAGAAGGACAAAAGGGCATGATTAATGAGGAAAGAGTCAGGCTGATGACACGGATGGCTGCTTACGAGGAGAATGAGTTTCGTAAGCATAAGGCTGTGGTGGGATTTTTCAGAGCTGATTATATCAGCTTGCAGGTGGTAAAAACCGTAATCTCCACCACAATAGCCTATGCCATCCTGCTGGGCCTGTATATTATGTATGATTTTGAGAAATTTATGAAGGATATTTACCAGATGGATATGGTTTCTTTCATCAAAACGGTAGCTATTCTTTATTTGGTTATGCTGGGGATATTTCTGTTGGTTACTTATGCACTGTCGCTCTATCGGTATAACCGCTCATTGCAGAGTACGAAGCTGTACTACGGCAATTTGAAAAAATTATCCCATCTGTACGGGGAAGAGGAATAATAAGGAGAACAAAAAGAAGTATTCATGTCGAGCTTACTGGAAATAAGAGAAACAATTAAACAATTCTACTGTAAAAATGAGGTATATGTTAATCCCATCCTGAAGTTTCTGGCAGCCTTGGTTGCTTTACTGATGATTAATGCCAGTATGGGATATATGGAAGTATTAAACAGTGCAGTGATCGTACTGGTGGTCGCGCTGATGTGCTCTTTTATGCCCAGGAATTTTGTTGTACTGATATCTGCACTCTTTGTTCTTATGCATACCTATGCGTTATCCATGGAGTGTGCCATCGTCGTTCTTGCTGTATTTGTTCTGATGTTCCTGTTGTACTTCAGGTTTACCCCGAAGGATACGAAGATCGTACTTCTTACCCCCTTGCTTTTTGTGGTGAAGATTCCTTATGTTATGCCGGTTGCGGTAGGTCTTTTAGGGGGACCGATATCCATCATTGCAGTAAGCTGTGGTGTAGTGGTACGTTTTATGATCCGGTTCATGAAGGACAATTTTGCCACTTTCTCGGCGGAGGATGCCCAGACCGGCAGCCAGAAATTCAGGCTGATGATCGATGGGATCCTGGACAATAAGGCTATGCTGGTGACGATCATCGTGTTTGCGGTGACCACCATTCTGGTTTATACCATAAGGAGACTTTCTGCAGACCATGCATGGAGCATTGCCATTATGGTAGGAATTGCCTGCAATGCGGTGCTTTTACTGGTTTGTGAATTTCTGCTGGATCTGAATCTTTCCGTACTGGAAATCCTTCTGGGAAATGTAGTGGCTCTGTTTGTTTGTCAGGTCATTCGTTTGATGGAATTTAATGTAGACTACGGGCGTACGGAAACGGTACAGTTTGAGGATGATGAATACTATTATTACGTAAAGGCTGTTCCTAAAAATACGGTTGCGGTGTCAGAGAAGAAAGTCAAACGGATCAACAAGCAGCAGAAAAACAAGACCGTAAAACCGGTAAAAAAGGTAAGCACAATAAAGACTGCTCACGGGGTATCCCGGACAACGGCAAGCAAAGTTGAAGACAGGAATAAACAGTAGGACAGGACTGACGATTAATGGAGCAGATTTTAACGTTTTTTGAAAGCAATCCAAGTTTTCATATCCCCAGCGTGGGTATAATTGATGTGGTGGAAATTGCCATCATTTCCTTTGTGGTATACCACATCCTGTTATGGATGAGGGCTACCCGTGCATGGTCATTGATGAAGGGAATAGCCTTTATTACGATCATGTTTGTTTTGGCTGCTCTTTTTGAGATGAATACGATTATCTGGATTGCCCAGAATGTGGTTTACCTTGGTGTGATCGCTGTCATTGTGGTCCTTCAGCCGGAGTTAAGGAAGGCATTGGAGACACTGGGCAAAAAGAATTTTTTCGGGGCCTTTCTGCCGGTAGATTTTAACCGGACAGATGAAGGTCTTTTTTCAGATAGGACGATTCGTGAAGTTACCAAGGCCTGTGTGGAGATGGCCAAGGTAAAAACAGGGGCTCTGATCGTGATCAGCCAGTATGATAATCTGAATGAATATGAAAATACAGGTATTGAAGTAGATGGTGTAGTGACCAGTCAGCTGTTGATCAATATCTTTGAACACAATACACCGCTTCATGATGGGGCGGTAATCATAGAGGGAAACAGAATTCATTCAGCAACCTGTTATCTGCCTCTTTCAGATAACATGGAATTGAGTAAGGATCTGGGAACCAGACACCGGGCCGGTGTGGGTATATCGGAGGCAACGGATTCCCTTACCCTGATTGTGTCGGAGGAGACCGGTAAGATCAGTGTAGCCTACAAAGGGGAATTGTACAGAGGATTAAGAGGCGAGGATATAGAACGCTATCTGACGAAAATCCAGAATAAGCCTGTGGAAGAAAAGAAGAGAAGGATTTTTAAAGTGAAGATGAAGGATAGCGAGAAGGGAAAACAGGCACAGGAATGAAAGAAAAGCTGACGAAAAATCTTAATCTGAAAATTATTGCTGTTCTGTTTTCTGTGGGTATATGGGTGATTTCCATCAATATCAATGATCCATACCAGAGTAAAACCTATTCGGTAACGGTTCAGCTTTTGAATATGGCTTCTATGACCAGTGCAGGAAAGTACGTGGAAATTCTGGATGATTCCGATGAGATTACGGTAAGTGTACGGGCCAACCGTTCCGTACTGGACAGTTTCTCTGCGTCCAATATCCTGGCTACTGCCGATCTGACGGAGATTGACGCCAATAATCAGGTTCCCATCAAACTGAATACGACCAGAATAAGCGGCAGCAAGATTGAGAGCATGCGTTCAGAGAATACCAATGTATCTCTTAAGGTAGAGGATATTAAACGAGTCCAGAAAAGTATTGAGATCAATGTAAAAAATGATCCGGCAGAGGGCTATATTCTGGGTGAGGCGGATGCGCAGCAGAATGCATTGAAGATCTCAGGGCCGGAATCGGTGGTAGATAAGGTGGCAAAGGCAGCAGTAACCTTCGATCTGGAAGGTGCTGCGGACGATGTCAGTATGCTTTTACCCATAGAGCTTTACAGTGAGACGGGAGACCGGATCATTGACAGCCGTTTGACTACAAGTATTAATGAGGTCCAATGTGTGGCAACTATCCTTGCGGCAAAGGAAGTGCCTCTTAAGTTTGTGGTAAACGGAATTGCTGCAGAGGGCTATGGCTGGACCGGAGTGGTAGAAGGTGAACCTTCTTCCATTATGATCGCGGCAAGACCCAATGTACTGAAGAATATTAATACTATTGAGATTCCGGACGCTGTCGATGTTTCCAATGCCAAGGCAGATGTTCGGTCATCTATCGATTTAAAGAAATATCTCCCGGAGGGTGTCAGCTTTGCGGAAAGCAGCTTTAATGGAAGAGTTGATGTAACGGCCTATATAGAGAAGCGGGTTAGCCGCGAAGCAGAGTTTGACAGTAAAATGATCCAGGTGATCAATGTACCGGAGGGAATGGAAGGCAGGGCTTATGTCAGTGCTCAGACCGTTACGGTTACTTATATGGGGCTTGAATCCGTAATGAACCAGCTAAAAGAGGATGAGGTTCAGGCTTATCTGGATATCAAAGCCTATATGGAATATTTGGACCTGAAAGAAATTGAAGAAGGAACCTATACCCTCTGGGTAAATTTTGAACTTCCGGAGGGCATAACGATAAAAGAAGACATTGAAATTGAAGTAGAGATTTTCAACGCAGAATAAGAGTCGTGAAGGCGGCAGAATGAGAGGAAATGATGGCAAGATTATTTGGAACAGATGGAGTTCGTGGTGTGGCAAATGAGGAATTGACACCCTTGATGGCCATGCAGCTGGGGCAGGCCGGAGCATATGTACTAACCAAAGAAACGCAGCATAAACCTACGATCATGGTAGGATGTGATACCAGAATTTCAGGAGATATGCTGGCCAATGCTCTGATGGCAGGTGCCTGCAGTGTGGGTGCCAATGCAGTGTATGTGGGAGTTATTCCTACACCGGCAGTAGCCTATCTGACAAAAAAATATAAGGTAGATGCAGGGGTGGTTATCTCCGCTTCTCACAACCCGGTGGAATTTAATGGAATTAAATTCTTCAACAGTGAGGGCTATAAGCTTCCGGATGAGCTGGAGGATGAGATTGAAGCTTTGATCAAAAGTAATATGGCCGGAGTGAAGTTCCCTACCGGTTCCGGTGTAGGTAAGATCAAATATCGTACTGATGCCAGAGAAGAGTATATTAATCATGCAGTACAGTCTGTTCCGGTGGACTTAAGCAATATGAAAATTGTGGTAGACTGTGCAGAGGGAGCCTCCTACTATACCTCTATTGAGGCAATAAAGGATCTGGGAGGCCAGGTCATCGCGATTCACAATAACCCTGACGGAACCAATATCAATGCTAACTGCGGCTCAACCCATATGGAAGAGCTGCAGGCCAGAGTAGTCTATGAAAAAGCCCATGTGGGTCTTGCCTTCGACGGAGACGCGGACCGTCTTCTGGCAGTAGATGAGAATGGAAAGGTAGTAGATGGAGATCAGATCATGGCCATCGTAGGAAATCATATGAGGGCTCATGGAAAGTTAAAAAATGACACCATTGTTGCCACGGTGATGAGTAATCTGGGCTTTTATCTGATGGCTAAGGAACAGGGGCTGACCATTGAGCAGACCAAGGTGGGTGACCGCTATGTTCTTGAGCGGATGAAGGAAATCGATGCCAGCCTGGGAGGAGAGCAGTCAGGCCATGTCATTTTCCTGGAGGAGAATACTACGGGAGACGGTCTCCTCAGCGCACTCCATCTTTTACAGGTTATGGTAGAGACGAAGAAGCCTTTGTCCGAGCTGGCTTCTATCATGAACGTTCTGCCTCAGGCTCTTGTCAATGCCAGGGTGCCTAATCATAAAAAAGAAAACTATATGGATTATCCCGAAATAGCAGAGGCCATAGCCAGGCTGGAGAAAAAATTTGCAGGAGAAGGGAGGGTTCTCATCCGTCCTTCCGGAACGGAACCCAAGGTCAGAGTAATGATCGAAGGAAAGGATCAGCAGGTGATCGAAGAGGAAGCAAAGAAACTGGCAGAACTCATCCAGAATACAATGCTTTAAAATAGCTTGAGGAAAAACCTGAGATATGTTATCATATAAATAGTGCCAACAGAGCAGTTTCGGGTTAGAAATCGGAGGTATGGGAATGGTAAGCCAGAAGGTAGTTATCAAGAACCCAACAGGTCTGCACCTAAGACCGGCAGGTATCCTATGTAAAGAAGCAATGCAGTATAAATCATTGATTACATTCACATACAGGGGAAATACAGCGAATGCTAAAAGTGTACTTAGCGTATTAGGTGCATGTATTAAATGCGGGGACGAAATAGAGTTGATTTGTGAAGGTGAGGACGAAGCCGAAGCTTTACAATCACTTGTCGCAGCTGTAGAAAATGGTTTAGGAGAATAAGATTAAGCCCACCTGTATAAGGTGGGCTTTTATTTATATTAGAATAAAAAAGAAAAATACTGCCTGAGAGTAGAATGGAGGAGATATATTATGTTAAATTTCAGTCGTTACCAAAAGAATCCGGTTCTTGATTATCCGGAAAGAACCTGGCCGGATAAAGAAATTAGTAAGGCACCGGTATGGTGTAGTGTAGACTTAAGGGATGGAAATCAGGCGCTGATCGATCCTATGGTGGTACATGAAAAGCTGGAGATGTTTGAGCATCTGATCAAGCTCGGCTTTAAGGAAATTGAAATAGGCTTTCCGGCAGCCAGCCAGATTGAATTTGATTTTTTAAGACGCCTCATCGATTGCAGACTGATTCCCGACGATGTTCGTGTACAGGTACTGACCCAGTGTCGTGAAGAGCTGATCGACCGTACCTTTGAAGCTATCGAAGGCTGTAAGCAGGCTATTGTACATATTTATAATTCCACATCTACCCTGCAAAGAGATGTAGTTTTCGGAATGGAAAAAGACGAGATTATTGATATTGCTGTTCAGGGAACCAGAATGGTGAAAGAAAGAGCGGCTAAATTCCCCGGAAAGATCATTCTGCAGTATTCTCCGGAAAGCTTTACCGGTACAGAGGTGGATTTTGCACTGGAAATCTGTACTGCGGTACAGAAGGAGTGGGGACCTACCAAAGAGAATCCTATGATCATCAACCTTCCTGCTACGGTGGAAATGAATACACCTAACGTATATGCTGATCAGATTGAATGGATGAACAGGCATTTTGAAGATAGGGAGAGTATTATTTTAAGTGTCCATCCTCATAATGATCGTGGAACCGGTGTGGCAGCAGCAGAGCTGGCTCTGATGGCAGGAGCAGATCGTGTGGAGGGAACTCTTTTTGGCAATGGAGAAAGAACGGGTAATGTAGATATTCTGACCATCGCCTACAACATGTTCTCTCAGGGAATCAACCCGGAGCTGCACATTGAACAGATCAATGAAATCATTGAAATGTATGAGCGCTGCTGTAAAATTCCCATCCATCCCAGGCATCCTTATGCCGGCAAGCTGGTATTTACTGCTTTCTCCGGTTCTCATCAGGATGCGATTAATAAGGGTGTTCATGCTATGCAGGAAAGAAATCGTCAGTACTGGCAGGTACCCTATCTGCCTATTGATCCGGCAGATATCGGAAGAGAATATGAGCCCATCGTACGGATCAATTCCCAGTCCGGCAAGGGCGGTGTAGCCTTTATTATGGATACCTATTTTGGCTTCAAGCTTCCTAAAGCAATGCATAAGGAATTTGCCAATGTGATTCAGGAGATTACCGAGAGCAAGGGAGAGATCTCTCCGGAAGAGATTATGGGCAGATTCAAGGAAGAATATCTGGACAGAAAAGAACCTTTGCATTTCAGAAAGCTTCAGGTTATGGAAAGCGGTGGGGAAGAAACCGATTTCGATACCAGTGTCAAGGTACTGTATACCGACCACGGGGAGGAAAAACTGCTGGAAGCTGTAGGTAACGGTCCTATTGATGCAGTTAAGAGAGGGCTTCATGAAACCCTGGATCTGGATGTAAAGATTCTGGATTACGAGGAACACGCATTGCAGTCCGGTTCCAACTCCCAGGCAGCCGCCTATATCCATCTGCTGGATACCAATACCGGCCGCGTAACCTACGGTGTGGGAGTAAGCAGCAATATTACCAGAGCCTCTGTACGTGCCATCTTCTCCGCGCTGAACCGTTTAGGGCTGGGAGAAAAATAAAACTTCGGAGTGCTTCAACAATCTAAGTAAATTTTTTGTTAAATTTTCCGAATATAGATTGACTTTTAGACATTTATGAATATACTAAAAGATATAACTTATTCAAAATAAGTTATATCTTTATGAGAGTGTATCCCTAGTAGTAATCCTCCCACCATAAGGGAAGTGATGAAACTAGGGATATTTTTTACAAAGGAGTTTATGATGATTAGAACAGCTAATATGGAGCCAGGGCAGCCAGGGTACTGGATCCGGTCTTTCTGCTTTCGGTAAAGGAGTATGAGCCCCTTGTGGAAGCAGCAGAAAAAAGAAAGAATCAGCTTTTGGTGCAGGCAGCAGACGGGAAAAGGGCTCAGCCGGTGGCAGAGACAGCAGGAAGGGAAGAAGACCCCTTTATCATGGCCTATCTGTTAAATCCCTCTCCCCAAAAGCGGGCAGTGTGTAAGGAAATACAGCGGCTGCTGGGAGGGATCAGGATCATCAATGTCAGTGAGAATAGTCCGAAGGAGCGGGAGAAGAACCGTCACATCCTGGAATTTGATCATGTATTGGGAAATATTGAGGTGGAGGACTGGGTATATTATATGAATAAGGCTGAGTTTGTAGTGACCGATTCCTTCCATGGAACCTGCTTCTCGGTGATTTTTCAGAAACGTTTTCTGGCCTTTGTCAATCGTCAACCGGGACGATTCCAGGTCTTTGATCAATTCAGCGGCCTGCCTGAAAGAATCATAAAGGCAGAGGATATGGGCATACTGATGGAAAAAATAGAATCTTATCTTAAGCCGATTGATTATGAGACGGTGGAAAAGGAGCTGGAAGCAGCCCGGCAGGAATCTCTGGAGTGGCTAAAGAGGCAGCTTGCATGAGAGAAAGTTTTGATAATCAAAACTTTTAATTGATTTTTTTAAAGAAATTGCATACAATAGTCAGTAACAGAACCCAACACGCCTCTCAACGATGCGGACCACGTTGGGTCTTTTAATTTGAGGAGAATCTTGTATGGGGGAATTAAAGAAGCATCAGCCTCCGATGGCAATTGATGAACAAGTTGAAAATTTGAAAAGTATTGGATTGATTGTCGAAGATGAGGAGTACGCAAAGAAAATACTTAATGATATTTCATATTTTAGATTGGTGAAGGCATACAGCCTTAATTTGAAATCGAAGAATGGAAATTACAATGAGCAAACAACCTTTGAGGAAATAGTTGATCTGTATCTATTCAATGCGAATTTTAGACAAATTATATTCCCAGAAATAGAAAAAATAGAAATTAATGTAAGGTGCAGATCAGCTAATTATTTTGCAGAACACTATGGCGTACTGGGATATATGGATGCAGAGAATTTTGCTAAAGAAGAATATCATACAGAATTTTTACGCGATATTGAAGAAGAGATTAGAAGAAACTCCAAGGCACCGTTTGTACGCAATTTCAGAGAAAATTATGAAGGTGGTAGTTTACCTATTTATGCATTAGTAGAAGTATTCAGTTTTGGTACTTTATCAAAATTTTACAAAAATATGCATAATAAGGATAAAAAAGCTATTGCAAAGACTTTTGGCGTAGGTTATACATATGTAGAAAGTTGGCTGGAAAGCATTTCGTATGTAAGAAATATTTGTGCGCATTATGGACGGTTATATAATGCAAAATTGACGAAGAGCCCTATACTGTATAAGGAGTATGTGCAAGTTGGGATAGGCAATAACAGAATCTTTGGAGTGCTTCTATGTATGAAGCATTTGCTTAAGCAGGATGCACATTGGAATTTGTTTGTGGATAAAATAGAGATGCTTTTTGATAAATATGAAAGTGTTCAAATTAATACTATGGGATTTCCACCAAATTGGAAAGATTTGCTTCGAAATTGAAGAAAAAATAAGCAACATTTTTAAGTTATAATAAAGATAGATAATAGAAAAAGGATGCTGCACAACGTAAATTAGTGCAGCATCCTTATTTTTTCTAATCTTCAAAACTGAAGGTGTCTCCGTCTTCTACGATACAGATCATGGTTTTTCCGGTATTTAACTGGATCTCATTTCCGTTGTCGTCGTAGTAGCGGGTGGTTCCGTAGTCGGAGGTCTTTTTCCAGGTTACATGGATGGCTTTTCCTTCAGTAAAGAACCAGCCGTCTCTGGTGCTGTCAATACACTGGAAGGCAAGGTAGCCTTTTGCGTCACGAACCTCATGGTAGGTAAACTGTACCAGTACGTTCTTAAAGGCCAGCTGTTCGCCGGTAGCCTGGTCCTTGTGTGCACCGCCGGAGGTCTTCTGGAAACGGTAGTAGAGACCATCGGCTTCATTATACTCAAACCAGGTCTGAGTGGTAGGATAAGCACTGGCAAGATCAATCTTCTTTGCTACAGCGGCATCGCTATACTGAGTAAGTGTGTTGGGCTCGGTTTTGCTGGCAAACTGGAAGTGGGAAGTATTGTCTACATAGTCGGTTCTGGCTTCCAGAGGATAGCCCAGACGATTTGCCTCTGCGTAGATATCCGCACCATCCAGATAGAGGTTCTGAGGGGCAGAACGGTCAGTGGTACGGTAGAAAACACCGCTGGGAGCAGTTAATGCATTAATATTGTGGGTGTCCTTACGTCCGATAACTTCGTCTATGTAAAAAGGGCCGCCGGCATGTACATAGAGGGCATCCCATTCAAAAGCCCAGTAGATAAAGTAATCACGGCAGCTTCGGATATTCCCTACACGCTCCAGCTCGGTCCAGTCGCCGTAAATTGCCATTAAACGGGTAATTTCCCCTTCCACCAGACATTCATAAAGAATATCTGCATTGGAAAGATTATAATGGGGCAGAGCACCCTTGTCATTGGGAACCATAACTGCCATGGGTCTTAAGGAAGCGATTTCTTCATCTACCCATTCATTGGTAAGAGGGCTTCTTACCATACCTTCTTCAGGGGGTAAGTCCTCATTCACTTCTTCTTCAACAACAACCTCTTCTGTCTCAACTGCAGGAGCTTCTTCCACGACTGTTGCTTCCTGTACTGCTTCAGGTTCTTCTTCCTTTCCGCAGGCGGTAAGCATCAGGGCAGAGGATAAAGCTACCAGGAATAATAATTTGAGTTTTTTCATCGTATCCTCGCTTTCTCATGTATTTTGATTTTTCCCTTGTAACCGTCAAATTATAGCATAGAATAAGAGCCTCGTCATCAAAAAATCAAAACTTCATGCAATCTTAAGCTTTTTGGTTTCGATTATTGTCCTTTTGGACCCTTTAGCGTATAATGTGAAGCAAAGCTTTAGATTGAGAGAGGAAAATAGGAGAAAGCCATGAAAAAAATATTGGTTACCGGCTGCAACGGACAGCTGGGAAGAGCGGTAAATCAATTTTATGCAAAAAGAACGGATCTGGAATTTGTAAATACGGATGTAGAAGAGCTGGATATTGCCAATGTAGATGAGGTGGTGGCTCTGACCCGTAAGGTGAATCCCTACGCCATTATTAACTGTGCGGCCTATACGGCAGTGGATGCCTGTGAGACCAACCGGGATCTGGCCTTTAAGGTAAACACTTTGGGAGCGAGGAATCTGGCTATTGCGGCCTCAGAAACAGGGGCAAAGCTGGTTCATATTTCCACCGACTATGTCTTTGACGGAACGAAGCAGGGGGCCTATTACGAAACGGATCCCACCGGACCTGCCAGTGTATACGGAGCCACCAAGGAAGCGGCAGAACGAATGGTGAAGGAGCTTTGTAACCGGTTTTTTATTTTAAGGACAGCGTGGCTTTATGGAGAGGGTAAAAATTTTGCGAAGACCATGCTTCGTATTGCAGAAAACAGCGATAAGGTAAGGGTAGTATGTGACCAGATCGGAACACCTACCAGCACACTGGAACTGACGAAGGGAATCGACTCCCTGCTGTTTAGCGATAATTACGGACTTTTCCATGCTACCTGTGAAGGTCAGTGCTCCTGGGCAGATTTTGCCAGAAAGGTCTTTGTGCTGGCAGATAAAAAGATGACCGTGGAGGACGTAACCACCGAGCAGTATCTGGCAGATTATCCTCAGCAGGCGGCCCGTCCGGCCAATTCCGTACTGGAGAACTATATGTTCAGGATGACCGGGGGATACCAATTTGCCGATTGGGAAGAGGCTATCGCCACATACATGAAGACACTGATATAAAAGGACGCAGGAAATGATCAAAGGAATTTCAGAAAACCGGAGAATTTGGTTGGTAGGGTTAAGCTTAATTATGATGCTGCAGCTTATTGTGGCATCATATTTTTGTATGGAAAAACAGGGCTATCATTATGATGAGTACTATTCCTATTATTCCTCCAATGTAACCTATGGTCTGGCACCCACGGACAGAGAGTGGAAGGATGGGGGAGAGATCAGGAGTGAATTCATGGTATTGCCGGATGAGGGCTTCAACTATGGAATGGTAAGATTGATGCAGACCTATGATGTACATCCGCCCCTTTACTATTTTTTCCTGCATACGGTATGCTCCTTCTTTCCCGGGATATTTTCCAAATGGTTCGGGCTGGGATTGAATCTGCAGTTTTTTTGCATAGCGTATTGGCTTTTTGCCAGGATCAGCTATGAGATTTTCAGACAAAACAAAGGGATGACGGCTCTGGCCTGTCTGCTTTTCGGTTTCCAGCCGGGGATCATGAGCGGGATTACCTTTATCCGGATGTATATGCTGCTTTTGGTCTGGTGCCTGGCCCTTACCTGTTGGCATATTCCTTTTTGGAAAGGGAATCTCAGCCTGAGGCCGGGCCGGATAATCGGCTTGATCCTGTTGGTGACAGCGGGATTTTTGACCCATTATTATTTTGCGGTCTTTCTCTTTTTCCTGGCGGCCTTTACCTGTTTATTCCATTGGCTGATGAATAAAAGATTGAAGGAAAGCGTTGTCTATGGAAGCTGTGTGTGTGCAGGAATGGTTCTGGCGGTGGCTCTGTATCCCGCAAGCCTTTCCCATATTTTTCGGGGGTATCGGGGTACAGAAGCCACAGGAGCCTTTTTTGACCTGTCCAATACTCTGCTCAGACTGGATTTTTTTACCCGACTGATGAATGATTCTGTGTTTGGGGGAGCCTTCTGGCTGCTGATGCTCCTGCTTGTGGTGGCAGCAGGTTTACTGCTTTTGAAAGGTGTAAAAAGAAAAGAAGCAGGGGAAATTTTCAAAAGAATGAAACAAAAAGAGGCAGGGAAAGCTTCGAAGGAGGTAAATCCTGTTGCATACGGCTGCCTGCTTACGGTGACACTGGGCTATTTTTTTGTGGTAGCCAAAACGGCACTCTTAAATGCTGAGGAAGCCAACCGCTATGAACTCCCTGTTTACGGCTTCTGGCTGCTGCTGGTACTGGGAGCCGTTTATGCAGCTGCAGTCCGGCTGGCAGAAGGCGGTAAGTGGGCTTTGTATAAAGGGGAAAAGGCCAAAGAGAGACAGACCAAGGGGGGAAACAGAGAAGAAAGAGCCGGGAAGAGTCTGTTCGTTGGCATAGCCACGGCAGTTATTCTGGGCTGCCAGCTTTTGGCATTGGGCCAGGGAAAGGTACAGTTTCTTTACCCCGAAGATGCGAAGAATGTGGCCTGGGCAGCAGAGCATAAGACAGAGATGATCATTTATCTCTATAATCCAAATAATATGTGGATGATCTGGGATGAATCGGAAGAATTGATGCAGTACGAACGGATTTATTTTGTCAGTCTGGCTGATACTGTACCTATAGAGGAGAAGGAACTTTTGGAAGCAGACAGGATCTATGTGTATACCTCCCGCATGGAAGCAGGAGAAGAACTGATGGACAGGCTTTTGGAGGACAGTACAGAGCTTTCCGGCAAAGAAAAGATCCGTGAGCTGCTTTACTGCGATCTGTACTGTCTGGATTAAGGCTCCTTACGACATAATGAAGTAAGCGGTGAGGATGCCCAGGATGGCACCGGCCAGAACCTGAAGAGGAGTATGGCCTACGAATTCCTTCAGCTGCTTCTCGATGTCCATATCCTTGCCCATATGGGAGAACAGCTCCACCATATCATTTAACACCTTGGCCTGTTTTCCGGTCTCCTGACGTACGCCGATGGCATCGTACATGACTACCATGGCCAGGATGGCTGTTACGGCAAACTCAAAGCTTCCGGCTCCATATTGTATGGCGCAGGCAGCAGCCAGGGCACAGACCGTAGAGGAGTGAGAGCTTGGCATTCCGCCTCCGCCCACCAGACGTTCAGCCACGAACTCACGGTTCAGGATTACATAGAGTATGGTTTTCAGTACCTGAGCGATCACCCATCCGGTAGCAGAAGCGATTAAAATCTTGTTTTGTAGTAATTCAGAAAAAAACTGCATAAGATGTCTCCCCCGTGGTTCTGCAAAATAGTAATTCAGGCAGAACAAGAATCAAAATCAGTATAATACATTTTCGACAAAAAAGAAAGGCAGAGCTAATGGTTTCGGTATTGATCAGTTTTATTTATCTGGGAATGACCAGCTTTTTGCTGGGTTATGGCATAAAAATGGCTGCACAGCGTTTCCTGGGCTACTCTATTCGTGAGATAACCGGTATTTTCATGGCCGGATTGGCAGCAGCCACCGTTTATGCAGGTTTTTACAGCCTTTTTTCAGGTGTAGGAGGGGGAGCCAATGGAGGGCTGCTCCTGCTTTGTGCCATAAGCCTTTTTGCCGGGAGAAGGGAACTGCCCGGATTTTTACGGAAAAAGACAGAGAAGCTGAAGCCGGCAGCCTTTTTGGGGCTTCTTTTACTGATTCTGATTATGGCTTACGGAAGCAGCAGGGGCTATCTACATTTCGATACCGGCCTCTATCACGCCCAGAGTATCCGATGGATTGAGGAGTACGGAGTAGTGCCGGGGCTGGGAAATCTTCATTCCCGGCTGGCCTATAACAGCAGTGCCTTTTTGCTGACGGCCCTTTACAGCGGAAGCTTTCTTACCGGAAGATCTCTCCATACGGCAGCCGGGTTTCTGGCACTGATCCTGGCAGTAAAAGGATTTTCCGTCATCGGTGTATGGAAACGAAAAAAGATACTTCTTTCAGACTTTGTCAAGGTGGCTTTATTGTGGTATCTTTCTATGATCTATACGGAGATGGTCTCGCCGGCCTCTGATTATTTTGCCATGCTTTTTTTGTTTTATGTAGTCATTACCTGGCTGGAGCTGGAGGAAACGGGGGAAAAGAAGATTACACCCTACAGTCTTTTGTGTGTTCTTCTTGCGGTTATCGTCAGCATTAAATTGTCAGCGGCCGTTATGCTGCTTCTGGTCATCAAGCCGGCGATGGTATTACTTCGGGAAAGAAGGTATCGGGAGATCGCCATTTATCTGGTGCTGGGAATTGTGGCTGTTTTTCCTTATCTTGCCAGGAACGTGATCCTCTCCGGCTGGCTGGTCTATCCCTTTGCAGGCCTGGATCTGTTTTCGGTGGATTGGAAGATTCCCATAGGAGAAGTGCAGTATGATGCAGAGGAGATCAAGGTCTATGCCAAGGGAATGACGGATGTACTGCTTAAAGATACTCCCATAAGGGTATGGCTTCCGGAATGGTTTGGAGGATTGAAGGGACTGGAAAAGCTCTGGGTTATGGCTTCAGCTGCCAGTACAGTACTGGGAAGCCTCTGGTGCCTTGTCAAAGGAATAAAAAAAGAAAAAGAGGTTTATGGAATCATTTTTCTGGAACTGGTAATGATTATCGGTTATCTGTTCTGGCAGCTGGGAACGCCGTTGGTGCGCTATGGCTACATCTATATTCTGGCCTTTCCGTTTTTGACGGCCGGACTCTGGATCGTCTCACTGCCGGACAAAGGAGGCTTTATCCGAAGGCTGATGGCAGCAGCCCTGGTAGTTCTGGCTCTGTATAAGGGAAAAAATCTTGTTCAGGATATGATCCGGTTTGCGCATCTGGACTGCTGGCTGTGGCAGCAGGATTATCAGGCGGGAGCCATAGACAGCTACGAGCTGGAGGGAATAACCATCTATATTCCGCTGGATTCGGGGCAGATTGGCTATGATGCCTTTCCTTCATCCCCCTATATCCGGGAGGATATTGAGCTGAGAGAGGGAACTCTGGAGGGTGGTTTTCGAAAGAAACAGGAAGGTGCTGTGGAAAGCGAGTCATGATGAGAGCAGCGGATATAGAGTAGTGGAGGTGAAACGTGACGAAATAAAGCGATCAATCACGAATCTTCACGATGGAAAAGAATAGGGGAAGCAAAAGTTTGGTGGTATGATGAAGGAAAAGTTCGAGAGTTAAGAAATGCTGATTGAATCAGTATTTTCCCAGATCAAAAAGGAGCGAATATGATACATGAAGTAACCAGACTGATGCTGGAGATTGGTGTTCCGGTGCATTTAAAGGGCTACCATTATCTGCGGGAAGCGATCTGCCTGACCGCCGAGGATATGGAGCTGGTGGGGAGCGTAACCAAGCTTTTATACCCACAGATAGCCAAAAGGTTCGTGACCACAGACGGAAAAGTGGAACGGGCCGTGAGGAATGCCATAGAGGTGAGCTGGGAAAGAGGCAATGCGGAAATGTTTGAACAGATTTTCGGCTACTCCAGGGATACGGGAAAAACCAGGCCCACCAATAGTGAATACATCGCCTGCATGGCGGATAAAGTTCGTTTGGACTTTATGCAGTGACTGTGCTATACTATACGATAATATGTCAGGAGTAGATTTCTATATATGTTGAGTATAGTTCTGTTATGGTCTGCAGTATACCTGACGGGTATGCTGTTGTGTAAAATAAGCGGGGAAAAAGAGACGAGCCAGTTGTGGATACATCTGGCTGGTTTCTTTTTCCTTTTTTTCAGTCAGGGAATCGTTTTTACGGCAGCCCAGTTACTGGAGCTTAGCTTCGGTCAGGCCTGCACCTACCTGATTCTGATTCTGACGCTTGCAGCCCTGGCAGGACTTTTTGCAGGAAGAAAAGAGCTTGCAGCCCTGCCGGGGAAATTAAGGCAGCTGTTTGGGGAAGATAAGAAAAAGAAGCTTTATTTTGCCCTGATGTGCTGGCTGTGGCTGGGGATCTTTCTGGTTCTGGGAACGGGGATGGTCATGAACCGTCAGGATGCCCTTTTGGAGATTATGCAGACTACGCTGGAGACGGATACGATAAATAAGATACATCCTTTTACGGGACAACCCATGGAGCTGGGGGTGATCTTTTCCAAAAGGCTGCAGACCCTGCCCTTCTGGTACGCTGCCCTGCAGACCTGGACAGGCTGTTCGGCACAGGATACGGTCTGGGTGTGGGGAAGCTTTTTTACCATTACCTTTTCGCTGATAGCCTTTACGGAGCTGGCATCCCTGCTGTTCAAAAGGGATTTTCAAAAAATATGGCTTTTTGTCTGCCTGATGGAGCTGTTGATCCTGTCCGGAGACTATTTTACCGGTGCAGCCGGCTACCGTCTTCTGTTTTATGGCTATTCCGGTGAGACTATCGTAGGTTTTGTGGGTGTACCTTCCGTATTGATCATCCTGTATCGTTTTTTTGCCCCCTGGTTCCATCATCAGGATGAGGCTTGGCAGGAAGGAATAAAGTCAGGCTTTTGGGGGGCGGCAGTGCAGCTGGCACTGGTGCTGGGTACCTCTCTGTTTCTGGCACCCCTTCTCTGGGGTCCGGTGCTTCTTTTGATCACCATTTTACTGAGTCTGATCTGCCTGGGAGCAATCTGTCTGGTGAAAAAGTTTCGGGAGAGTAACTGCCCAAGGGGATAGGAAGGATTTGGGAGGATAGGGTATGCAGATGATTTGGGAAATGATGATGACAGCCTTCAATGGGGTCAAGGAATCCGGCAGCTATGTTCTGTTTTACCTGCTGGCTCTGGGACTTGGGCTGATCGTTGCCTGGGACCGCTATGGAAACAGTAAGTCGCCGGACAACTGGATGGTAGAGGAAGCAAAAAAGAAGATTCAGCTCTGGCCCTTTCTTTTCGGCCTGCTTTCCCTGCTTCTGATCGTAGTAAATCCGGTCAGTATCTGGATCTTGAACAGGCTGTCTCCTATACAGGGAAATGTGGAAAAGCTCTGGTCTCTTCTTTTAATGCTGTTTCTTATCGCTTACGGGGTGGTCTGCTTCATCAGCCTCCTGGGGGAGCAGAGGCAGAAAAATATCGTGGTTGTGGGCTTTGCCCTGTTGATCGGACTGGCAGGCAGCAATTACGGTCTTTTGTCGGAAAGAAACGGCGAAGAGGTATATGAAAGTCAGAAGGAGGCACAAGTAGCCCTTTATGATGCCAGGAAGGAGATGGCAGTGAGAAGGCCCGAAGCAATCGTGTTGGCACCTGCATCCTTCCTGGAGTATGCAGGAATTTATTATAATGGATATATCAGGGTTTTATATGGAAAGGATCTCTATACCCCCAATCTGGATCTGGGGATTGTGGATGCCTATCCGGAGGAATTTCTGGGAATTTATCAGATGGTGGAAAATCCTGGAGAGAACCTGGAGCTTCTGTCAGAGATGGCAGTCTTATACGACTGCAGTATAATCATGTTGGAGGATTTTGAGGGGAAGCCTGACAGCTTCGGCTCCTATGTGCTTATGGAGGAGACAGGAGACTATCTGATTTACGGCTATCAATAGGATAAATGCTTCTATAGCAGAATGAGAGGAAATATGGCACTGTTAAGCATTATTGTTCCTTGCTATAACGAGGAAGAAAATGTCAGATTTTTTTATGAGGAATTGATGAAGAACCGGGATTTTTTTACCGAAAAAGATCTCCGGACAGAGGTTCTCTATATTGATGACGGCTCCAAAGACGGAACGGTAGAAGAAGTGAAAAAATTAAAACAGGAAGCAGAAAATGTACGACTGATTTCCTTTTCCCGTAATTTTGGGAAGGAGGCTGCCATCTATGCAGGGCTGCAAAAGTCCAGGGGAGACTATGTGGTAATGATGGACGCGGACTTACAGGACCCGCCCTCTCTGCTTCCGGAAATGTTCTCCTATCTGGAAAAAGGCTATGATTCGGTAGCTACCAGAAGGGTGACGAGAAAGGGAGAGCCGCCCATACGGTCCTTTTTTGCCAGAGTATTTTATCGGCTGATGAACAGGATCTCTCAGACGGATATGGTGGACGGAGCCAGAGATTACCGGCTGATGACCAGGCAGGTAGTGGACTCCATTCTGTCCATGGGAGAATATAACCGGTTTACCAAAGGAATTTTTGGCTGGGTAGGCTTTAATACAAAGTGGGTAGAATATGAGAATGTGGAGAGAGTCCATGGAGAGACGAAGTGGAGCTTCTGGAAGTTATTCCTTTATTCTATCGAAGGAATTACCGCTTTTTCCACAGCACCGCTGGCCTTTGCCTCAGTGGTGGGCGTGCTGATGTGCCTTATTGCCTTTGGAGCTATCCTGTTTATCATCATTAAAACATTGATCTGGGGTGACCCTGTTGGAGGCTGGCCTTCCATGGTCTGCATCATTTTCCTGGTAGGGGAATGCAGCTGTTCTGCCTGGGAATCGTGGGACAGTATCTTTCCAAGACCTACATGGAAGTAAAGAGAAGGCCAATCTATCTGGTAAAGGAAGAATTGTAGTTATTATGGTCAGTATTATCGTTCCGGTGTATAATGCAGCCGCTTATCTGGAAAAAACCATCAGAATGGTAGAAGAACAGACCTTTCAGGACTGGGAGCTGCTTTTAGTGGATGATTGTTCAGAGGATGAAAGCAGGCAGATTATCTGTAAATACAAAGAAAAACATCCGGATGAACGCATCCGTCTGATCTGTCAGGAAAAAAATCAGGGAGCTGCAGCTGCCAGAAACCGGGGGCTTAAAGAGGCAAAAGGAAGGTATATTGCTTTTTTGGATGCGGATGATGTCTGGCTGAGGGAGAAGCTGGAAAAAGAGCTTTCATTTATGCAGAATAAAGGGGCCGCCTTCGTTTTTTCAGCCTATGAATTCGGGGATGAAGAGGCAAGGGGAACGGGTAGGATCGTAACCGTGCCTGAACGGATCACTTACCGTCAGGCTCTGTCAAGAACGGTGATCTTTACCTCTACGGTGCTGCTGGATCGGGAAAAGATTCCGGACAGGCTGATCCGGATGCCTGATGTTTGCAGTGAGGATTCAGCCACCTGGTGGCAGATCCTCAGAAACGGGTATGAAGCCCAGGGATTAAATGAGGTTCTGGTGATCTACCGCAGACCGGGGAGATCCCTTTCCTCCAACAAGCTGACGGCGATCAGACGTATCTGGTTCTTATACAGGAAGGTGGAGGAGCTGCCCCTGATCCAAAGCTGTGTGTGCTTTATAGGATGGGCTTTTCGGGCCACCCTCAGACGGATTTAGAAAAATGCTGATAGGATCGGCATTTTTCGAGCTTTAAGAAATGGAGACAAGCATGAGAACGAATGAATCGGGCAAGCGTTTGCTTATCCTGGCATTATCTTTTCTGGGTATTCTGATGATTACCGGTATGTATGCCTATACCTGGATTTTTGTCTATCACCGCAGGGTGATCTGGAATATTAAGCTGTATTTCTGGGGCCATTTATTAATGGTATTCATCTATTTTATTCTGCTTTTTTTCTTTGTTTCTACCTATGGAGGGATGCGGATAGGGTATCTTAAACCCATGGATGTGTTTTTTTCCCAGGTTTTTTCACTTTTGTGTGTAAATATAGTTACTTATTTACAGTTTTCTATTATTGAAGTAAAGCTGGTAAGGGCCAATGGGCTGATCTGGATGACGGCTGCCCAGATCGTCTTTGCCGGTTTTTGGACCTGGCTGTGTAATCTGGTCTATCGGAAGGTCTTTCCACCCAGAGATCTTTTGCTGATCCATGGGGAGCGGCCTATCGAGAGTATTCTGCAGAAGTTTGCCAGCCGGCCGGACAAATACAGGATCAGCCAGTGCCTGCATGTGAATGGAGGACAGAAGGAGATGGAAAAGGCCATTCTGGAATCCGGTAAGGCCGTAGTCCTCTGGGATATTCCCACCGCAGACCGTAATGAGCTCTTAAAGTTCTGCTACAGCCATTCCATCAGAGTCTATATGATGCCGAAAATTACGGATGTCCTGATCAAAGGCTCAGATCAGCTGCATCTTTTTGATACCCCTATTCTGTTATCCAGAGAGTATTCTTTAAGAATGGAGCAGCGGATAGCCAAGCGGGCCATCGATCTGTTCTGCTCACTGGTATTGATCATTCTCTCTTCTCCTGTGTGGCTGGTTACCGCCATTGCCATCAAGCTGTATGATGGGGGACCGGTGCTTTACCGACAGATTCGCTGTACCATCGGAGGCAGGGAGTTTGAGATCATGAAATTCAGAAGTATGCGTGTGGATGCAGAAAAGGATGGAGTGGCAAGGCTGGCTACCAAAAACGACTCCCGGATCACTCCTATAGGCAAGTTTATCCGTGCAGTGAGGATCGATGAGCTTCCACAGCTGTTCAATATTTTAAAGGGGGATATGTCCTTTATCGGCCCCAGGCCGGAGCGGCCCGAGATTATCGCCCAGTATATGGAGGATATGCCGGAATTTGCCCTCAGAATGAAGGTGAAGGCGGGGCTGGCGGGCTATGCCCAGGTTTACGGCAAGTACAATACTACACCCTATGACAAGCTGAAGCTGGATCTGTCTTATATTGAGAATTATACCCTGTGGCTGGATATCAAGCTGATGCTGCTGACTTTGAAGATTCTGTTTAAACCGGAGAGTACAGAAGGAATTGAGGAAAATCAGACCACAGCGAAAAAGGAGTAAACGGTGGAAAAAAAGGAATATATGAATGAGGGGCTGGATTTACGCAGACTGCTTCTGGTGCTGGGAAGACGGCTGTGGCTGGTACTTCTGGGAACCCTTCTGGGGGCTCTGATGGGTGCCGCAGTCTATTTTCTGGTCACCCGGCTTACAGATGGAGAGCCGTTGTACCGGGCCTCCTCTGAGTATTATATCAGTTTTAACTTTGGAGAATTTGAACATGGTGATGACTATTTCAACGCCTATACCTGGGATGGGATCTTGCGGGGCGACCAGATCGTGGATTATGCCCTGACCCTGCTTCCGGAGACTGTCACCAAAGAACAGGTGAAAGCGGCAGTCACCGGAGAAATGCTGGGAGATTACCGAATCCTGACGGTGCATGTGAATACGGCGGATGCAGAGCTGACGAAACAGATTGCAGAGGCCTACCATGAATCTATGGTACACTTTGGCGAGGAAATTGATATGCTGGACCATATTGAGGTCTGGAGCCGGGGTGAGGTGGAGCAGGTGGAAAAGCACACGAAGGCTCCAAGTGCCGCCTTTTTGGGCGGGCTTATCGGTGCCCTGGTAAGCCTCTTTGGTGTACTGCTTTACCTGATCCTGGAGGATGCAGTTTATGTGGAGGAGGAAGCCGCAAGGCGGTTTGGTCTGCCTGTATTCGGTACACTGACCCAAAAAAAGGATAAGAAACAGGAAGAACTCTACCAGACGAATATCAGGTTTGTTTTTGGAGAAAAAAAGATAAGCCTTTGGAGAGCAGATCAGCTGCCGGACAAAGAGGATTATGAGGCGTTAAGAAAGGCGGAGGTTCTGCTTTTAGCCATTCCCTGGGGGAAAAAGGCGGGAGCCGCTACCAGGCATCTGCTTAATCAGCTTGCCCTGCAGCAGTGCAGGCCGGAGGGAATCGTGCTGGTGGAAGCAAAGGACAGTTTTGTAAAGGCCTATTACGGGAGGAAGTCATGAGAGAGGCAAAGACTCTGGAGACTCTGGTTTCTGCCCTGGGGCAGGATGTGAGCCTGCTGGCAGAGCGAATGAATCTGCAGTCGGCAGCCATTATCATTAACCAGGGAGAAAAAAATGAATATCAGGAGTATGCGCACAGAGGCTTTCCCATCCGTGCTTACAGCTTTGCCGAGAAAGGGGTGGGTCTGTCCCGGAATAATGGACTGCTTCGGGGGAAGGCAGACATCCTTCTTTTTTCCGATGAAGATATCGTCTATGAGGAAGGTTATGCCCACCGGGTACTGGAGGCTTTCAGGGAAAGACCGGAGGCTGATATGCTGCTGTTTAATATGGAGGTGGAGGCAGACCGGGCGACCTACCATACGACGAAGGAGCACCGGATAAGGTTTTATAACAGTGGCCGTTATCCCACCTACAGCTTTGCCATCCGCAGAGAGAGTCTGCATAAGGCGAATGTGACCTTTTCCCTTCTTTTTGGCGGAGGAGCCCCCTATAGTAACGGAGAGGACAGCCTGTTTTTACTGGACTGTCTGAAAAAAAAGCTGAAGATTTATGCCCTTCCCATTAATCTGGGAAAGGAAGTGCCCCGGCCCTCTACCTGGTTTAAGGGCTACACGGAAAAATTCTTTTTTGACCGGGGTGTGCTCTATTTTTTCCTGTATGGAAAATTACGCCATTTGATGGCCCTGCGTTTTCTCCTTGCCCACAAAAAGGTGATGTGTACAGATATTCCTGTGAAACAGGCGTACAGACTGATGTGTAAGGGGATGAAGGAAGCAGGAAGGCGGTAAAAGCAGGGGTATACACCATAAAGAGTGTTACCGGAGTGGAGCGAAGGAGAGTATACACTGATCAGTTCGGTACACGGAAAGGAAACAAAGGGGAGGAAACATGCTTCTTTATCTTGTGATTACGGCAGCTGCACTGGTACTGGCTTATCCGGTACTCACTCAGACTGCCATAAGTGAACAAAGACAGGCCTATCCAGCAGGAGCCATAAGCCGGAAGCAGGGGATCAGTATGCTCTGCCTGGGGGCACTTTTTCTGCTTCTTTTTCTGCTTTCTGCCCTGCGGCTGGAGGTGGGAAACGACTATGGTACCTATACGGATGTTATCCATGAAATCTATGTGGGCGGCTATGTAGTGACGGAGCCGCTGTTCAATGGGGTAGTAAAGGCCCTCTGCCTGCTTTCGGGAGGAGAAAATTATCTTCTGGTATTCGGTTTTTTTGCTTTTATTACTATCTGGCTGTTTTTAAAGGTGCTGTATGAGCAGAGTGACAGCTTCTTTGCTGCCTTTTTTTTGTTTATGACCCTGGGAATCTACTTCAGGACCTTCAATACGATAAGATATTACTTCGTTCTCGCCCTGACCCTTTATTCCTTTCGTTATGTATTGCGGAAGGAATATGGAAAGTTTATTTTGCTGATCGCTTTCGGAGCTCTCTTCCATAAGTCCGTACTGGTGGTTATCCCTCTCTATCTGTTGGCGAGCTTTGCCTGGAAAAAATGGCAGACTGCCCTCCTGGTTCTGGGAGGACTTCTGGCAAGCCTTTTTCAAAAGCAGATCGTAGAGCTGGCTCTTTTTCTCTATCCCTCCTATCGGAACACCATTTATCTGGAACTGGAAACGGGGATTGGAGAAAATCTTTTGATCATAGGCCGCTGTCTGGCAGTGCTGGTACTGGCCCTGCTGTGCTATAAGGACAGCGTGGCAGATTCAAAAGAGAACAGCTTCTATCTGCGGCTGAACATTCTGGCCATGGGACTCTACCTTTTTGCTTCTTTTTTACCCCTGGTAGGCAGGATTGGCTACTATCTAATCACATCACATATGTTATTTATACCTTCACTGCTCATTCGGATAAAAGAAAAAAGAAAACAGAGAATATTAACGGCCCTGGTTGCGATCTTTTGTATGGGATATTTTCTTTTCTTTTTATGGACCGGAAATGAGGAAGGGGTACGGATATTACCTTATAAATCATGGTTATTTTATGAAAAGGATTTTTTAAATGCCGGAGAAATTTTTTAGTATTATCGTGGTGGCTCTCAATCCGGGAGAAAGGCTTAAGGCTACCCTGGAGAGTATATGGAATCAGAGCTTTTCGGATTACGAAATCATTCTGAAGGACGGCGGGAGCAGGGATGGAAGTCTGGAAAAGCTGGAGCAAAACGGCTTTTTATCGGGAGATTCCCGGATCCGGCTGGAAAAATGCCCGGACAGAGGAATTTATGATGCCATGAACCAGGCTGTGAAGCTGGCCTCGGGACGTTTTTTTCTCTTTTTAAACTGCGGAGATTATCTTTATGATAAAGAGGTTTTGGAGCGGGTAGCTGCAGTCATCAGAGAGGATGAGCAGAAAAGCAAAGCAGCGGGGATCTATTACGGAAATCAGTTTAACCGTCTGCAGAATGCAGAGGTATATTCTGTACCGGAAATCAATAATTTCGCCTGTTATCGAAATCTTCCCTGCCATCAGGTCTGCTTTTATGCAGCCTCGTTGTTTGCCGAAAGGGGCTATGATCTGCGTTACAGGATCCGGGCAGACTATGAGCATTTTCTTTACTGCATTTATGAGCAGAAGGTGAAAGCCTGCTATCTGCCACTACTCATTGCTTCCTATGAGGGAGGTGGCTTTTCGGAAACGGCAGAAAACCGGAAGCAGTCTGCAGCAGAACACAAGGAAATTACTACTGCCTATCTGGGAAAAGGTAAGGTGCTCAAATATCGGCTGTTGATGTGGCTCAGTCTGGCACCAGTCAGAACGAAGCTGGCAGAAAGTCCTGTGTTTTCGGGGTTCTACAATGGAGTGAAAAAGGGAATCTACGGGTTGGTCAAGAGAAGATAAATCGGGAATTGGGATTAAGGAAACGCTGATAAATCAACCTTTCCTTAATTGTTTCTGGCAGGTAAGAGTAAGGAGAGTTATTGTGGGATGAAGGTTTTATGGGTACTGAACCTGATGCCTCCTGCCCTGGGAGAACAGCTGGGGAAGGAGTGCAGTGTAAAAGAAGGCTGGATTTCCGGTCTTCTGGGCAAGCTGGTGGAAGAAGAAGCAGCGAAAGAAATTACATTAGGGATCTGTTATCCTGTGACAGCAAAGGAAGAGGAAAAGAGAGAGGAAATCCGTCTTTCAAATGAAAATATCATCTGTTATGGATTTTGTGAGGATAGCATCCGCTCTGAGCTTTATGAAGAAAAGGTATTGATGGAGAGATTTCAGGAAATATTTACCGATTTTGAGCCGGAGCTTTTACATGTTTTCGGCACGGAGTACGGGCATACCCTTGCAGCAGTCAAGGCCTTCGGGCGTCCCAAAAGGACGCTGATCGGGCTGCAGGGAATTATCAGCGCCTGTGCAAAAGAGTATCTGGCTGATCTGCCAGGGCAGGTTTACCGGAAAAATTCCTTCCGGGACTGGCTGAAGCAGGATGGAATGTTAAAGCAGCAGGAAAAGTTTGCAATCAGAGGAGAGCGGGAGAAGGCGGCTTTGATCTATACCGGAAATGTTACGGGAAGAACCGACTTCGACCGTAAGGCCGTGGAAAAATTAAATGAACACGTATGTTATTTTTTTATGAATGAGACATTGCGCCCGGAATTTTATTCCGGAAGCTGGAGCAGGAAGAGTTGTATTCCACATCGGATTTTTTTCAGCCAGGCAGACTATCCCTTGAAAGGGTTTCATTATCTTTTACAGAGTATGCCTGTAGTGAAGAGATCATTTCCGGATGTGACCATAGCTGTGGCAGGAAACTCCCTCGTTAAAGAGGAAACCTTAAAGGACAGAATAAAGCTGTCGGCCTATGGGAAATATTTAAAACAGCTGATCCGGGAGGCGGGAATGGAAGAAAGGGTCACCTTTCTGGGAAAACTGTCGGCAGAGGAAATGAAGGAAGAATATCTGAAATGCCAGACCTTCGTTTGTGCTTCTTCTCTGGAAAATTCCCCCAATTCCCTGGGAGAAGCCATGTGTCTTGGAGTACCTGTGGTGGCATCAGGAACCGGAGGAATCCCCAGTATGCTGGAGGATGGTAAGGAGGGGCTGCTCTTTCCCAAGGGGAACGTAAAAGCTTTGGGAAGAACCCTGGTACGTCTGTGGAAGGATCCTTCTTTGGAAGATGAGTTGTCCCGGCAGGGAGCTGTCCGGGCGAAAAGAACCCATGATGGAGAGAAAAATTTTAGCAGGCTTCTGGAAATCTATCAGGAAATCTGTAAAGAAGGCGACCTGGGAAAAGGCCGGGAAGGAAGCTGAGTCTGTCTGCATATGCAGGGTGACAACATCACCCAGGCCGCATTGACGGTGATTCTCCCGGGTGCTAGAATACAGGAGTCAGTAGGAGGAGAAACTTATGGGAAAAATTCAAAAAATCAATCAATCAATCATCCGTCTGCCGGGAGTGCATTCCATCGGCATTATCGGGGATCCCGGCTGCGATGGTCTGGGAACCTATAATATGAAGGTATATGCCGGTGTATTGGAAAAAAGTGCAAAGGATGATATTACCATGGTCATCGGTGATCTGGTGCCGGAGGGGACAAGCACTTATTACAATACCATCTGCTCCCTTACGGAGACGGTAGCAGAAAATGATATTTACGTTCTGCGGGGAAATCACGATACCGGAACCTACAAAGAATACTTTGGTTTACATAATTATGCTCTTTTGCTGGAAGACTATGCGGTTATCGTTCTGGATAACGCCCTTAGGACCTTTGAGGAAGAGGGGCTTATTCTGTTGAAGGAAGTGCTGGATATGGATGAGGTAAAGCAGGCAGTGATTACCTTCCATATTCCCGTACCCAATAATTTTATTTTAAACTGTGTAACTGAGGATGAATTTGACCGTTTGAAGGAGGCATACTATCTCCATAAGGATAAGGTAAAATATCTGGTCTGCGGCCATGTACATTCCTGCTTCGTGGACAAGGTAGATGGAATCCCCCTCCTTTGTACCGGAGGCGGCGGAGCCATGATCGAGGATGTTTCCGAAGAAATCAAAGCCAGTGACATTGAGCACCATATGATCCATCTTTTTTCCAAAGAAGGAAAGATCGACTATCGTTTTGACATCCTTTCGGAAAAATGTTACCGGAAGGAAGCAAAGGATCCCATCCTTAAGGAAAAGATTCTGGAAACGGTGCAGGGTGAGCTGATGGCCCATCTGAAATATCTGATGTATGCAGACCGGGCCAAGCGGAGAGGCTTAAGTCAGATCGAGGCTCTGTTTAAAGCTCTTGCAGCCTCTGAATACTACCATGCCAGAAACTTCTATTCCGTGATCGAGCGTCCGCCGGCCTTCCAGGAATCGGCAAAGAGCTTTATCGATACGGAGCAGTTTGAATACCAGCGGCTTTATCTGATGTTGGAAAAATATGCGGAGGAAACCAATAAGCCTCTGGCAGCCCAGGCCTATAAAGCCGCTTCCATGGCAGAAAAGGTGCATGCAAAACTGTTAAAGGAGGTAGAAAATCTGGAGGAGTTTTCCAGAGAGGCTATCTACGTCTGCCCTATCTGTGGATTTTTGATGACGGACAAGGATTTCCAGGAGCGTTGTCCTGTCTGCGGTTCCCCCAAACGGGAATACGAAAGCTTTATTGCCAATGAGGGATGATCAATCGTGAAAATTACCATGATTTCCAATTATATCAACCACCACCAGATACCCTTTTCCCAGGCTCTCTATGAGAGGCTGGGGGAGGGTTATCGATTTATTCAGACCGAACCTATGGAGAAAGAACGGATCGCCATGGGCTGGGGCCTGGAAGCAGAGAGGCTGCCCTATATGGTGTTTATGGAAAAAAACCCAGAATATGTAAGAGAGCTGATCGCAGAAAGTGATGTTCTGCTGCTGGGGTGGAATAATTGTGAAGAACTGTTCACCTCGCGATTGGGAAGCAATAAGCTGACCATCCGGATCAGTGAGCGCCTTTACCGGGAGGGGCAGTGGAAAGCCATTTCTCCCAGAGGATTGGTACAGAAATATAAGGAGCATATCCGCTATCGGAACAATCCGGTCTATCTGCTTTGCAATGGGGCCTGCGTGGCCTCTGATTTTTCTCTGATCAAAGCCTATCCGGGAAAAAAATTTAAATTCGGTTATTTTCCTGAGACCAAAAGCTACAGTCTGGAGGAATTGAGGAAGAATCATGACTGGGGAGAGGTGCCGGGGGAAAAGGAGCTGCAGCTTATCTGGGCAGGACGCTTTCTTCCCCTGAAGCATCCGGAATTTGCCCTCCGACTGGCTGATGAGCTGAAACAGAAGGGCTATTCTTTTCATCTGCATATGATCGGCGGCGGTGAGCTGGAGGAAGAGCTGAAGGCTTATGTGCAAAAAGCCGGACTGCAGAACACAGTGACCTTCTATGGTTTCCTGCCACCGGAGGAAGTACGTTTGCGAATGGAGAACTGTCATATCCACCTGTTTACCAGTAACCATCTGGAAGGCTGGGGAGCAGTGGTGAATGAGGCCATGAACAGCGGCTGTACAGTGGTGGGAAGCAGCCGTGCAGGTGCGGTGCCCTTTTTAATCCGGCCGGGAGAGAATGGGCTGGTTTATGAAAAGGATGATTTTCATGAGTTTGTCAGGCGGGTAGAGTATCTGTTTGACCATCCACAGGAGGGAAGCAGAATGGGGCTTGCAGCTTATCAAACTATTGCCGGGGAATGGAATGCCGAAACGGCAGCAGGACGTCTTTTGGACTTCTATGAGCAGTGGAAGGCAGGAAAGATCACTCCACCGAAGTCGGGGCCTTTCAGCGTGGCGGAAAACAGGAGAGGGGATCATGTCTAAGCCTTTGATCAGTATTATTATACCGGTATACAATACCAGAGACTGTCTGGAAAAATGTGTAGACAGCTGTCTTGCCCAGACCTGGCCTCAGCTGGAGATCCTGCTGGTGGATGACGGCTCCACCGACGGCACAGATCAGCTCTGTGACCGGCTGGCAGAAAAAGATGAACGGATCCGGGTCTTTCATAAGAAAAATGGGGGTTCATCCTCTGCCCGGAATCTGGGAATCCGTGAAGCCAGGGGAGAGTATCTGGGTTTTGTGGACAGTGATGATTTCATCTCACCTGGGATGTATGAAAGGCTGATGGAAGCGATCCGGGAAAAGAATGTGGAAGTTGCCCAGATTTCCCGGGATGAGATTGATGCCAGTGGAAATCGCCTGCCGGATGTATGTACTCCGCCGAAAGAAGCTTTTTTTTGCGAAAGTGAATCTTTTTTTCAGGAGCTTTTGCTGCATAGGGGTGACTGCTCCTTTTGCACCAAGCTGCTCCACAGGCGGCTTTTGGAGAACAGGAACTTTCCGGAGGGAAAGCTGAATGAGGACTTTTACCTGCTTTTGCAGCTTTTGCCTGAAATTAAGGGAATCTATATTCTGCCTAAGCAGGAATACCACGTATTCTACCGGATCGGAAGCAATACCCGCAAAAAAGATAAGAACGATTTTTCCCGGGTCTTCATGGATATCGTGGATAATGCGGATGTGGCCATGGAGCTGGTGGAAAAACACTATCCATCATTAAGACAGGTGTGCATAAGATTCGGGCTGTACCAGAGGCTGGATTATCTTCTGCATATTCCTATTCCGCAGATGAATGGAAAGAACGAGTTTTATGTGAGGGTGAAAAGATGGCTTCAGCGGCATGTGGGAGATATTCTTAACAATCCTTATTTGACAAAAAAAGAGAGGATTTATCTGCTGCTTCTGACTCCCGCACCAAGGACGGTGCGGTGGGTGCACAGTTTGAAGATGAGATGATACCTGTATGAACTTAGTCTGACAAATGATGAAGTCAGAAAGATGTTTATGGCATGGGGATGGGAATTTAGGGGGCATATACAAAAAAACATCAGTATAATACCCTGCTTGAACGATTATTTGGGGCACGACTTGTAAAAAAATTGCTATATGCCCATTCAGTTAATTTTAAATGCAAAAAACAGGGTTTTTCTGAGTGTCTACCGATAAATTGGGCAAATAAGCTTGATTTTTAGGAATAACCCTACCGAAATCCCTTTACCTATGCTATAATCTACGGGATATCCGAGAAAAATACGGATAGAAGTAATGATGAAAAGTACAATCCAGTGCACTGACACATTGATCATTAACATGTCAGCACGCTGGTGGGTTGAAATGAGAGGTTAATATGCTGGATAACAAGACGATTTTAGTAACCGGAGGAACAGGCTCCTTTGGAAAATGCTTTACCAAATATGTATTGGAGCATTACAGCCCGAAGAAGATCATCATCTATTCCCGTGATGAGTTCAAGCAATGGATGATGGCTAATGAATTTAAGGAGCATGCAGATAAGCTTCGTTTCTTTATCGGTGATGTAAGAGATCTGGAAAGAATGAAGCGGGCATTGACGAACGTGGACTTTGTCATTCATGCAGCAGCCATGAAGCAGGTACCGGCCTGTGAATATAATCCCAATGAAGCCATCAAGACGAATATCCAGGGGGCCCAGAATGTGATCGAGGCGTCACTGGACAGTCCCAGTGTAAAAAAGGTGGTTGCCTTATCTACGGACAAAGCGGTAAATCCGGTAAATCTTTACGGAGGAACCAAGCTGGTAAGTGATAAGCTGTTTATCGCTGCCAATGCCTATGCAGGAACCAAGGATATTAATTTTTCCATTGTACGCTATGGAAATGTGGCCGGAAGCCGTGGCTCCGTTATTCCCTTTTTCCATAAAATCATTAAGGAGGGAGGCAACAGTCTTCCCATCACGGACTACCGCATGACCCGTTTCTGGATCAGCCTGACTCAGGGGGTAGAGCTGGTGATCAAGGCTCTGGAGGAGGCTACCGGCGGCGAAACCTTTATCAGTAAGATTCCTTCCTTTAAGATCACGGATCTGGCTGAAGCTATGCTTCCCGGCTGTGAGATGCCCGAGGTGGGTATCCGCGAGGGAGAAAAGCTCCATGAGATCATGGTGACGGTAGAGGATTCCATGACTACCTACGAATACGATAAACATTTTATCGTATATCCCCAGATGGTATGGAATGACAAACAGAAGCCCAATATGAGCGGAAAGAAAGTTCCGGAAGGCTTTTCCTACAGCTCCGGAAATAATACTGAATGGCTGAGCGTAGAAGAAATCAGAGAACTATTAAAAACAGTAGAACTTGAGAAATAACAGAAGGGTTGTTGCGGATTTTTAAGTTGTTTGCTGTTATCCCTTGTTCGCTTGTTGCTACGAACATTGTCTTTCAATATCAGACTAAAGTCTGCCCTTGAAAGACAATGTCTCCGCAAATGCGTACAAGTTGGATAAGCAGTAAACGATCTTTAACTATCCGCAGCAACCTTGTTTTACAGTGGAGGTTATGATGGATAAACCAGCGATTGTGGGCGGAAGCCCTGTCAGAGAGACGAAATTATATTACGGCCATCAGTATATTGATGAGGCAGATATAGAGGCAGTTGTGGAGGTATTACGAAGTGATTACCTTACCTGCGGCCCTAAGATTACCCAGCTGGAGGAAAAGCTTTGTGCAATTACAGGAGCAAAATATGCGGTGGTCTGCAGCAACGGGACGGCAGCCCTCCATATGGCCTGTATGGCAGCAGGAGTAGGGCCGGGGGATGAGGTGATCACTACACCCATCACCTTTGCCGCCAGTGCCAACTGTGCCCTTTACTGTGGAGCCAGACCGGTGTTTGCCGATATAAACGAAAAAACATACAATATCGATCCGCAGCAGGTAAAAGCAGTCACCACGGAAAAAACTAAAGCCGTCGTAGCAGTGGATTTTACCGGGCAGTCGGTGGAGCTGGATGAGCTTCTTGCCCATTGCCGGGAGAAGGGGCTGGCTTTGATCGAAGACGGTGCCCATGTCATCGGAACGAAATATAAGGGAAGGGCAAACGGCTCCATTGCTGATATGACTACCTTCAGTTTTCATCCGGTAAAAACCGTTACCGGAGGAGAAGGAGGGGCTGTACTGACCAACAGCGAAGAGTATTATCAGAAGCTCTTGCTGGCCAGGGCCCATGGGATTACCAGGGATCCCTCTCTGATGGAGGAAAAGCCCCATGGGGACTGGTACTATGAGCAGATCTCTTTAGGATATAATTACCGGATGACGGATATGCAGGCAGGACTTCTCATCAGCCAGCTTAATAAGCTGCCCATGTTTTCCGCCAGAAGAAAAGAGATCGTCGCCAGATATGATAAGGCTTTTTCAGTGATTCCTCAGCTTCAGGTGCAGAAGGAAATACCGGAATCGGATACCACAAGGCATCTCTATATCCTGAGAATCCGGCCGGCAAGTTTGAAGATTGATCGAAAAGAATTTTTTGATGCCATGGCAGCAGAGAATATTATCTGCAATGTACATTATATCCCTACCTATTATTTTCCTTATTACAGAAGTCTGGGTTATGAAAAGGGACTCTGTCCCAGGGCTGAGAAGCTGTATGAGGAAATGATGAGCCTTCCCCTTTACTATGGAATGACGGATGAGGATGTGGAGGATGTGATTACCGCGGTGAAAAAGATCGTGGAGTATTATAAACAATAAGGATTCTAAAAAATGCATTTGCTGATAAGGGCAGGTACTGTTGTGGTATCTGCCCTTATTTTTCATCATCAGAAAGAAGCAAAATATCGATCGCTTTTTGTAGATCCGTTTTGTTACGGTAATTCGAAATAATATTAGCTTCATGTTCTGTCAGTACCAGATGTTCTGTGTCAAAAAAGGAGGCTTCCTGAACAGACTGTAAATCCTGAATCGTAATATCCAATCCCTTACAGATCTTTATTACATTGTCCACAGCAGCAGTGCCTATTTTTCCTTCGTTGAGCATGGTCAGCAAAGTGGAATAAGGCATATCTATTTTCTGTGCAAAATCTTTGATTGTAAATCCATTGTTTTTGATGAGGTTTTTCAGATAGATTTCTCTGGTCAAAGTGTTCACTCTCCTTATCGGTTTTATCATAACATGGTGATATTGATAAAACAATGGTAACTATTTAGGACAAGCGTATATTTAGAACAGGGAATAGATTGAAAAAACACGATTAAACGTGCTAATATATCACTTATAAAACGACAAAAGTTTTATAGAATGATAAAACCTTATTGCGTAGTGGTGGTACTTAATATTAGAGGGTGTGATATTATGTATAAGGAATTAGAAGTCAGGATTGCCTATCTAGGTCTAAGCCTGCCTACAATAATTTCCAACAGGCATTGGAGCTTGGAAAGGTAGATGCCAATTTCTATCTGGGAGTGTTGTGCGACTGGTATGATTATCCAAAAGAAGATTATGAAGCAGCAAGAGCCTACTATGAAGCCTGCCCGGAAAACCCTTATGCACAACTGGCACTTGGCTATTTATATTGGAATGGACAGGGGGTAGAAGAAGATAAGGAAAAGGCACAGGAATATTTCAATTCTGCTGCCCAAAACTGTGTTGAGGGATATTTGGGCCTTGCATCTGTAGCCTATAAGGAAGAGGATTATGCTGCGGCACAGGGAAATTCTGATGCCATGTATTCGATAGGGATCATGTACCATAATGGAGAAGGTGTTAGTTTCAGCTATGACCTGGCCAAAGAATGGTTCCAGAAAGCTGCAGATGCCGGGAACGAATCCGGAGTGGAAGCACTGAAAGATATGGAAGTGACTGTCTACGGACCCAATGGAGTAATCCAGTAGATAGTTCTTAATAAATGACAGGACAGAATATTTTAATCTGAAAAGTGTATAACAGAGAGCCCTGCGGAGAAATCTGCAGGGCTTTTGTTGAGTTCATATTACGTTTGGAATGGTACAATAAATAAGAGAATTACATTGACAAAATGAAAAGAATGCCACATAATTAACTTTAAAGTAAATTACTTTTGGATTATAAGAGGAGAGGTTTGATGCAGGAAGTATTCATTGGCAGAGAAAAAGAGCTTGCAGATTTAGAGGAATTATATTTACAGGAGAGATTTCAATTATTTGTACTGTATGGTCGCAGACGTGTAGGCAAGACGACTCTGCTGAACGAATTTTGCAAGAATAAGGATGCGATTTTCTATTCGGCAGAGCAGAGCAATAACAAGCTAAATCTTGAAAAATTCTCATGGTTGGTATTTCAGTTTTATGGTGAAAGCAAATTAGAGCCGTTTTCGTCATGGATCAATGCGTTGTCCTATATTGATGAAAGACAGGGAAACAAAAAGCTGGTACTGGTCATTGATGAATTCCCTTATCTTGTAAAGAAAAATAGAGCATTATTGTCAGAACTACAGCATCTGATAGATCATAAACTGACAAGAGGAAAGCTGTTTTTAATTCTAAGCGGAAGCTATATGGGATTTATGGAGAAGGAAGTGCTTGGTTCAAAAAGTCCTCTTTTTGGAAGAAGAACTGCACAGCTTCATATGAAGACGTTCAGTTATCAGACAAGCTCCAAGTTTATGACTGGTTTTTCGGATGAAGAAAAGCTTATGCTGTATGGTGCATATGGTGGAACACCATTGTATTTGCAACAGATAAATGAGAAGGAAAATTTTGAGGAAAATATCAAGAGAGCTTATCTGAAAGTAACTTCTTATCTTTATGAAGAAGCTTTGCTGCTGTTACGTCAGGAAGTGCAGGAGCCGGGTGTATATAGTGCGATAATAGAAGCGATTGCGAGTGGATATACCAAAGCAAATGAGATTTCCACAAAAATCGGTGAGGACTCGGCTAAATGCCTGAAATATATCAAAACCTTGTGCGAGCTTGGAATTCTGCATAAAGAGACGCCATTTGGAGAAAAGGAATCATCCCGCAAAACGATCTATGGTATCTCAGATTTTATGTTTCGATTCTGGTATCGATATGTGTTTGCTAACAGAACGTTAATTGAAACCGGAGCACAGCAGGCTGTATGGGAAAAGCGAATTAAGCCGGATTACTACAGTTATATGGGACTGGTTTTTGAAAAAGTCTGCAAGGATTATTTGAATGAGAAGAATGCGAGAGGAGAGCTGCCGATATTGTTTACCTCTATCGGAAGATGGTGGGGAACCAATGCTGCTACGCATGGTCAGGAGGAAATTGATTTAATTGCAAACGACGGAAAAGACTATCTTTTTGGAGAGTGTAAATGGCGCAATGAGAAGCTGGATATTTCTGTATTAAAGGATTTGAAAGCAAAGGCAGACGTGTTCAGTATGAACAGAAGGAACTCTTACTACATGTTTTTTTCAAAATCCGGATTTACAGAAGCTGTTTTGAATGAAGCGAAGTCTGATGACAGTATTCTGTTAGTGGATTTGGCGGGACTTATGAAGTTTTAGATAAGATTAATTAGGCTTGCTCTTCAGAAGACTGCATTTAAACTCTTTATGGAAAATTTAGGGTATGTGAAGTCGTTTTTAAGTGATAGAAGAATTGTATAAGTTAAAAGATAAAAGATAAAAGCAGAGATGAAAAGATCGGGAAAAGGCAAAAGAGAACCTTTAAGTCTCATGATATTTCTGTTACAGCTGCAAATCTGCTGAGAGACAGAGAAAATCCAATAAATATTAAAGAACACATGGACTTGGATGCGGTGACATTTGGTATTATGCAGATGCTTGATATCCTCAATAAAGAGGAACAGAGTATTGATATAGAAGACAGCCATATGATTCAGATCAAAGAGTATCTGGCGTTATTGGATTTGATCATGGAAATCGATCTGGAGTCGTTGCCAGAAGTAAACCAAAAGAGTAAAGTGACCGTTATTACACAGCCGGGTATGCGATATGCGCAAGCGAATGCTATCGTAGAAAATTTGCTTCTTGATGCAAAGTTTCAGGAACTCTCGATTCACGAAAGGCAGCGCATATTAGAAAGATTGCTGAATGAGATCCGGGGAAGGATGATGGAGGAGATTATCTTACTGGAAACAAAGATAGCAAAACCGGATAAAAAGGTATTTAAGCTGCAGTTTGCTGTCGGAGAGTTTGATATGGTGGTCTTTGACCCAAAAACACTTACCTGCCAAATCTATGAAGTAAAGTATAGCAGGGAACAGGTTCCGGAGCAGTATCGCCATATGATAAACAAAGAAAAATGTGCTATGACCAGTCATAGGTATGGTGATATTACAGGCCGATACGTGATTTACCGTGGAGATAATACAGAGGTTGATGGAGTTCAGTACCTGAATGTAGAGGAATATTTGAAAGCGTTGTAAAGATTTTGGAGTTTTATGTCACAGAATAAAGCAATACTGGGAAACCTATGTTAACATAAAAAGAAGCTGTCTCGTTTGAGGGGCAGCTTCTTTACACGATGATCATTCTTCAAAATTAATTTTCAGTATAAGAATCAAGCGAGGTAGTATTACCCGTTTCTGAATCCGTAAAACTAAGAGTAGTTTCGTTGAGGGTGGTTAACTGGGCAGTAAACTCCAGCTCCAGATCAGGAACGGAAATGGTCAATATAGTAGTACCACCATCTCCGGCAGATAATGTATACTTTCCAACGGCTTTGATGCTTTCTTCGCCCTCCACATAAGTAAGGGACAGGGTGGAATCATCCTTTTCAAAGCTCCATATGGTCATATCATTGCCCATCCAATTGGTTCCGGCAAGGGCAGAGCCGATATTTGTGCTGACTTCAGACTCTGTCGTGGCTGTGGCTTCCTGTGCCGGCACAGACTCTGTTGCAGAAGTGGCTTCCTGTACCGGAGTAGAAGCGGCTTCTTCTTTACCACTACAGGCAGTAACGCTGGCAGCCATACAAATGGCTAAAACTACAAGGGATAATTTCTTTTTCATTTTTTCCTCTCATTCCGCTGCTTTGGCAGCCTTATCTTTTGTAAAGTGGATCAAGTTTCGATTAAAGAAGCTTTGATTTGATCAGTATTTCCCTGCACCTCTTTTCATGCTATACAAAGGAGATACACAGTTTAGTCAAGAATAACATATATAGGAAAGAAAATCAAGAAAAATCCCGAGGATAGAAGGCGCGAAATTATACAGAAGGCATAATTTTTTGTGTATCAATATGTAAGGGCCTGGCAGAAGGCTGATCGGTTACGTATTTACGATTGGAAGAACTGACGTTATAATGAGAGAAATGAAGAAAAGGAAGCCGTTCAATAGCGGTGTTGATAAGGATGAAACTGAGTGTGATCGTGCCTGTTTATAATATGGCAGCAGAAGGAAAATTAAATTACTGTCTGGATTCCCTGGTCAATCAGACCATTTCTAATTATGAAATTATTGCTGTGGATGATTGTTCTACCGACAATTCTCTGGAAATTCTGTATTCCTATGAAAAACAATATCCGGAAAAAGTTAAGGTGATTGCTTCTCCGATAAATAAAAAACAGGGAGGAGCAAAAAATCTTGGTCTTAAAGCAGCGAAGGGAGAGTGGATCGGCTTCATTGACAGCGATGACTGGGTCACTGCTGACTATTACGAGAAGCTTTTACAAAAAGCTGAAGAGGCCGGAGCAGATATGGCAGGCTGTGATTATCATCTGACCCATGAACATTCCATGAAGATCGGACAGGTGGTTCCTAATAACCGGCCTGAACAGGCTGGAATACTGGATCATGATAAATATGCCTCCCTGATTCTGGATGGGGGAAGTCTGGTAGTAAAAATCTATAAAAGAAATATTATTTTTGACTATCCAAACCGCTTTCCGGAAGGAATCTTTTATGAGGACAATGCCATCAGTAATTCCTGGATGCTTAGGGCCAGGCATTTCGTCTATCTTCAGGAGCCTTTGTACTATTATTATCAGCACGACACCTCAACGGTGCATACCATAACCACCAAGCGCTGTGAACATCGGATGGAGGCGGCCCGGATCATGGTTAAGGAAGCCAGGGAATTTGGTTTTTTGGAAGAATATTATCCGGAGATTGAAAGCAGCTTTACTACCTTATTCTATGTCAATACCCTTTTTTCCTATTTGGCCGGAGTGAAGCCGGTGAAGCTTTCCTTTATCAAAAAGCTGGGAAAAGAGATGAGAGAAACCTTCCCTGATTTCCGGCGGAATCCCTATTATGAAAGTCGGGTGCATGCGGAGGAACGAAAGCTGATCGATATGCAGATGAAGTCGGATCTGTACTTCTTCCTCTATTATAAGCTTCTGTGGGCTTATCGAAAGTTCAGGAAGCGGCTGAAAAGATCATAGCAAAGAAATTTACAGGATTTTTGAGCTTAAGCAGTATCGCAGGGAAACTTGTGAGGTGCATGGAGATTAGTGTGAAAAATCAGAGATTTTTCACTTATTGATTTAAGCAGTATCGCAAGTAAAACTTGCGATATGCAAGGGGATTAAGATGAAAGCATTGATTATCGGAGCCAGCGAGGAGGCTCTTCATACCATAGAAAAAGCGAAGGAACAGGGACTTACAGTGGTCTGTATGGATGGCAATCCGGATGCGGCAGGGTTAAAACAAGCGGATGAAGCCATTGTGGTGAATATTTCCAATGAAGAAGATACCATTGCTGCTGCAAGGAAAGTGGAGCCGGATTTTTTACTGACCGTTCCTATCGGTCGGTATCTGACCACAACAGGGGCAGTGAATGAGGACCTGGATCTTCCGGGAATTGGCAAAGAGGCGGCCGTAAATTGTACGGATAAGTGGAAGTTTCATCGGCTTTTGGAAGAAAAGGGGCTGCGCAAGGGCAGATGTATCCTGTTGACCAGTTGGGAAGAAGATGGAGAGGGTCATGTTTTGGAGGATTTTCCCTATCCTGCTGTATTAAAGCCAAGATTTGGTTCCGGCAGCAGAGGGATCCTGGTGGTAGAGAATGGGGAAGAGGCAAAAAAGGCCATAGAAGAAATTCGTGATGGCGATGAAGAGGACTACCTTCTGGAGGAGTGTGTAGAAGGCGAGGAGTACGGAATAGACGGAGCAGTGATCCGGGGAAAGTTTTATTTGATTCTTCTCAGGAAAAAAGAAAACACACCCTTTCCGGCAAGACAGGCGGTGGCCTATTTCAGTGTTCTGCCCACGGATGAATTCTATGGGCAGGTGGAGGCCTATCTGAAGCAGGTGGTAAGTACATTAAATCTGGAGGAATGCCTTCTTCATGGGGATATCATCCGTACCGGGCAGGGGCCTTTTCTTATCGAACTGTCAGCCAGGCCCTCCGGCCATAACCTGCACAACCTGTTCACTCCTTTGGCTACGGGAGTAGACATGGCAGGAGAGTATATTGCTTACCGTATGGGAAAGAGCTGTTCCTTTACTCCCTCCTGCACCAGAAAACTGATGATCCATTATTTTGATCTGGAAGGAGAAGTAAAACGAGTGCCTTCTTCTGAGGAAGTGGAAGCTCTTGCTATAAAGAAGGGCTGCAGACTGATTCAATGGGAATGTAAGATCAAACCCGGTGAGATTTTAAAAAAGGTCTGTGATGGCCATTCCCTGATGGGACGTGGATATTATATTCTGGAAGAAAGTACAGAGACAGAAGGAGAGGAAGGATTTAAACAGCTGGCGGATGAGATAAGAAAATTAACGATTAGAATTAATTGAATCGTTAATTCTGATATTTTTTCACATAAGTGATGGAAACAAACCTACAGCCGGCACAGTGCTTCGGCAATCCTGGAAGAACCCTTTCCATCGATGAGGCTTCTGCTCTTATTTTGCAGAAGCTTTCTTTTTTCGGGATTCTCCAGCATGCTGGCAAGAAAATCCATAATGCGTTCGTACACTTTATCGGAATGCTTATCACGGATATCTCCTATATAGGCTCCATTGGAATCCTCATCGCGGATATTCTCTATATAGGCTCCATTGGAATCCTCATCACGGATATTCTCTATATAGGCTCCATTGGAATCCTCATCACGGATATCCCCTGCATAGGGAATGGCACCGGCTCGGTCGAATCCAAGGGCAAACTCCACCTGGTTATCAGCCATGGTAAAGCTGATGGCAGGAACACCCAGGGCAGAGAGCTCACAGAGGGTGGTTCCGGCAGCAGAAATGGCCAGATCGCATTTCTTCATCAGGGGTGCCAGATCGGTAAGCCCCTCGTGGAGTTGGATATTTTTCCTTGTTGAAGCAAGGCTGTGGAGAGACTGTTTTTCTTCCGGGGAAAAGAGCTTCCCCATAACCACATGAAAAGTAAGGGATGGCCATTCTTCCTGGCTTAGGATGCCGGAAGCTGAAGGATAGAGATTTCCTGTGGAAAGAGCATCATCATAGGACGAAGGCCGGGCAGTCCCGCTCGAAAAATAACGGCCCTGCAAGGCAGTCAGCAGTTTAAGGCAGAAGCCATAGGGATCGCTTCCTCCGCTGGTGATTAGCACATTTTGGGGAATTTCCCGAAAAACAGGGGTATAGCTGCTAAACTGCCTGCGTAAAGGAGTATATTCGGCACCCGGAAGGAGAAATTTTGCAGAGGTGTAAAAGCTTTGCAGCTTCGGTAATTCCTTAGGAGAAATTATGTCGTAATTTAACAACAGGTCTACAGGATAATCAAATTTTTTCAGATCATCGATATAGGCTGTTCTGGCCACCTTATTCAGAGCATTGAGGTAAGCCGGGGTGACGAAATAGGAGTCGATCAGGAGGATGGGCCTGTCTGAATCGTTGTAAGAATCCGAAGACAAATTGGCCGAAGACTCTGAAAAAGAGGGTAAGAGGCCGGAAGTGCTTTTGGGTACATCAAACAGGGAAAGCAGCTCTGCCAGTTCATTCTCCGGTTGGTCATACCGGGCTGTGGCCAGTACTAAGGCTGACGCATGGCTTCCCCAAAGCGCTTCCTTCTTCTGTGTGATATTCTGGGTCTGGTCTTTCCAAAAGCTTTCCAGAAGACTTAAGCTTTCCTCATCGGAAACCAGAAAGCAGACCTTCCTATCCTGGTCAAGAAGGGCCTGGGCAATGGAAATACACCGGACCAGATGCCCGGTGGAAATCTTGCTGTTACCGTCTGTTCGGATGTAGATTACTGAATCAGCTCCCATGCCAGAGGAGTTCCTTTCTTTAGGTCTGTTTTTGCTGTTTTTCCCAACACTTCTTCATAATGTCTGGTGTGCAGGCCGTCTCCGGGACGGATGGAACGGATATTTTCGGCTGTGAAGGCTTCACCGGCCTTCATATCCTTTACCACAAAAAGAGAGCGGCTGCCGCCATGCTCCAGCTTCTGGGTATCGGTGAGGAGATATTCGCTGGTTCCCAGAGCCTTTTCCAGAATACGTACCTCCTGTACCAGTCTCGCAAATTCCTCCGGCTCCATGGAGAAGCTGCTGTCCGGTCCTCCGTCTGCACGCCTCAGGGTAAGATGCTTTTCGATCATCTTAGCGCCTAAAGGAATGGAGCCGGCTGAGACGATGGTTCCCATGGTGTGGTCTGAGATACCGGTAAGGCAGTCGTAGGTGGCAGCCAGTGTAGGAATAACCCGCAGATTCACTTCCTCATAGGGAGTGGGGTAGGAGGAAACGCATTTTAACAGGATAATGTCTTCATTTCCTTCCTCCCGACAAACCTCCAGAGCCAGCCGGATATCCTCAGGATAAGCAATTCCGGTGGCAAAGATTATGGGCTTGTGAAGACGGGCTACCTTGCGGATCAGGGGAATATCATTAATCTCGTAGGAAGCGATCTTATAAGCAGGTACCTTCATCTCCTCCAGAAAATCCACGGAAGAAAAGTCGAAGGGGGAGGAAAAACACTCCAGCCCCAGCTTATTGGCCTCCTCCATCAGGCGGGGCTGCCACTCCCAGGGGGTGCAGGCTTCCCGATAGAGCTGGTGGAGAGTCATGCCGTCCCATACGGTCCCCTCATTGATCTGAAAGCAGGGAGAATCGCAGTCGATGGTGATGGTGTCCGCGGTATAGGTCTGCAGCTTAATGGCGTCTGCACCGGCCTCTTTTGCCGCATGGATGATCTCTACTGCACGGCTGTAATCCTGGTTATGGTTGCCGGAAATCTCGGCAACAATAAAGGTGGGGGCATTTTCACCCACCAATTTATTTCCTATTTTAAATGATTTATTCATTGTGACCTCTTTCTTGTAATGGAAATCTGTATAAATAGCAAATATTGTAACTATTCAGGACAGGCTCGAAAATCCTGTGGATTTCCTCGCTTTAGAGATCCATCCAATAGAAATATCCACAAACAGTCCTTTGAAAGCAAGCTTTCACGGACTGTTTGTAAATATTTCTGCTGTCCTGAATAGTTACCAAATATTATAATAAAAAGGGGAAAGTAAGGCAATAAAAGTTTACCATTCTTGAGTTATGGTGTATATTTGAAAAAAAGAAAAATAACTGTTCAGTACCTTCACAGTTACAAAAAAGCAGGAATTAACGAGGAGGCCTTATGCCAACAAAAAATCTGGCTATCATCACCGCCCGGGGAGGCAGCAAGCGGATACCGGGAAAAAATATCAGGGAATTCTGCGGAAAACCCATTCTTTTTTACTCCATCGAGGCAGCTCTTGCCTCCGGTGTCTTTGCAGAGGTTATGGTTTCCACCGATGATCAGGAAATTGCCCGTCTGGCTGTGGAGGCCGGGGCAGTGGTTCCCTTTATGCGCTCTGAGGCCACAGCAGGGGATTTTGCTTCTACCGATGAAGTGATCTATGAGGTTTTACAGGAGTATGAAAAACGGGGAAAGCAGTTTGAGGCCTTCTGCTGCATCTATCCTACCGCTCCATTTTTGACGCCAAAACGTTTAAAGGAAGCCATGGGATTATTGCAGGAGGCAGACTCGGTTATGCCGGTGGTGCCTTTTTCCTATCCTCCTCAAAGGGGACTGATCATCGATCAGAATGGTTATGTGAGAAGAAAATACCCGGAATATGCCACCGCCAGAAGTCAGGATCTGGAAAAGATGTATCATGACTGCGGACAGTTTTATGCCTGCAGGACGGCCCCCTTTCTGAGAGAAAAAACCACTGATGTAGAGGGACTCGTTCCTCTGTATCTGTCGGAAATGGAGGTTCAGGACATTGATACTCCTGAGGACTGGGAGCTGGCAGAATTAAAATACAGAAAGCTTTTCCAAAAGGATTGAGAAAAATGAATGTTCAGACAGAAAATTTACAGACCCCTTACTATTATATCAAAGAAAATGCACTTTTATATGATGTGAAGCTGCTTGAGAATGCTCTCAAAGAGAATTGGGGAAATTTCATCATGAGTTATTCGGTGAAAACCAATTCTCTTCCCTGGCTTTTGACCTGGCTGAAGAAGCAGGGCTTCTATGCGGAAGTGGTTTCCGAAATGGAGTACGATCTGGCCTGTCGCCTGGGGTACAAGGATGATGAGATCGTATATAACAGCCCCATAAAAGACCGGGCAGTGTGGGAAAGGATCCTCCTTGCCGGAGGCTATGTCAACCTGGATTCCTCCCGGGAGCTGGAATGGGCGGAGGAGCTGGCAAAGACTTATCCGAGTCGGGAATTTAAGATCGGCCTTCGGGTAAACTGCCTTTTGGACAGTCTGATTCCCGGAATGGAAACCAGCGGAGGAAAACGGGGACGCTTCGGCTACTGTTATGAGAATGGTGTTTTGGGGGATGCGATTAAAAGACTGAAGGGCATTTCCGGAGTGAAAATAGCCGGCCTGCACCTGCATACCTCCACCCAGAGCCGAACCGTGGAAACCTTCGGTGCACTGGCGGGTATGGCAGTAAAAATTGCTGATGAATATGCACTGGATCTGGAATATGTAGATATGGGAGGGGGCTATTTCGGTGGCTCCCCGGACATGCCCTCCTATCCGGACTATTTTGGAGAAATCTGCAGCCAGCTGAAAACCGGTTTTGATCCAAAGAAAACGAAGCTCATTGTGGAACCGGGAGTTTCCCTGATTTCCCGCGCCACCACTCTGGTGAGCCGGGTACTGGAGGTGAAGGAGGTACCGGAGGGAAGCTTTATCGTGACCGACAGCAGCCGGGTCTATCTGAATCCCATGGTGACCAGGCATACCTATCCCCACCACATTGAATATGCAGAAGGGGAAGCTTCTTCCCGTGAATCCAGAGCCAGTCAGTGGGTCTGCGGCTCTACCTGTATGGAGCATGATAAGCTCTTTGAACTCATTGATGAGCCACAGCTGATCCCGGGAGATAGAATCGTTTATGACAGGGCGGGAGGCTATACCATGTGTCTGGCACCCCTGTTCATCCACTATTTTCCTGCGGTCTGGATCGAAAAAGAGGATGGAAGCCTGTTTCAGGCAAGGCAGGAGTGGACCAATGAGGAGTATCTGCAGAAGAATTTCTGGTAAGGATTCTGAGGGGAGAATCCCGGAGGCATTGAACAGTTACAATATTCAGGAATAAAGAATAAATGAGAAGGAAAGCAACAATGCGGCATGGGGAAAAGAAAAAGAAGCGTATCTACGTCTGCCACACCTATTACCATGTATATATTACTGTACTGAAAGAATGTAATCTTCCGGGAGAGGAAAGAGGAAAGGCTTCCCTGGTCTTAAGCACCATGTCCAATGACTTCGGAAATCTGAAAGAGAGGGCAGAGGCTTCGGGGCTGTTTGAGGAAGTACTCATCTTTGAAGAAAAAGAAGAAGGATTTTTTCCCGGGTTAAAAAAATACCACATTGACCGGGGAAATATTCTGCTGAACATGCTTGCCAGGATCCGGTTTACCAGGCTGCTGGGGAAATTGCAGGAGCCCTATGTTCCTGTGGATTTCAGAGAATATGAAGATATTTATGTTTTCTGTGATTCTGACCCCATTGGCTACTATCTTTCCTATAAAAAGATCTATTATCATGCCCTGGAGGATGGGCTGGACTGTATAAAAGCCTATGATACTGCCCGTTATGATAACCGTGGTCATTTTGAATTGAAGGCAAAGCTGGCAGCCATGAATCTGATCTTTATCCAGAACGGTTATGGAAAATATTGTATCGATATGGAGGTAAACAATATTGCCTGCCTTCCCTATCCCTGCCCTAAATATGTGGAAAAGCCCAGGAGGGAGCTGGTGGAGGGGATCAGTGAAGCAGATAAACAGCTGATCATCAGGATCTTTATGGAGGATGTGGAAGGGCTGTTAAAACAGCTGGAAAAGCTACCCGAAGGGACGGACAGGGTACTTCTTCTTTCTGAACCTCTCTGCGATCTGAAAACCAGAGAAAGGATATTTAAGGATATCCTTGCTGAATATGCACCCGGTGCCATTGCCTTTATCAAGCCCCACCCCCGGGATATTCTGGATTATGAGGAAAAATTTCCCGAGCATATCGTGCTGCAGGGACGTTTTCCCATGGAGGTGATGAATTTTATCCCGGGAATCCACTGGAAAAAGGTGATTTCTGTGTTTACCGTCTGTGATTCCATCACCAATACGGAGGAAGTCATCTTTTTGGGTGAGGATTTTATGGACAAATACGAGGATCCTGCTCTTCACCGACAGAACGAAGCCATAGGATAAGGACCAGTGAAGGTCCGACAGAAGGCTGAGCTGCTGCCGGGACAGGGAGCGGAAGGATAGAAAGATTTGTCTTTTCTTATATTTATGTGGTACAATAATATGTCAGACTGCGCGTTTTGATAAAAGGGACAAACTCCCGGGGCTAAAGGCTTTCGGGCAGGAGGTTTATATGATTAAGATTTTTAAGAAGATGAATAGGCTGCTGGATGCCCGCCAGAAGAGGCTGATGGTAGTGATCATCTTCCTTATGCTCGTCGGCGGTATCCTGGAAAGCTTAAGTATTTCCGTGATCCTTCCGGTGATTGAAGTACTTTTGGATCCGGAGGCGGTTCAGGGAGAAGGAGTGATTCCAACCCTCTATCGTCTGCTTGGTTCTCCCGGTGTGGATGCCTTTACCAGGATCATGATGATGACCCTTATTGGGGCGTTTATTGTCAAGAATCTTTTCCTGTTTCTGCAGAATGTGGTTCAGCTGAGATTCGTGTATACGAATCAGTTCGCCACTTCCAGACGGATGATGATCAATTTCATGAAAAGGCCCTATGAATACTACCTGAATGCGGATACATCCGTGATCCAGAGAAATATTACTTCTGATGTTAACAATATGTACGGACTGATCTTAAGTGTGCTCCAGCTGTTCAGTGAGATCGTGGTATTCGTCTGTCTGGCAGCAGTCCTGCTGGCAACAGATGCGGTGATGACCATTACCATCGCCAGTTTAATGGTGGTAGTCCTTTTTTTGATCAAGGTAGTCATCAAGCCGATCATGGTAAAGGCAGGACAGGACAATCAGGACTATTACAGTGGTCTGTATAAATGGATCGAGCAGTCGGTAATGGGGATCAAGGAGATCAAGATCGCCAATAAAGAGCAGTATTTTATCAATGAATATGCCAAATGCGGCTTCGGCTATGTGAATGCAGTACAGAAATATAATCTGTACAATTCCACTCCCAGATTATTGATCGAGACCGTCTGTATTGCCGGACTGGTGCTTTACATGATGATCGTGATGAGCGGAGGGGTGGCCCTGGAGGATATCACCGCCCAGCTGACTGCCTTTGCGGCAGCGGCCATGCGCCTTATTCCCAGTGCCAACCGGATCAATAATTACCTGACCAGTATTTCCTATTTTGAACCTTTCTTTATGGGCGTAAGTGACCATTTACAGGAAGAGATCCACGACGACAGCATGGTCTATGACGTGGAAGCTTATAGCCATAAGAAACAGGTGGAAAAGCTGGATATCAAAGAAGCAATCCGATTAAAGGATATTACTTACAAATATCCGAATACAGATGTACTGATCTTTGATCATGCAGATATGGAGATACCCATTGGCTCTGCAGTGGGCATCGTAGGAAGCTCAGGCTCCGGTAAGACTACGGTAGTAGACATCCTCCTGGGACTTCTGGAGCTTGAAAGCGGAAGTATCCTGGCAGATGATGTGGAGATCAGGGAGCATTATGAGGAATGGCTGAAGAACATTGGCTATATTCCCCAGTCTATTTTTATGCTGGATTCTACTATCCGCAACAATGTGGCCTTTGGCTATGCGCCGGAGGAGATTGATGACAGCAGAGTCTGGGAGGTATTGAAGGAAGCTCAGCTGGATGAGTTTGTGCGGGGCTTGCCGGAGGGCCTGGATACAGGAATCGGTGAAAGAGGAATCCGCCTTTCCGGAGGACAGCGGCAGAGGATCGGTATTGCAAGGGCTCTGTTTGAGGATCCGGAGGTGCTGGTTCTGGATGAGGCTACCTCTGCCCTGGACAACGATACAGAAGCGGCCATTATGGAGTCCATCAACCGGCTTCACGGAAAGAAAACCCTGATCATCATCGCCCACCGTCTTCAGACCATTGAAAAATGTGATATGGTCTACCGGGTAGAAAAGGGCAAGGTGAGCCGGGAAAGATAAAACGGGGAATAAAGATCATTATGGAAAAACTGAAAGAACTTTGGAAAAAATATGAGGAAGCCATCAGCTATCTGTTCTGGGGTGGAGTGGCCTTTTTTCTCAGCATGGCATTGTTTTACGTCTTTGCCAATATGATGCATATGGACGAACAGGTCGCCAATTCCATCGACTGGGTGATCTGTGTAGTCTTTACCTATTTTACCAACCGTACCTTTGTATTCAAAAGCAAGTCCAGCGGACTTACCGGTATGGGAAAGGAATTTATCAGCTTTATCGGTGCCAGACTGGGAACCTTGATCATAGAAAATATTATTCTTTTTGTCACCATCGATATGCTGACCATGAACAATATGATCGCCAAGCTGATCGGACAGTTTGTGGTGATCGTAAGCAACTACATTCTCAGTAAGCTGTGGATTTTCAAGAAAAAAGGGTAACGGTGAAGGTACTGAACAGCTAAAAAGGCTGAGTAAATGTTTTCTGAAAAAATAAAACCCGGAAAGGAGACAGGCATGGGGAACAAGTCCAGACAGGTAAATTATGAAGCCTTAAGAATACTGTCCATGTTTATGATCATCGCCATGCACTATCTCCAAAAGGGAGGGGTTTTGCTTCCCCTTTCCGAAGACAGAGGGATAGTCAATCTGCTGGCCTGGCTAGTGGAGACCTTCTGCATCGGGGCGGCCAATCTCTATGTGCTCCTTAGTGGATACTTTCTTATGGAGGCATCCTGGAGGTGGAAGAAGCTGGTTTCTCTTGTGGCTCAGGTTCTGTTTTATTCGCTGGGAGTATCCCTGGTCTGTCTGGCTCTGGGGATCGGAGGAGTCCGGAACTGGTCTCTCTATGATTGGGCAACCGTTATCCTCCCTTTGCAGTCCGAGCATTACTGGTTTGCAACGGCCTATTTTGGCCTGTATCTATTCGTGCCTGTACTGCAGGCAGGAGTGAAGCAGCTGACGAAGCGGCAGCTTGAGATCGTCCTGGCCTGCATGCTGATTTTCTTTTCCCTGGAAAAGACTTTTTCGCCGGTGGCCTTAGCCTATGATCGCTATGGTTATGATCTGGGCTGGTTTATCTGCCTGTTTCTGATAGCCACCTACCTTCGGCTTTATGGAGAAGAACTGCCAAAAGGGAGAACAGCCGGGATGGTATATGCCTGGCTGGGGGTGCTGATCTGGCTGCTTGGCCTGGTGCTGGGAAACCTTACCCAAAAAGGCCTTCCCCTGTCCTATATGGGAGACATGCTGTACAGCTACAATCATCTTTTGGTATTGCTGCTCTCACTTGCCCTGTTCAGAGCGTTTAAGGGGCTGACAGTTCTCTTTAAGTGGATGGAAAAGTGGATCCTGGCCCTTTCTCCCTGTTGCTTCGGGGTATATCTTCTGCATGAGCATATAGCGATCCGCTATTTATGGCCCCGGTGGCTGGGAGTGGATAAGGTAGGAAGAAGTTTGCTGTTCCTGCCCCATATGCTGGTTTGTATCATCATTATTTTTGGAGTCGGTGCTGCAGTGGAGCATTTAAGGAGCAGAATATTCGCTCTGGTGATCAAAAAACTTGAAAGGACAAAAAGGTAGATAGCCAATGACTCATCTTAAACGTCTGTACAGAGATTATGAACGCATATGGTGCAATGTGGTTTTTCCTCTGATTCTTCTGGTCTATCCTCTGGTGCTGGTAAATCAGGGAATCGACGTATCGGATTCTACCTACAGCCTCAGTAACTTCCTGTATTTTCAGGAAATGGAAGGGATGTGGGTGGTGTCCACCTATCTGTCCAATCTGGCAGGCTGGGTTCTGACCTGCCTGACCTTTGGAAAGACCCTTCTGGGAATGAACATTTATACGGGCCTTTTGGTTTCTGTTACGGTACTTTTGGTGTATGGACAGCTGCGCAAGTGGATGCCGGCCTGGATCATCTTTCTGGGAGAGTTTGTGGCAGTGGGGTTTTTGTGGATTCCTACCACCATTTTATATAATTATCTGACCTATTTTCTTTTTGCTTTGGGAACCATTCTTCTTTATAAAGGATTGGTGGAGGAAAAGGATGGCTATCTGATTGTATCAGGAGCGGTTCTGGGACTGAATGTTTTCGTCCGTATACCCAATATTACGGAAATGGCCTTAATCCTGGGACTCTGGTACTATCTGGCTGTTACGGGAAAGCCGTTTTCGATACTTATAAAAAAAACAGGGCTATGTATCCTGGGCTATATGCTTGGACTGGTTCTTCCTCTGGGTCTGGTGGTTTTCCAATATGGGTTTTCCGGTCTTGTGGAAGCAATTGCCGGTCTGGCAGCCATTCAGAGTACGGATGCCAGCTATTCCCCCTTTGCCATGGTGGCCTCTATTTTCAAGGCCTATTTCAGAAGCGGAAAATGGCTGGTAATCATGGGAATTCCCACGGCCTTCGGCATGGGAATGTTTGCGTTTAAAAAGGGACAGTATGAGCGGGGAAAGCAGATCCTTTTTCTGGCAGGGGTTCTGGTCATCCTCCGCTTCCTTTGGGGAAGAGGGATGTTCAGCTTCCGTTATTATGAAGACTATACCTCCATGTATGAGTGGGGAATGATGGGTCTTTTTCTGGCCTGGATAGCGGCAGTTTATATGCTGGGCTCTGCCAAAACCTCGGCAGAAGAAAAGCTGATGGCTGTTCTTACTATGGTCATTCTGGCGGTTACTCCTTTGGGAAGCAATAATTATACTTATCAGAATCTGAACAATCTTTTTTTACCTGCTCCCTTTACCCTGTATACCTTCGTCAAGGTATACCGCTACCGGAAGGGAACCAGCCCTTTATCCGGATTGTCCTTTCCCTGGAAGGCTATGGTGGCTGTGGTGGGAGTCATAATCCTGATCCAGACTACCGGCTTTCATTTCAATTTTTCCTTTGGAGACGGAATGGACGGTACTCCCAGAAATTCCACCTTTTCTGCACCCCGTACCCTGGCAGGAATGAAGACTACCTGGGAAAATGCTGAAAATATCGGCAGTCTGCATACCTGGCTGGAAGAAAACGGATATGCGGGAAGCGGTGCGGATAAAAACGAAAAAGTACAGATGATCCTTTATGGGAACTGCCCGGGATTATCCTTCTTATATGAGATTCCCTTTGCCATAAAAACGGCCTGGCCGGATCTGGACTCCTATCCCTATGAGAGCTTTGTTCAGGAACTGAAGGAGCTGGAAGGCCTGCATCGGGAAAAGGGTGAAAAAATCCTGGTTGTGCTGAGGGATCAGGAGCCGTCCAGTGAACAGGGATATGCGAAAAAGGAGTATCTGCAGGAATGGATGGAAAGAAACGGTTATGTCTGCAGGTATGAAAATGAAGAATATGCGGTTTATTTGCCATAAAAAGAAATCTCCCAAACTATAATGAATAAGGAAGTAGAGCAATGATCAATTTTAATGTACCCCCGTTTACGGGAAAGGAAATCGAATATATCCGGGAAGCAGTGGAGGCACAGAAAATCTGTGGAGACGGGCAGTTTACTGCCAGGTGCAACCGCTGGCTGGAGGAGAGGACAGGGACGAAAAGGGCTCTTCTTACTACCTCCTGCACCCATGCAACGGAAATGGCAGCTCTTCTTGTGAAGGTAAAACCGGGGGATGAGGTGATCATGCCCTCCTATACCTTCGTTTCCACGGCAGATGCCTTTGTGCTGAGAGGAGCAGTGCCGGTATTTGTGGATATCCGTCCGGATACCATGAATCTGGACGAGAAAAAGATAGAAGCGGCCATTACCGAAAGGACCGCAGGTATCGTACCCGTTCACTATGCCGGAGTAGCCTGTGAAATGGATACGATCATGGAGCTTGCGGCAAAGCATGGTCTATGGGTGATCGAAGATGCAGCCCAGGGGATCATGTCAACCTATAAGGGAAAAGCTCTGGGAACCTTCGGAGAATTTGGCTGTTTCAGCTTCCATGAAACCAAGAACTATAGTATGGGAGAGGGAGGAGCTCTTCTGATCCGGGAAGAAAAGGATATTGAGGAGGCTGAGATCCTCAGGGAGAAAGGAACCAACCGAAGTAAGTTCCACCGAGGACAGATTGATAAATACACCTGGGTAAATCAGGGCTCCAGCTATCTTCCCAGTGATATGAATGCAGCCTATCTCTGGGCCCAGCTGGAAATGGCAGAAGAGATCAACTCTGCCCGGCTTTCCCTGTGGAACAACTATTATGAAAGGCTTTTGCCACTTAAGGAGGCAGGTTATCTTGAGCTTCCTGTAATTCCTGAGAGCTGCGTGCACAATGCACATATGTTTTATCTTAAGGTAAAAGATATTGAGGAAAGGACAGCATTGATCGAGAAGTTAAAAGAGAAGGGAATTATGGCGGTTTTCCACTATATTCCTCTTCATTCAGCACCGGCAGGGTTAAAATTCGGCCGTTTCCATGGTGAGGATGTGTATACCACCAGGGAGAGTGAGCGGCTTTTGCGCCTGCCTATGTATTATGGCCTTAAGGGCGAACAGGTGGAGGAAATCTGTGATGCAGTAAAGGAGTTTTTTGAAAGGAGGTCCTGATGGATCCGAATCGCATCAATCAGGGATTGCGTAATCGAATACTTCCCCTCATCGTCATACCGGTGGTCTTTTTGATCACAGGCATATGCTTTGACTTTTATTACGACTTGAATGATGATGTGGTCATTAAAGATATTTTATCAGGAGCTTTTTTGGGACGGCCTGATGGGCATACCAATCAGCTGTTGTATCCTCTGGGCTGGCTGATCAGCTTTGGCTACAGGCTTATGCCGGATCTGCCGGTTTACGGGATCTTCCTTCTGGGCTGCTATGCCCTCTGTTTTTACCTTCTGGGTATGCGCAGTCTGCGCTATTACCAGAAGCTTAGGGGGAAACTGCTGCTTCTTCTTTTAGAAAGTGTGATCTTTCTTTCCTTATTTTTATGGGAGCTGGTTTATGTGCAGTATTCCGTGGTCTGTGGTCTTCTGGCCGGAACAGCCTGCTTTTGGTTTTATACCACGAAACGGGATTTGGAAACGGGAGAATTCTGGATGTCTAATCTGCCGGCTTTGGGACTGGTCTGGCTGGCCTTCCTGCTGCGATCAGAAATGCTGCTTTTAGTCACCCCTTTTTTGGCGGCAGTGGGAGTCTATCACTGGGCAGAAACGGTCCTCAGGGATGAAGACATTTATCTGGGACCGGAAAGAAAAAAATTGGTTAAACGGATCTTTTGCAAAAAGAATAATCTGAAATATCCTGCCTTTGTCCTGATCATGTCCCTGGGCTGTCTGGCTTTCTGGGGAATGGACAGGCTGGCTTACACGGAAGAGAGTTGGGGGGAATACCGGCAGTTTTTTGATGCCAGAACCAGAGTCTATGACTATACCTGGTACCCGGATTACGAGGAAAATCAGGAGTTTTATGAAAGTATAGAGGTCACAGGTGAGCAGATGGATCTGATCGACAGCTATAATTTTGGTTTAGATCCGGCTATTGATGCAAATACTCTGGATAGGATTGCTTCTTTTGAGGCAAGGGCCAAAAGTCAGGGCAGCCTGGGCTATCGGCTTAAGGCCGGTATCTGGGAAATGGGCTGGAGGATGGTATCCGCTACGGATACTCCCTATAATTACTTTGTACTGGTGGGCTACGGACTGGTGATCGTTCTGGCATTTATGCAAAGGGATAAAAGCTGCATCTGGAAACTGATCCTGTTGGGAATTGTACGCAGCATAGCCTGGATGTACCTGCTGCTGGCGGGAAGAGTGGTTGCCCGTATCGCTCATCCTCTTTATTTTGTGGAGTTTTTGATTTTACTGGCTCTTTTGGTAAGGAAGCTGCATGACCGTCCGTTGTGGAATATAGAGCGTTATTATCGCCGTGGGGCCCTGCTGTTACTGGTGGTGATCTCCGGCTTTTGTACCTTCCTGATGTTTCCCAGAGTGGCAGCAGAGCAGGAAAGGCGGGAGCAGGTCAATAAGACCATGGAGGAGTTCAGAAGCTACGCGGCAGCCCATCCGGAAAATTACTATTTGATGGATGTGTATTCTACAGTAGATTTTTCGGAAAAACTGCTGGCCGCTGACGGTGAGGCATATAAAAACTATGACCTTTTGGGCGGCTGGGTTTTCCACAGCCCCTTGCAGAGGGAAAAGGTGGAAAAATACAGTGGTAGTCAGGATATTCCCCTAAGTGAAGCATTGCTTGGGGAAGGCTTCTGCTTCGTTATAGAAAGCACCGGGGACATAAGTCCCATTGAAAACTGGTATAAGGCACAGGGAACTACACCGGAATTTACGGAAATTGACCGGGTAGGAAGCGGGGATAATCCGCTGATCATCTATCAGCTTAGTGAGGGAAAGGAAGCAGACTCATGAAAAATGAGGAAAGGATAGAAGGGGAACAGATTTATCTGCGTCCCATTACCCGTGAAGATACACAGTACATTATTGACTGGAGAAATTCAGAGTCGGTACGGCCATATTTTATCTATCAAAAGCCTTTTACCCGTGAAGGACATCTAAAGTGGCTTGAGGAAATGATTAATTCCGGGAAAGGATACCAGTTCATCATCTGCCTTAAGGAAAATGATCATCCTGTAGGAAGCACTTATCTGAGAGATTATGATCCTCGATACCGTAAGGCTGAATATGGAGTATTCATCGGCAGTGAGGAGCATAAAGGACGGGGGATCGGCAGGGAAAGTCTTAAGCTGACTTTGAAGTTTGCCTTTGAAACCCTGAAGCTTCACAAGGTATTTGCCCGTGCTTTCAGCGATAATATGGCTTCCATCAACAGCTTTTTGCAGGGAGGCTTTGAACAGGAGGCTTACCTGAAGGATGAGGTACGGGTAGAGAACCGGTACAGAGACATTGTTCTGCTGGCCAGATTGAATCCCTGGGAAGGACATCTGGCTGAAAAAGGATAGAAAGAGCCGTGAGGCAAAGGACAAAGAGTAAATGAAAAAGATCAGTTTTGTTATCCCCTGCTATAAATCCTCCCTTACCCTGGAGAAGGTGGTAAGGGAAGTTCAGGATGCCATGGGGGAATTACAGCAGTACAGCTATGAGATCATTCTGGTAAATGACTGTTCACCTGACGATACCTTTGAGGTGATCAAAAAGCTTTGCAGGGAACATAAGAATATCTGCGGAATCAGTCTGGCGAAAAACTTCGGTCAGCATGGAGCCCTGATGGCGGGTTTTCATCAGGTAAAGGGGGATATCCTGGTCTGCCTGGATGATGACGGACAGACACCGGCAGAGGAGGTGGGAAAGCTTCTGGAAAAAATTGAAGCAGGAGATGATGTAGTCTATGCCAGCTATGCCCACAAGCAGCATTCCCTTTTTAGGAACTTTGGAAGCTTCGTCAATGAAAAGATGGCGCAGTTTCTTTTGGGAAAACCCAAAGAGCTGTTTGTTTCCAGCTATTTTGCCGCAAGAAGATTTGTGGTGGATGAAATGCTGAAGTACGAAAATGCCTATCCTTATGTGATCGGACTGGTGTTAAGGACCACCAAAAAGATTTCCAATGTGGAGGTAAATCACCGCCAGAGAGAAGTGGGAGAATCGGGTTATACCCTGTCTAAGCTTCTGGGACTCTGGTTTAACGGCTTTACTGCTTTCAGTACCAAGCCCTTACGGATTGCCACCCTGACCGGTTTTATCTGTGCTATGGGAGGGTTTTTGTACGGACTGTATACCATTGTCAAGAAATTTGTGAATCCCGCGGTTCCCCTGGGCTTCAGTTCTCTGATGTCGGCCATTATGTTTATCGGCGGGATGATGATGCTGATGCTGGGGCTGATCGGGGAATATATCGGAAGAATGTATATCTGTATGAATAATGCGCCGCAGTTTGTGGTAAGAGAGATGATTTCTGCCTCAAAAGAGGAAGATCATTCGAAATCTGAGGCTGAGAAGCCAGTATAAAGGGGCAGAGGAAGGTAACTGCTCAGAGGAAGATACTGAATCGTCATGGAAGGAGGAGGCTGATCGTGAAGCACAGGGAAAGCAGTCTGAAACTAAATAGAGTAATCCAGGCTGTCTTTGGCTTTGCTGCCTCCATTTTTCTTGGAGAGACCTTGAGCATAGCAGATACCGGAGGAAGAGAAGCAGTGGCTTATTCCAACAGCTTTCTTTCTTTTTTACTGGGAGTGCTCTGTGTCTTCTGCCTGGTGCAGGCACAGAAGAGGCTTACTGAGCAGAGTAAATGGAAAAAGAGAATCTCTACGGCCTTTGCTTTTGTCTTTTCTTTGGCTCTTGTGGTAGGAAAGCAGCTGGAAACGGTGGAAAATTCAGAGATAACAAATGTTATTATGTGGGTGGCGGTATTTTTTCTTACCCTCTTTTTTACTCCCCTTTTACAGGTAGCCTGGCAGTGGATAGAAGAAAGATGGGGATGGGAAAACAGGGAGGAGCCTGTAGAAAAGAGGACGGAAAAAGCTGCTCTGGATACAGATATGCAAAGGGAACTGCCTTTTTTTAGAACAGGAGCTTTTTGGAGAAATCTGATTCTGATCTTTATCTGCTGGCTTCCCGTTTTTCTGGCTTTTTATCCGGGAGCCTTCGTTTATGATGCTACAGATGAATATGTACAGGTGGCCACAAGAAGCTTTACCACTCATCACCCTCTGATACATGTGCTGCTTCTGGGCGGACTGGTGACAGGGGGGAATAAATTCTTTGGCTCCTTTAATCTGGGAATTGCTGCTTATACCCTGTTTCAGATGGGGATAATGGCAGGTGTATTCAGCTACAGCATATTGTGGGTAAAAAAACGGATGACACAAAAATGGGTAGAAATAATACAACTGTTATTTTATGGGCTTTTTCCAGTGATCCCTATGTATGCAGTCTGCTCTGCAAAAGACAGTTTTTTTACCATTGCCCTTCTTGTCGTGGTTTTACAGATGCTGACTCTTTTTGAGAATCCAAAGACTTTTCTGGCAAAAAAGGGAAGGATAATTGCAAGTATTCTTGCGGCCGCTCTGATGATGCTATTTAGAAATAACGGATGCTATGCTTATCTGGTATGGATACCACTGGCCCTGGTGGGAGTGTATGCTGCAGGGAAGAAGAGAGGGGCAGATACCCTGGTGGAAGAAGAGAAGGATAGCTGTCAAAGGAACATAATAAAAACCGCTGTTATTTTATTTGCCTCTGTAGCCTTATTCTTGTTGATTTCCAAAGGGCTGGAGTGGGGATTGAATGCAGTTAAGGGAGGCAGTCAGGAGATGCTGACGGTGCCTATACAGCAGCTTGTACGAACCTGGAACTACAGTCCGGAAGTCTTTACGGAGGAAGAAAAAGAACGACTGTTTTCTTATATTCCAGAGGAGGAACTGGACACTTATAACCCTAGGATATCGGATATTATTAAAAGTAAATTTAATAATGAAGCCTATAGGACGAATCCGGGAGAGTTTATCAGGCTTTGGATGAGGATAGGATTACGAAAACCCATTACCTACCTGAATGCCTGGCTGATGACTTCCTATGGTTTCTGGTATCCGGATGCGGTGATCAATGTATACGGGGGAAATACTGTCTATACTTATACTTATGAAGACAGCTCCTATTTTGGCTTTGAAACAGAAATGCCGGGAACCAGGGAAAGCAGGTTCCCCTGGCTGGAGGAGCAGTACAGGAAAATATCCCTGGAGCTATATCAACAGAAGGTACCGGGAGTATCCATGTTCTTTTCACCCGGCTTTCTTTTCTGGACATTTGCTTTCTGTCTGGGCTTTCTGCTTTATATGAGACAGTGGCAGAGGCTGATCCCTATGACCCTGATCCTTCTGGTATGGCTGACCTTCCTTCTGGGCCCTACCTATCTGGTGCGGTATGTGCTGATCCTGTGGTTTGGCCTGCCTGTAATTGTAAGCCGTGTAAAAATGTGATATACTTATTAGATTGTACAAAACTTAATCGAAAGAAAACAGGAATGAAACGATGAATCAAAAAATAACGGTTAGCAGAGGAATTCAATATGGCATTGTGATAGTGGCCATCCTTCTTTTTGCCCTGATCTGGCCCCTTGGTATCGTTAAGAATACCCACACCTCCAAAAGTGATGAGGTGATCCTGCAGGAATCCGATCCGATCAGCGTGGAAAATAACGGTACCCAGATGTTTATCCCGGAGGGCAGCTATCTGAAGGCAGTGGAGTTGTATATCGCCAACGATATGCAGGGGGAGACCATCACCTTCCGTCTTTATGACGGGGCTTACCAGCAGTTATGGGAAACCTTCTACACTGTGGATGCCTGGGAAAGCTTTCCGGGCCTGATCCGTATTCCCATAGAAATGGAAATGGAGGAAGGCTGGGAATACTATTATACGGTAGAGGGACTTACAACAGATCTGGTGATGTACTATGAGGATACTGCGGAATCTACTTCTTTTGCCAACGGCACCTATCTTTATGGCGGAATGGAGATGCCGGGGATTAACCTGATCGCCCGTTACCACTATTCGGCCTCCTTTTCGGGCTGGCAGATCCTTCTTTTTGGACTGCTTCTGGCAGCGGTCTGTTTTGGACTGTGGAAGCTTGTGGACAAGCTTTTTGCTGCAAAGTGGTCCCATAAAAATAAAAAGATTACTGTCCAGAGAGTTTTTCAGTGGATATTCAATCCCCTGATCGCGATGGTGACCCTGATCGCTCTTCTGGCAGTTTTTCCGGGAAGGGTTTTTGGTACGGGAGTGATCAATTTTGGATTTTATTATCTGGGAATCCTGCTTGGGGCAGCTGTTCTTTTCTATGTTGTTAATTACAAACGGACGGGGGATGCCCCGCTGATCAGTCTGGAACAGATCCGGAAAAACTGGACCGACTGGGCCATGGCAGTCTGCTTTGGCGGGACTCTCTGGTCCTGCTATGAATACATGAACGGACTTTACGATATTCACCACAGCTATGCTACCTGCAGACTGTTGGTGTGGTTCTCTCTGGTTTTGATCTTTACCTTTGGTTTTACCCGAAAAGAGCTGTTAACGATCTATAACCTGATCTATCTGGTGGCTGCTTCCATCGGGGGCTACTACTATGCCAAACCCTATCAGGGCATTGAGGAGCAGGATGAGCTGTATAAGCTGCAGGCTTACGTGATGGTGATCGGCGGCTTTGCCCTGCTGCAGCTGATCATTGCCCTGGTAAAAAAAGCAGTGAAAAAGCAGAAGAGCGGGGCAGGTATCTATTTTCCCTATGCACTGGCAGCTTCAGTGGTATTGGCCCTGCTGATCATTTTCCGCAATGGCCGGACCTGGACGGTTTTGATGGCCGTTATGTTCGGTGTTTTTTATCTGAGAATGTGGATGTGGGAAGGCCGGGACAGGCTTATGAAGATTTTTTCCAATGGTCTGATTCTGAATTTTCTTTATATGATCGGCTATAGTCTGATGCACAGACCTTATCTCAGATTCCGGCATAACCGCTTTGGAATGGGCTTCCATACGGTAACCATGACGGGTTATTATCTTGCCCTGGTGCTGAGTGCTATTGTGGTATGCCTTTTTGTGCAGTATAAAAAGACCGGTCGCTGGAAGGATGTGTGGAAGGAGCTCTCCCTGCTGGGTATTGGTAATGTCTATCTTTTCCTTACTTTATCCAGGACAGGCTATCTGGCGGCTTTCGTCATGGAGATCTTTATCCTCCTGCTTATGACCTGTATGGAGAAAAAGAAAAAAGGAAGGTTCATGGCACAGACAGTGGGCGTCTTTCTGGGAGCCAGCATCCTCTTTTTCCCGGTTGTGTTTACGGCCCAGAGAATGCTGCCGGCTTTGGTGAACGATCCGATTTATACAGAATTTGAGGTGTGGGAATATACCACAGAAAAAACAACGCCCCCCAATTCGGAGCTGTATATTGATATTACGGCTTTTATCAAGCTGGCAAAGCATAAGCTTTTCGGAATAGATATGGGAAATATCTCCCTTTCCTCGGCCTGGGAGAAGCTGGGGCCGGTTTATCGGGAAAGTATGGGTGGACTTTTGGCAAGTACGGATCCCATGGCAGAGGAGGAAAAAGATTTTTCCAACGGAAGAATTGAGATCTTCAGGGAGTATATCGGCCACTGGAATGCCACCGGACATGAGGACATGGGGGTTCCTTTGGAGAACGGGGAAATTTCCACCCATGCACACAACACCTTTTTACAGGTGATTCACGATCATGGTTTGATCACCGGAATTCTTTTCCTGGTATTTGGAATTTATACCTTTTTCCTGGGGCTGTATCGTTTTAGTAAAGAAAGAACCAAAGAGCCTTATCTGGCTCTGATCATAACCGTTGTCATCGCCTTTGGGGCAGCGGGAATGGTGGAATGGATATACCATATTTGTAATCCCTTCGGATTTTCTCTTATGGTGGTAATCACTCCCTTATTGTTCAGGAGAGGACGAAAGCATGGAAAAGAAAAAATTTAACAGTCAGCTTTTTTACCGAAGAGGCGGACTGATGCTTTACGATGTGGCCAGTATTCTGGCAGCCAGCTTTCTGGCCATCGTCATGCGTTATGAATTTCAGATTGGGCTGATCCCCTCCTACTTTTTAGAGCCTATCGCCAGATCCCTGCCCATGAACATCGTCTGCACACTCATTATTTTTTATCTCTTTCGCCTGTATCACAGCCTGTGGGCCTTTGCGGGAGAAAATGAGCTGCAGAATGTGGTAGTGGCCTGCTTTTTATCCTCGGCGGTAAATGGCGTTTTACTGTATGCAGTGAAGGTTCAGCCCAAGCCGGTGCCCAGCAGCTACTACTTTATGTATGCATTTATGTTAGTCACCTTTACCTTTGCCAGCCGGTTTTCCTATCGTTTTTTTCGCAGTAAAAAGCATAAGCTGCAGAATAAGAACAATAAAACAAGGGTAATGATCATTGGTGCCGGTGAGGCGGGAAATGCCATCATCAAGGAAATCGTCAGCAGTAACTACTCCACCATGTCCATCGGCTGTATCATCGATGATGATGCCCATAAATGGGGAAGTTTTATCCAGGGCATTCGTGTAGCGGGGGGCCGGGCAAAGATACTGGAGTGTGTGGACCTGTACGGTATTGATGAGATCTTTATTGCCATTCCTTCCGCTTCCAGAACCACCATCAGAGAGATCCTGGAAATCTGTAAGGAAACAGAGTGTAAACTGCGGTCCCTGCCGGGAATCTATCAGCTGGTAAACGGTGAGGTAAATGTCAGCCAGCTGAGAGATGTGGAAGTAGAAGACCTTTTGGGAAGAGAGCCTATTAAGGTGGATCTGAATTCCATTTTACAGTATGTCAGTGGGAAGACGGTGCTGGTAACAGGGGGAGGAGGCTCCATCGGAAGTGAGCTCTGCCGCCAGATCGCACAGCATAAGCCGAAGAAGCTTATCCTGGTGGATATCTATGAAAATAATGCATATGATGTACAGCAGGAGCTGCAATATAAGTATCCGGATCTGGATCTGCTGGTACTGATCGCCTCTGTGCGAAATACCAACCGGATGAATTCCATTTTTAAGACCTATAAGCCCCAGATCGTGTATCATGCAGCTGCCCATAAGCATGTACCTCTGATGGAAACAAGTCCCAATGAGGCCATTAAAAATAACGTTTTCGGTACCTGGAAGACGGCCCAGGCTGCCGCCTATTACGGAACAGAGAAATTTGTGATGATCAGTACCGACAAGGCGGTGAATCCCACCAATATCATGGGAGCCAGCAAGCGGATCTGTGAAATGATCATCCAGACCTTTAACCGGCATTACGACACGGAATTTGTGGCAGTACGCTTTGGCAACGTTCTGGGAAGCAATGGAAGTGTGATTCCCCTATTTAAAAAACAGATCCAGCAGGGCGGACCGGTAACCGTAACCCACCCCGATATCATCCGCTATTTTATGACCATACCGGAGGCTGTTTCCCTGGTGCTTCAGGCAGGAGCCTATGCCAAAGGCGGTGAGATCTTCGTCCTGGATATGGGAGAGCCGGTGAAGATCCTGGATCTGGCCAAGAATCTGATCCGGTTGTCCGGATTCAAGGTGGGTGAGGATATTCAGATTGAATTTACAGGCCTTCGTCCCGGAGAAAAGCTCTATGAAGAGCTCTTGATGGATGAAGAGGGGATGCAGGATACGGGGAATAAGATGATCCATATCGGCAAGCCCATTGAAATTGATGAAATGACCTTTTTTGTCCAGCTGAAAAAGCTGAAGGATGAATCTAAAAATGAAAGCGCGGATATCCGCTATCTGATCCGGGAAATCGTCCCCACCTATCAGATTCGGGAGGAAGCACAGCAGTAACACTGGATGGCAGCAATCTGCAGAAAGAAGGAGTAACCATGGAAAAGAAGCGTATTTATCTTTCATCACCTACCATACATGAAGAGGAGAGAAGGTTCGTTCAGGAGGCCTTCGATACCAACTGGGTAGCTCCTCTGGGTCCCAATGTCAATCATCTGGAGGAGGAGGTGTGTGCTTATACGGGAGCGAAGGCAGCAGCAGCCTTAAGCGCAGGAACGGCAGCCATCCATTTAAGCTTAAAATTGCTGGATCTGCAGCCGGGGGATCTGGTGTTTGTATCGGATCTGACCTTTTCTGCCACCTGCAATCCGATCTGCTATGAAAAGGCTCTGCCCGTATTTATCGACAGTGAGGAGGATACCTGGAATATGTGCCCCAGGGCCCTGGAAAAAGCCTTTCAGCTTTATCCTGCCCCCAAGGCCGTGATCTGTGTCCACCTTTATGGAACCCCGGCCAGGCTTTCCGAGATTCAGGAAATCTGTGCCCGGCACAAGGTTCCCCTGATCGAGGATGCGGCGGAATCCTTAAGTGCTACCTATGAGGGAAAACAGACCGGTACCTTTGGAAAATACGGTATCTATTCTTATAATGGAAACAAGATCATCACCAGCTCCGGAGGCGGTATGCTGGTATCGGATGATGAAGAAGCCATAGCCAGAGCCAGAGTCTTATCCACCCAGGCCAGAGACCCGGCCAGACATTATCAGCATTCCCAGATTGGCTATAATTATCGGATGTCCAACATTGTGGCAGGAATTGCCAGAGGACAGCTGATCCATCTGGAGGAACATAAGGCGTTAAAGAAAAAGATCTATGAGCAGTATAAGGAAGCCTTTGCAGATATTCCGGAGATTACGATGAATCCGTTGAATCCCAGAGGAGAGGCCAATTACTGGCTGTCCTGTATGACCATTGAAGAGGGCTGTCCGGTAACGCCTGATCAGATCATGGATGCTCTGGAGGCAGAGAATATGGAGTCCAGACCTATCTGGAAGCCCATGCATCTGCAGCCGGTTTTTGAAAAATATAACTTTGTTACCGTAAAAGAGAGAAAGGTCAGTGTAGGTGAAGATATCTTCAACAGAGGGCTCTGCCTGCCCAGCGATATTAAGAATACCCCGGAAGATATGGAAGCCATTATTTCTATTGTGAGAAAGTGCTTCGGAAAGTAGGATAAGCTATGTATAAAAACTGTATCAAACGTTTACTGGATATTCTCTGTTCCGGCCTGGCTCTGATCCTTCTGTCACCTGTGCTTCTGGTGGTGGCCTTTCTGGTAAGGGTGAAGCTGGGAAGCCCGGTGATCTTTCATCAGGAAAGGCCGGGGAAGGAGGAAAAAATTTTTACCCTGAGAAAATTTCGCACCATGACGGACGCCAGGGATGAAGAAGGAAATCTTCTGCCCGATGAAATCAGGCTCACCCGCTTTGGAAGGCTTCTTCGCTCTACCAGTCTGGATGAGCTTCCGGAACTGTGGAATATTTTTAAGGGAGATATGAGCATCGTGGGGCCCAGGCCCTTATTGGTCCGTTATCTTCCCTATTATACTGAGGAAGAGCGAAGACGGCACAGTGTACGTCCCGGTCTTACGGGGCTGGCACAGGTCAATGGGAGAAATGCCTTAAACTGGGAGGATCGTTTCGCCTATGATCTGGAATATGTGGACCACTGCAGTCTGGGAATGGATATCTCCATCCTGTTTAAAACCGTAGGAAAGGTGTTTTTCCGTTCGGGAACCCTGTCCGGAGCGGAACAGACGGTGGAGGATTTTGACAAATATCGCAGTAAGTAAAGGGAGCATGAGTTCATGAAAAGGATACCTCTGTTTGAAGAAAAGCTTCCCGCAACTCCTCTTTACCGGAGCAGGGAAGATTATGGCACAAATGAAGTGTATTTCAAAAGAGACGACCTTCTTCCCTTCAGCTTTGGCGGAAATAAGGTCCGCAAGGCTCAGAAATTTTATCGGGAGATTGTAGAAAAACAGGCAGACCATATCGTTACCTATGGAAGCAGCAGCTCCAATCATTGCCGGATCATCAGCAACATGGCGACGGCTCTGGGGATAGACTGCCATATCATCTCACCCCTGGAAAATGCTCATGAAACGGCCAACAGCAGGATCATCCGAAAGCTGGGAGCCACCGTGGAATACTGTCCGGTAGAGAAGGTAAAGGAAACCATCGACAACCGCATGGAGCTTCTGGGGAAAAAGGGCAATCCCTATTTTATTATGGGGGGAGGCCACGGCAATCCGGGAACGGAAGGCTATCTGGATGCCTACCGTGAGCTTCTCATGCAGGAAGAGGAAATGGGAATACGGTTTGACTATATTTTTCATGCCAGCGGCACCGGAGCCACCCAGGCAGGGCTGGTGACAGGCCAGCTTCTGGAAGGAAGACAGGACCAGCGTATTGTAGGGATCAGTATAGCCCGTACCAAAGAGGCAGGAGGAAAAGTGGTCTGCGAAAGCATCAAAGGCTACCTGGAGGAACTGACGAAAAGGCAGGTACTGGATATTTCTGCCAGGGATACCCTCATTAAACAGATAGAAGATAAGGTGATCTTTACCGATCAATACAGGCTTAATGGTTATGGAGACTACCATGAAGAAATAGTAAGGACCATAGACGAGGTGGAAAGCCGGGAGGGAATGGCCATGGATACCACCTACGTAGGAAAGGCCTTTTGGGGAATGAAGCAGTATCTGTCCGAAGAAGGAATCCGGGGAAAGAGGATTCTTTTCTGGCACACGGGAGGAACCCCCCTTTATTTCAGGGCCTGACCTTCCATTGCCACAGTCATTTTATGAAAAAAGAGCAGCTGCATGAGGCCTTTGCAGCTGGGTAAGGAGACGGATATGAATCTCTTGATTTTAAGCGCAGGTACACGAAATAAGGTGGTACAGTATTTTAAGCAGGAATGCCGTGAAGGAGACCGGATCATCGCTACAGACTGCAGCAATCTGGCACCGGCAGTATATGAAGCGGATGTTTTCTATCTGGTCCCCAGGATCACCCATCCGGATTATCTGAAGATCATTCTGGATATCTGCAAAAAAGAACAGATCACCGGTGTACTCTCTCTGATCGATCCGGAGCTTAGCCTATTGGCAAAGCATGAGGAGCAGTTTAAGGCCCTGGGTGTTACGGTGATCGGCTCCCCCTACGACCTGGTGGAAACCTGCTTCAATAAGTATGCCATGTATGAAAAACTGACACAGATGAGGATAGCCACAGGAAAATGCTACCTGGATAAGGAGCTGTTTTACCGGGATAAGGCTGCAGGAAGGATTACTTATCCTGTTTTTGTCAAGCCAGTCTGCGGCAGTGCCAGCATGCACATCAATAAGGTCAGCTCGGATAAGGAGCTGGAGGTACTTTTTGACCTCTATGAAGACCTGATGATCCAGGAATTTATGGACGGGCAGGAGTATGGGGCAGACGTATACCTTGATCTGCTTACGGGGAAGGTCAGCACCATTTTTGTAAAGAAAAAGATCAAGATGCGGGCCGGCGAAACGGATAAATCCGTCTCCGTGAAAGATGAGGCATTATTTTCCCTGATCCAAGGCTTTGCAGAGGATATGGGATTTAAGGGAATCATCGATATCGATATTTTTAAAATAAAAGGAACTTACTATATTTCAGAGGTAAACCCACGCTTTGGCGGAGGCTATCCCCATGCCTATGAAAGTGGAGTCAATGTTCCCCGTCTGATCATGCAGAACTTACGGGGAGAGGAAACTTCACCGGATATTGGAAGCTATGAAGAAGGAATCTGTATGATGAAATATAATGAGGTCCTGATCCGCCGGATACCTGAGGCTGAAATTGTGGAATAAGGCCGCTGATGGCAAAAAGGGAAAGGGAAAGCTGCCGGGCAGCAAAAAAGAAGGAATGATGAAAAAAGTATTGATTCTTGCCAATTCTTCCACAGGTCTGTACGACTTCAGAAATGAGCTGGTACTGGAGCTGATAAAGAAATATGAAGTCTATGCCAGCCTTCCCGAGCGTGAGGCAGCGGATGCCCTGGAAGCAGAGGGCTGTCATGTGCTGGATACCCGGATCAACCGACGGGGAATGAATCCTCTCCAGGATTTCAGACTGTTGATGGATTATGTGAAGATGATCAGAAGGCTGAAGCCGGGCTGTGTTCTGACCTATACCATCAAGCCCAATATTTATGGAGGACTGGCAGCCGGACTGTGCAAAGTGCCCTTCATTCCTACCATCACCGGCCTGGGAACCGCTTTTCAGCGTGAAGGAATGGTAAATAAGCTGGTAAAATTTTTGTACCGGACGGCCTTTAAGCGGGCGAAAGTGGTTTTTTTTCAGAACGACCGCAACAAAGAAATATTCAGGGAAAAAAAGCTTCTTACCGGCAAGGTGAGGGTAGTGCCGGGTTCTGGGGTAAATCTTGAGGTTCACCGGCAGGAAGCCTATCCGGGAAGGGAAAGACCCAGATTTTTGTATGTGGGAAGGCTGATGAAGGAAAAGGGAATTGAAGAATTTCTTCACACGGCAAAGACGTATGCAAACCAGGCAGAATTTGTTATAATAGGTGATTATGAAGAAGACTACCGCGAGCAGGTGGAGAGGGGAGAGCAGGAAGGCTGGCTTGATTTTAAAGGCCGTCAGCGGGATATGCACTCCTTCTATAAGGAAGCCGACGCGGTGATCATTGCCTCCTACCACGAGGGAATGTCCAATGTCCTTCTGGAAGCAGCATCAACCGCCCGCCCGGTACTGGCTACGGATATTTCCGGCTGTCGGGAAGCTGTGGAAAAGGGCGTCACAGGGCTCATCTTTTCTCCGGAAAGCAAGGAAGCGTTGGAGAAGGCCGTGGGAGATTTTCTGAAGCTTACCGTAAAAGAGCGGGAAGTCATGGGAAAAGAGGCCAGGAGAAAGATGGAGCAGGAATTTGACCGATACCAGGTGGCAGGAGCCTATCTGGAGGAAATAGAGAGAGCCATTAAGGCGGAATGAGAGGTTCTTATGAGTTTATACGAGAAGATAGTAAAGGGCGGGGAGAAAATCTCCCTGGTAGGTCTGGGCTATGTAGGCATGCCCATCGCAGTTGCCTTTGCCCGCAAGGTTAAGGTGATTGGTTTTGACTTGAATGAGGAAAAGATCAGGCTTTACCAGTCCGGTATAGACCCCACCAGAGAAGTGGGGGATGAGGTGATCAAAGAAACGACAGTGGAATTTACTGCTGATCCTGCAAGGCTGAAGGAGGCAAAATTTCATATTGTGGCCGTACCCACTCCGGTAAACGACGACCATACACCGGATTTAAGTCCGGTAGAAGGGGCCAGCCGTCTGTTGGGCCAGAACCTGACCAGAGGCTCCATTGTAGTCTTTGAGTCCACCGTATATCCCGGGGTAACGGAAGAGATTTGTGTCCCCATCCTGGAAAAGGAGTCCGGATTGAAATGTGGTGAGGACTTTAAGATCGGCTACTCTCCCGAGCGGATCAACCCCGGAGATAAGGTACATCGTCTGGAAACCATTACCAAGATCGTATCCGGCATGGATGAGGATACGTTAAATGAGGTGGCACAGGTGTATGAGCTGGTAGTAGAGGCCGGTGTGCACCGGGCAGAATCCATCAAGGTGGCAGAGGCGGCAAAAGTAATTGAAAACAGCCAGCGTGACATCAATATCGCTTTCATGAATGAATTGTCCATTATTTTCAATAAGATGGGGATCGATACCAAGGCCGTATTGGAGGCAGCGGGAACCAAGTGGAACTTCCTGCCCTTTTCTCCCGGTCTGGTGGGCGGCCACTGTATCGGTGTAGACCCTTACTATCTGACCTATAAGGCTGAACAGCTGGGCTACCATTCCCAGATCATTCTTTCCGGCCGCCGGATTAACGACGATATGGGAAAATATGTGGCAGAAAGTGTAGTGAAGCACCTGATCAAGGCGGGACTTCCCGTAAATGGAGCCAGAGTAGCCATTTTGGGCTTTACCTTTAAGGAGAACTGTCCTGATACCCGTAACACCAAGGTGATCGATATTTACCGGGAGCTGGGAGAGTACGGAATTACCCCTCTGGTGGTGGATCCTGTGGCAGATGCTGAAGAGGCCAGAAAGCTCTACGGCATCACCTTTGGCAGTATGGAGGAGCTGAAAGATCTGGATGCCCTGATCGTAGCCGTATCCCATACTGAATTTATGCAGATCGATCAGGAGAAGATGGCAGCCTTCTTCAATCCTGAAAATCGGATCCGTGTACTTGCGGATATTAAGGGAATCTACGAAAGAAAGCTTTACGATAACGAAAATTATTCCTATTGGAGGTTATAGAAACGATATGGGATTTCAAGAACTGACCTTTCCCCAAAACAGCCTTTTTCTGGTAACCGGCGGTGCCGGATTTATCGGCTCCAATCTCTGTGAGGCTATCTGTGACATGGGCTACCAGGTTCGCTGTCTGGATAACCTGTCTACAGGAAAGATAGAAAATGTAAACCGGCTGAAGGACAGAGAGAATTATTCCTTTATGGAAGGGGATATCCGGGATCTGGATACCTGTATGAAGGCCTGCGAAGGAGCGGATTACGTACTGAATCAGGCAGCCTGGGGCAGTGTGCCCCGAAGCATTGAGATGCCTCTCTTTTATGAGGAGGTCAATATCCGGGGAACCCTGAACATGATGGAGGCAGCCAGACAGCAGGGGGTAAAGAAGTTTGTCTATGCCTCCAGCTCCTCTGTTTACGGTGACCATCCGGTGCTGCCAAAGGTGGAGGGTCAGGAAGGAAATCTGCTCTCTCCCTATGCCCTGACCAAGAGGGTGGATGAGGAATACGGCAGGTTGTATAAGAAGCTGTATGGCCTGGATACCTACGGAATGCGCTATTTCAATGTGTTCGGACGGCATCAGGACCCGGACGGAGCTTATGCGGCAGTGATTCCCAAATTTATCAAGATGCTGATCAACGATGAGACGCCTACCATTAACGGTGACGGTAAGCAGTCCAGAGATTTTACCTATATTGACAACGTGATTGAGGCCAATTTAAAGGCCTGTCTGGCTCCTTCCGAGGCAGCAGGGGAGGCATATAATATTGCCTATGGCGGAAGAGAGTATCTGATCGATATTTATTACGATCTGTGCAAGGCTTTGGGAAAAGAGACCCCGCCCAATTTCGGCCCTGACCGGGCCGGTGATATTAAGCACTCCAATGCCGATATCAGCAAGGCAAGAAAGCTTTTGGGCTACGATCCTCAGTTTGATTTTGAAAAGGGGATCGCTCTGGCCATCGACTGGTACAAAAAAAACCTGTAATCACCCCCTGGGAGGTAAGGATGACCAAACCGATACGAGTTCTCCACCTGGTAGGGGCAATGTACCCCGGCGGGATGGAAAATTTCATCATGAATCTCTATGAAAAAATCGACCGGACCGAATTTTGGTTTGATTTTGTGGTCCATCAGCAAAAAGAAAATGACTACAGAGAACAGATCGAAGAATGGGGAGGACGGGTGTATGAAATTCCCCGTTTGACCAAAAGACCCTTTGCCAGTCTGAGGATGCTCTATCAGATCATTAAAAAAAATCAATACGATATCGTCATCAGGCATACAGCCAATGCCCTGATTACTCCTCAATTGTTTGTGGCAAAACTGGCAGGAGCAAAAACCATCTGCCACTCTCATAGTGAAACGGATCCAAAGATGTTTCTCCACAGGCTGGGAAGGCTGCTTATGGGGAGGGCTGCTGATCAAAAGCTGGCATGCTCCTACAGGGCCGGAAAATGGATGTATGGAAATCAGAAGTTCCAGGTTATTCATAATGCCATTAATGTGGACAGGTTCATCTATGATGAAACCAGGGCAGAGAGAATAAGGGAAGAATTTGGCCTGCAGGACAGCCATGTTTATGGTCATATCGGCAATTTTACCACACCGAAAAATCATATGTTTTTACTGGCTGTTTACCACGAGATTGGTCGTCTGGATCCCAAGGCCGTTTTTTTCTGTCTGGGAGAAGGAGAGCTGAGAAGTGAGATTGAAGCAGAGATCAGAAGGCTGGGGATGGAGAAAAAGGTGATCCTTACCGGAATGCGCCCTGATGCAGAAAGCTTTATGTCCTGTTTTGATCTTTTGTTGTTTCCTTCCCTTTTTGAAGGTCTTCCGCTGACGCTGATCGAAGCCCAGGCAGCAGGCTTAAAGGCATTGATCTCCGACAGGATTACGGAGAATGTGGTGATTACCGAGAATCTGATCACCAGGAAGTCTCTTGATGAAAAACCGGCAGAGTGGGCAAAAAAAGCAGTGGAGCTGGCCGCAGAAGGAAAAAGGGACAGAGGATGTCAGAGAGAAGCCATTGAAAAGGCGGGCTATGATATGAATTCTCTGGCGAAATGGTATGAGGCTTATTTTCACTCACTGGTCAATGTGGGGAAGTGAAAAACTATGATTTTCCATATTCTTATTTTGGCAGTGGATGTGTCTGAAGCAGAAAGGATACCAAAGGGATGAAAATTGCGGTTCGTCTGGATGATATTACTTCCACCATGGATTGGGAGAAGTTTACCCGTCTGGAGAATTTACTGGATCAATACCATATTGTGCCCCTGCTGGGAGTTGTACCGGATAACCGGGATAAAAATCTGATGCGGGATGAGGCTCATCCGGATTTTACGGGAAAGCTTCAGGAGTGGCAGAAAAAGGGCTGGAGCCTGGCCATGCATGGCTGGCGCCATATCTATACCACGAAAAAAGGCGGTGTTTTTCCCTTAAACCATTTTGGAGAATTTGCGGGAGTGGATAAGGCAAGGCAAAGTGAGATGATCCGGGATGGAAAAGAAAAGCTTGCAGCCATGGGAGTAAAGACGGATATTTTCATGGCTCCCGGACACAGCTATGATACTCACACCCTGTCTGCGCTTAAAGAAGAGGGCTTTCGTTTTGTCACCGATGGCTTTGGGATAAATCCTTATTTGTGGAAGGGAATGATCTTTTTACCCATTGCTCTGCAGAAAAATAAAGACATCAAAAAGCCTCAGGGATATACCACCCTGGTCTTTCATACTAATTCCATGAACGAAGGGGATTTCCAGGCAGCAGAAAGACTGTTTCAGGAGTATGAACAGGAGTTTATCCCCTACAGCGATTATCTGAAGGCAGCACCCGTCAGGCAGACAGCCTGGGGAAGGCTTAAGGAATATCTGCTGGCAAGGTTGAAACATTTTCTGGTCAGACTCAGGTCAGGAGGACAGGAATGAAGACGAAGGAGAATAGCCCTCTGATCGTGCTGCACGTGGTGGGCAGGCTGGATATGGGCGGGGCAGAGAGCCGGGTTATGGATATCTACCGCCGGATGGATCGGAGTAAAGTACAGTTTTATTTTGTTCAGCATACCATGGACCGGTGCTTTTTTGCAGAAGAGATTGAGAAGCTGGGGGGAGAGATTTTTTCCATTCCCCGATTCAATGTGCTCAATATCTTAAGCTATAAAAAAGCGTGGAAACAGCTTTTTCGGGAACATCCGGAAATCAGAATCGTACACGGTCATATGACCAGTACGGCCGCTATCTATCTGCCTATTGCCAAAAGCATGGGGATAGAGGTGACCATAGCCCATGCCCGGAGTGCAGGAGTGGATCCGGGGCTGAAGGGAAAAGTGACCCGCTTTTTACGAAAAGATCTCTGGAAAAAATGTGATCACTGCTTTACCTGTTCCCATCAGGCAGGAGAATCAGCCTTTGGAAAGCAGGCTGTGAAAGCAGGAAAGGTGGAGTTTATTCCCAATGCCATAGAGGCAGACCGCTTTGCCTTTGACGCGGCAGAGCGAAAGAGGCTGCGGGATGAGCTGGGAATCTCGAAGGCCTTTGTACTGGGCCATGTAGGACGTTTTTCTCCGGTGAAAAATCATGAATATCTTTTGGAAATCCTAAAAGAGTGTATCAAAGAAGAAAAGGAAGCTCCCGTCTTTAAGCTGATGCTGTTGGGAGAGGGGCCACTTATGGAAAGCATCCGGCAGCAGGCAGAAGAAAAGGGCTTGTCCGACAGAGTGCTTTTTCTGGGAAATCAAAGGGAAGTATACCGTTATTATCAGGCTATGGATTTCTTTTTACTTCCCTCTTTTTATGAAGGACTTCCGGGAACGGCCATTGAGGCTCAGGCCAGCGGCCTTGCAGGGATGATCTCGGATACCATTACCCCTGAGGCGGTGGTCACGGATCTGATCAGACAAGGCTCTATCCAGGCTCCGCCCTCAGAATGGGCAGAGGTTATTTTGCAGAACAGAAGGACCCTCTGCCGGACGGAAGAAGAATATGAGAAGACAAGAAGCGGATACAGTGAACAGGTGAAGGAAGCAGGCTATGATGCAGGCAGACAGGTAAAGCGGCTGGAGAAATTTTACCTGACGGGACAGTGGAAGTAGATAGAGTGAAAAATCAGAGCTTTCAATAGGCAAGGGGTTAGCGTGAAAAAAAGAAAAAAAATCATGTTCCATTTGAACAGCCTGGGAAAAGGCGGAGCAGAAAGAGTAGTCAGCCTTTTGGCCAATCAGTTTGCTGCAAAAGGGTATACAGTTTCCATCGCTACCGAGTGGCAGGAGGAGGAAGAATATCCCCTGGATGAGAGGGTTAACCGGATACATGCAGGACTGTCTGAGCAGGAAGAAAACAGGGGAAGGATCGCCAGACAGTGGCTGAGGGTGAAAAACTTAAGGAAGGTCCTTAAAAGGGAAAAGCCGGATCTTCTGGTTTCCTTTTGTGTTAAGGCAAATTACCGGGCCATGATGGCTTCTTCCTTAACCGGAATACCGGTAGTTGTTTCCGTCCGTAATGACCCCAAAATAGACTATGTGGGCAGGGTAAACCGACTGATGAACAAGCTGTTTTTGAACAGGGCATCAGGCTGTGTTTTTCAGACTGAGGAGGCACAGGAGTTTTTTGATGATACCTTACAGAAAAAGTCGGTGATTATCTGCAATCCCCTCAATGAAAAGTATTTACAGGCCAAGAGAAGGCCGGCAGAAAAGAAGATCGTCTGTGTCGGACGTCTGGTGAAGCAAAAGAACCAGATCCTTTTGCTCAAAGCCTTTGAAGAATTATTGGCAGATCACCCTGATTACAGGCTGTATTTCTACGGGGACGGAAGCACTGACGAATATAAGGATGAGATCTTTACCTATGTCAGAGAGAGGGCTTTGTTAAAAGAAACCGTGTATTTCATGGGACTTAGCTCCACCCTGGAGACGGATATAGCGGATGCAGCCATGTTCGTTCTCCCTTCTCTTTATGAAGGGATGCCCAATGCATTGATGGAAGCCATGGCTCTGGGATTACCGGTGATCAGCACAGACTGTCCCTGCGGAGGAAGCCGTTACTGGATTACGCACAGGGAAAATGGGCAGCTGGTAGAGGTAAACAACGTACAGGCCATGAAGGAAGCCATGGTTTATTATATTGAACATCCTCTGGAAGCAGAAAAAATGGGGCAGAGAGCCAGAGAGAGATTAAAAGAGGCCAGCCTGGATAAGGTGTATCAGTGCTGGGAGGAATATTTAACCGGTATAAGCTAAGGAAACGCTGATTGAATCAGTGCTTTTATGATTGGTAGAGTAACGAAAAGGAAGATAAGCATGTGCGGAATCTGCGGTTTTTACAGTAAACAGAATATTACCCATGAACAGCTTACCGCCATGAATGATACCATACTTCATCGCGGACCTGACGATGGCGGTGTGGAAATCTATGAGGGAAAGTCCGGCTTTTCCATCGGCTTTGCCCATAGGAGGCTTTCCATCCTGGATCTGTCCGATCTGGGGCACCAGCCAATGCATTCTGCGGACGGCAGACTGTCCATCGTGTATAATGGGGAAATCTATAATTTCCAGGAAATTCGTGAACGATTAAAGGGGTATCCCTTTCGTTCCCACAGTGATACAGAGGTAATTCTTGCAGCCTATTTGGAATGGGGAGAGGACTGTGTAAAGCAGTTTAATGGGATGTTTGCTCTGGCCATTTATGACAGGCAGGAGGAAAGCCTTTTTCTGGCAAAGGATCCCATCGGAAAAAAACCTCTCTATTATTGGCTGGGTGAAGAGGGACTGGTCTTTGCTTCGGAATTAAAGCCCATTATGGCCTGCCCGGGATTTGCAGGGGAAATCCGGCAGGAGCTTCTGGCAGGCTATCTGACCAAGCAGCATCTGCTGGCACCGGATACCATTTTTACTGATGTGTATCAGCTGGAGCCGGGAACAGCCATGGTATACCGGCCAAAAGAAATACCGGGGAGAAAAGCCCTTGGGCCGTTGACAACCGGTGAAGAAGGTACAGAAAGTGTAGAAGGAAAAGAGGAACTGCGAAAGTGGAAGTACTGGGATGTGGCCAAGCGTTACGGGAGTTTAAAGGGCAGCTTTGCCGGCAGCTTCGAAGAGGCTAAGGAGGAGTTAAGGGAGAGGCTGAAAAGGGCAGTCAGCCTCAGAATGATCGCAGATGTTCCGTTAGGGACTTTTTTGAGTGGTGGATACGATTCCTCCCTGATCACAGCCCTTGCCGCAGAATGCAGCAGTAAGCCGGTACAGACCTTTTCCATCGGTTTTGAAGATCCGGCTTATAATGAAGCAGTCTATGCAAAAGAGGTAGCGGATCATCTGGGCTGCGATCATCATGAGATGTATGTCAGTAAAGAAGATATGTTTTCTTTGGTGGAGGACCTTCCCATCTGGTATGATGAGCCCTTTGCCGACAGCTCTCAGATTCCCTCCATGCTGGTAGCAAAGCTGGCCAGACAGGAGGTAACGGTGGCACTTTCCGGTGACGGAGGAGATGAATTTTTCTGCGGCTACAATAACTATCGGATGCTTGCTGATATGCAGAAGCTTGATGCTCTGGGGGCAGCTGTCTATGGAATCTGCCATCTGCCGGGACTTGGGCAGGCAGGACTGATGGATCGCCTGCCGGGCAGGGTACAGGCAGTGGCAGCCAATCGGAGGAAGGAATATCAGGTACAGCCCTTTGACTATTTAAAGGGAAAAAAAGCCCTGAGCCTGCTGAAAAAAGAGCAGAAGGACTATCGCTTTGCAGGAGAAACAGGATATGGGGAAAAGGACTGGCAGATCCGCCGTATGCTTCTGGATATGGATACCTATCTGCCGGGGGACATTCTGGTGAAGGTAGACAGGGCATCCATGAAGTATTCTCTGGAAAGCCGCTGTCCCATTCTGGATAAAGAGGTTATGGAATTTTCCTTTTGTCTGCCCCATTCTTATAAATATGAAAAGGGAAATAAGAAGCGTATCTTAAAGGAATTAGCCTATGATTATATTCCTGAAATGCTTCTTAACAGACCAAAAACCGGTTTTTCCGTTCCTCTGGATCAATGGCTGAGGGGCCCTTTAAGGGAACAGCTTTTGGATTACAGCAGCAAAGAGTTTCTGGAACGTCAGGATATCTTCCGGGAAGAGGCCACAGCCGGCTTTATCCGCGAGTATCTTAAGACCGGTGACAAGGGAGCCGGTACGGGAGAAAATTACTCCCGTATGGTTTGGGCCTATTTTGTGTTCCAAAAGTGGTATGAAAGGTACATGATGTGAAAAATCTAACGAGAAAAGAAAAAAAAGAAATTTTGTTGGGAGCTTTTGTCTTTTTGGTCATCGTTCTGGGCTTTTACCTGTATTTGTTCAGAAAGTATGACCCCATTTACGGAATCAACGATGACTGGACCCTCTATATGGTGATTTCCGGCAGCTATCTGGGATATCCCGAGCCCCGGGTGACCTATATGCTATATCCTCTGGCCTGGCTGCTTTCTGGCCTTTATGGATTGACAACAGAAATTCCCTGGTATGCACTTATGCTCCATGGATCCTGTATGCTCTGTGGCCTGGCCCTGTATGCCGGATTTTTCTTTCGGATCAGGCCCTTCGTCAAACGGCTGGTTTTCAGTGGGGGAGCCCTGGTAATCTTTTTACTCTCCAATATCCGGATATTGCTATTTATTCAGTATACACAGGTTGCAGCTATGTGCGGAGCCGCTGCGATCTTCCTTTTTTTAACGGCAGAAACAAAAAAAGCAAGTGGAAAACAGTATCTGATCAGGAATATTCCAACAATAGCTATGGCAGTTCTGGCGCTGAATATCCGACAGAATGCCCTCTATATGTGCCTTCCCGTGGGAGGGATGATTTTTCTGGGAAAATGGTTCCTGGAAGATCGTAGAGTCAATAAGAAAGTTTTGCAAAAATATGCTGGTTTTCTGGCGGCAGCAGCCGGAAGCATCGGGGGGATGCTTTTGTGCCATCAGGTCGCCTATTCTGCTCCGGAATGGAAAGAATACATCAAGGTAAACGATATCTGGACGGAATGTGTGGATTACTATGGAATGCCTTTATATGAAGAGATCAAAAACGCAGTAGATGCCAATGGAATGACCCAGGAAGATTATGAAATCAGCCTGATCCATCAGACCTATTATCATGGTGAGATGGAGTATTCGGATTTCTTAAGGATCATGGCAGATACGGCAAAGGAAAAATATGATGAGGCCCATCCCTTTTCGGTAAAATTAAAGGATTCCACTGTAGCGATTTGGAATTCGCTGTTTACACCGGACATGCAGCCCCAGAATCTTCTGGTCTGCCTTATGGGAATTCTGGTTGTCCTGCTATTGCTCCTGCAGAAGAATAAAGAGGGTCTGATCCTGGGTCTTTGCTATCTGTTCGGCCGCTTTTTTGCCTGGTACTATCTGTTGTTTGCCGGCCGGTTTCCTACCCGTATTCCCCAGGGATTATTTATGGCAGATCTGATGGTGCTGTTTGGCTTCTTCCTCTATTTTGGATTGGGAAACTTCGATACCAGATACAAAAACAGGAAGATTTCCCAGATCATTATAGCCATCTGTGCCATTGCGGTGATCCCCATCACGCTTCAGGGGCTGAAATATGTAGGAAGTGACAGTGACTATGTGGAAATTCATCAGGATAGATGGTATGGAATCAAAACATATTGTATGGCTCATCCTGAGAATCTTTATGCCATGAGTGGAGGATCCCAGACCCTGTTTTATTTTAGCGACAATATTTTGGAAACAGAAACTATCGGTAAGCCACAGAATTATTATACGAACACGAATTTCGACAGCCCCAGCCCCAATTTCTATCAAAAGCTGGGAATCGGCCGGGATGAGGATATGGCTGAAAAAGTGCTGGAACTGGAAAATCATTACTGGATCTACGAGACAGGCTGTTTTTCACCGGAAGCAGACATTATCAAGTATTACCAATACCGGTATGACAGCTTTGGCTATGAACTGGTGGATACCTTTGCCACCCAAACCTCTTCTTTTGAGGTCTATCGTTTTTACAAATAAATTCGGTAACTTTGCTGAAAGGGGATTCTCTTGAAAAAGAAAAAAATTATTTTTTATTGCGGAACCTTAACCAAAGGTGGTGCAGAAAGGGTGATTATCAATCTGGCCGGGGCATTACTGAAATCAGGCCATGAGGTAGTGCTGGTCACCTCCTTCAGGGCAGAAGAGGAATATCCTCTTCCTAAAGGGGCCAGAAGGATCATCACCTATGAGCATCTGGAGGAGAAGGGGAAAAACAGGATTTTTAATTTTTTCAATCGTTTCAGTCTTCAACGGAAGGTATGGAAGGAAGAGAAACCGGATATTATCGTCTCCTTTATCGGAAAGAATAATGCTCTGGCTCTGCTCACCTCCTGGGGACTGCATATTCCCGTGCTGGTATCGGTACGGGGAGAACCCCATGAAGAATACTGCAATACACCGTTGAAGCTTTGCGCAAAATATCTCTTTCCCAGGGCTTCCGGTATCATTTTACAGACGGAGGACAGCAAGGACTTTTTTGTGCCCGCGGTGGTAAAAAAAGCGGTGGTGCTTTCAAACCCCTTAAATCCCATTTTTGTGGAAGGTGAACCGGCAGACTGTATGAGAAAAGACAGGCAGGAGCTGACCGGGGGGGAAGCTGTGCCTGGAAAGGATAAGGGGCAGAGGTGTATCATCATGGTAGGCAGGATCGATGCCAATAAAAACCAGAGGCTGGCAATCGATGCCTTCAGCCGCCTGGCAGACCGGTTTCCGGAATACCTTCTGGAGATTTGGGGTGAGGGAGAAGACAGAGAAAGCCTGCTTACTTATGTGAAAGAGCTGGGACTGGAAAAGAGGATCCTTCTTCCTGGAGCCACTGAGGATGTAAAGGCTAAGCTGAAGGAGAGCAGTCTCTTTATTCTTTCCTCCAATACAGAGGGTATGCCCAATTCTTTAATGGAAGCCATGGCTATGGGTCTGCCGGTGATCTCTACGGACTGTCCCTGCGGGGGACCGAAGATGCTGATCGAAAATGGGGTCAATGGTCTTTTGGTACCGGTGCAGGATGTGGGAGCTATGGCAGAGGCTATGGAGAAGCTGATGGCAGATGAAAAGCTGGCAGAAAAGCTGGGGAAAAAGGCTCTTAAGATCAGGGACAGACTGAATCCCCAAAAAGTAAATACCCAGTGGGAAGACTATATTTTATCGAAATGCAGATAAGGCTGCTAAAGCAGCAGAATGAGAGGTAGCATGTGCGGAATAGCCGGATTTTGTAACTGGCAGCCGGCCCCCGAAAGACAGTTTAAGAAAGAGCATCGGGACGGGCTGATCAGTACCATCGAAAAAATGAATCAGAGAATGCTCCACAGAGGTCCCGACGGCGGCGGATACAGTCTGGAGGATGAAGGAGAAGTGGTTCTGGGGCACAGAAGACTTTCCATCGTGGATCTGTCAGAGACCGGTACCCAGCCCATGGAATCTCACAGCGGCCGCTTCTGTATGGTATTTAATGGAGAAATCTATAATCACAGAAGTTTAAGGCAGAAGCTGTTGACAGAAAAGAAGGTAACAGATTTCAGGGGAACCTCGGATACAGAGGTGCTGCTGGAGCTTTTTGAGGCCTATGGAATTCATGAGGCCATCAGCCTCTGTAAAGGGATGTTTGCCATTGCCCTCTTCGACCGGAAGGAAAAGCTTCTGTATCTGCTCAGGGACAGAATCGGTGAGAAGCCCTTATACTATGGATTTTTACAAAATAAGACTGGAGATAAGGAGGAAAGAAGCACCTTCGTTTTTGCCTCGGAGCTGGGCTGTATTTCCTCTATGGAAGGCTTTTCCAATCCCCTTAACAGGGCCGTTCTGCCCATTTATTTTATTCATGGATATATTCCTGCTCCCTATTCAGTTTACGAAGGAATCTACAAGCTGGAGCCGGGAACCGTTCTGACCATGAAGGCTCCTTATCAGGAGTTTACGATGGAAAGCTACTGGTCCATAAAGGAAGCGGCCAGAGCCGGAGAAAAGAATCCGTTTACCGGTTCGGAAGAAGAGGCCACAGATGAACTGGAGAGGCTGTTAAAGGATGCCATCCGTGACCAGATGGTGGCAGATGTACCCATCGGTGCCTTTCTTTCTTCGGGGATTGACAGTACCACCATCGTTTCCCTGATGCAGTCCTTAAGTGACAGACCTGTCAAAACCTTTACCATAGGCGTAGAGGACCCGAAATACAACGAAGCCGGGGTGGCAGAGCAGATTGCCAGGCATTTGGGTACGGAACATACCCAAATGTATATTAGTGAGGAGGATGCCAAGGCGGTTATCCCGAAGCTTAGCTATATTTATGGTGAGCCCTTTGCCGACAGCTCCCAGATACCTACCTACCTGGTCAGCAAGCTGACCAGACAGCAGGTGACCGTTTCCTTAAGCGGAGATGGTGGAGATGAACTGTTCTGCGGTTATTCCAGTTATGATTCCATAGAGCGGATCTGGGGAAAGATGAAGGCTGTCCCCTATCCCATCCGAAAGCTGGCAAGCAGCCTGATCCTGCATGCGCCCCTAAAGCTGTCTACGGTGCAGGAGACGAAGGCCCATCTGCTGGCAGCCAGGGGAGCCGAAGGGCTCTACGAGTTGTCCAACGAACAGGAACCTCTGGCGAAGGAGATCTGTCTGGAAAACAGGCTTCCGTCTTTTAAATACAGTGAGTATAAACCGGGATTTTTAAAAGAGGTACGCCACAACATTATGCTGATGGATATGCTGATGTATCATCCGGACGATATTCTGGTAAAGGTGGACCGGTCCGGAATGGCAGTATCCCTGGAATCCCGTATCCCCATGCTGGATAAGGATGTGGTGGAATTTGCCTGGAGACTTCCCCTTCAGTATAAATATCAGGATGGGGTAAGTAAGAAGATCTTACGAAATATTCTGTATAAATATGTACCTAAAGAATTGATGGATCTGCCGAAACGTGGCTTTGCCATTCCTGTTTCCAAATGGCTGAAGGAGCCGGGGCTTCGTGCCTGGGCGGAAAGCCTGATCGAGAGAAAAACTCTTAAGCAGCAGGGGGTTTTAAACCCGGATGTGGTCTGGAAGATCTGGGAGGATTATGCGGAAAGGGACCAGTGGAGAGTCCAGATCTGGTATATTCTGATGTTCCAGCAGTGGATGTGTGAAGGAAGATGTTAAAACCAAAAATTTCAGTAATTGTCAGTATCTATAATATTCAGGAATATCTGCCCAAGGCTGTAGACTCCATTCTGGAGCAGAGCTACACGGGCCTGGAGATTATTCTTGTGGATGATGGTTCTACCGACAGCAGTGGAAAGATCTGTGACGACTATGCTGCCAGGGATGAAAGGATAAAGGTCATTCACCAGAAAAACCGTGGACTGTCGGGAGCACGCAACGCTGGCATCCGGGAGGCAACAGGGGAATATATTGCCTTTGTGGACGGGGATGACTGGATCGATCCCACCATGTATGAGGACATGCTTAAGGCCATGGAGAAACATAATGCTCCTCTGGCCATCTGTAATTACAAAGAAGTCAGTGAGAGCGGAGTATGGGACGGCTCCACGGATGAGATCACCGTCTGGGAAGGCAGGGAAGCCCTGAAGGTTTTTGTGGAGGAGGATGAACGTTATCAGATCCAAAATGCGGCCTGGAATAAGCTGTACACCAGGAAGCTTATGGGAAACCTTCGTTTTCCGGAAGGAAAGCTGTTTGAGGATATCGTCTATACCACAAGGCTGATCGCTGCCAGTGAAAAAACGGTGTATCTGAACCGGGCCTATTACAACTATGTGACGGACCGGGGCAGCAGCATTATGAACAGCAAAAAGGTGGAGAAGATCCTCACCGATCAGGTACCAGCCTATCAGGAAAAGGGTGCTTTTTTAAAGGAGATCGGAGAAGAGGAGCTGCTAAGAACCCATCAGTATTTTTTTATGAAACGGATGCTTCTGCATTATCGTGAGGCCGGAGAAAGAAAGCCGGAGGGGTATCAGGAGTTTTTGAAAGGCTTAAGGGAGTTGATCTTAAAGGAAGTGGACTGGGCGGTCTATGAAGGATATTCCTCCCGAAAGGGGGAGTATGTCCGGATGAAGCTGTTTGTCCATTCTCCCCGGGCCTACCTGTGTTTTATTCAGCTCAATGAGAATCTTATCATCCCCATGAAGCAGAGGAAGGGCTTTGGAGATAAGAAGCAGATCATCATCGTACTTTCCGGAGGACTGGGGAATCAGATGTTCCAGTATGCTCTTTATCTGTATTTTCAGGCAAAGGGCGTAGAGGTAAAAATGGATGATACTACCGAATACCTCCATGAAAAGAAGAGAAAGCCCCAGCTGGGGATATTTGGGATCCGCTATGAAAGGGCCACGCCGGAGGAGATTCGCCACTACACCGATTCCTATATGGACCTGCCCTCCAGAGTGAGAAGAAAGCTGTTTGGAAGAAAGAGTCGGCTGTATATGGACGGCTACCATTTTGATCCGGCAGTACTGGACATGGAGGACGGCTACCTCTACGGCTGGTGGCAGAGTGAAAAGTATTTTCAGGAAGTGGCCAATCAGGTTCGTCAGGCATTCGTTCTGCCTCAAAGGCTTCTGACGGGGGAAAATCGGGCTTATGGAATACGGCTTCAGGAATGTGAATCCGTAGGGGTTCATATCCGCCGGGGAGACTATCTGGAGGTGGACGAGTTGTACGGCGGTATCTGTACCGAGGAATATTACCGGAAGGCTATGGAAAAAATGCGCCGGCAGGTTCCCGGCTGCAGCTTCTTTATTTTTACCAATGATCCTGACTGGGCCAGAGAGCATATGCAGGGAGAGGATATTCATATCGTGGAGGAAAATGACGAAGCCCACGGCTATCTGGATCTCTATCTGATGAGCCGGTGCAGACACAATATCATTGCCAATTCCTCCTTCAGCTGGTGGGCAGCCTGGTTGAACGAAAATCCGGCAAAGAAGATCATTGCCCCTTCCCGATGGGTAAACGGCAGAGAAATGCCCGATATTTACACAAAAGAGATGGATACTTGCATTTAAGCAGGGATTTTAGTACACTATTGATGAGTATGTCCAGATGGACAGCTTGACAATAGTGTATCTTTTTTAAAGGAAGCAAATTATGCTGAAGAAACTGAATTATATTTTAGACAGAAAACAAAAACAAGGACTTTTCTTTCTGGGAGTACTGTTGTTCATCAACGGTTTCCTGGAAACACTGAGCGTATCCGCGATTCTTCCGGTGGTCTCCGTTCTGCTTGATCCGGAAAAGCTGGCCGACTATACCATCGTTCAACAGGCTATGGAAAGGCTGGGAATGGAGGATCCTCTTCAGCTGATCCTTCTGCTTTTGGGCTCCCTGATCGTTATTTTTGTAGTAAAAAGTCTGTTTTCCCTCTTTGTGGTAAGGCAGCAGAGCCAATTTATTGCCATCAACCGAAATCGGATGATCAGCAGGGTTTTACGGGAATTTTTAAACCGGCCCTATGAGTTCTATCTGGACGCAGACATCCCTACGGTTTTTCGAATCACCGACAGTGATATCCCTACCGTATTCCAGCTGCTTCTGGTGTTGATTCAGCTGACCTCTGAGATCATCGTTGCGGTCTGCCTGTGTGTAGTCATCCTGGTGACCGACTGGCAGATGGCTATGAGCCTGATCGTGGTTTTCGGTGTTATCACCCTGCTGGTGACGAAGATCTTAAAGCCCCGTTTGAACAAACTGGGTAGGAAGAATCAGGATATCCAGTCCAGAATTGCCAAATGGCGGATTCAGGCCATCTACGGAATAAAGGATGTAAAGGTTCTCCACAGGGAAGAATTCTTTGCTTATAATTATGAAAACACAGGAAAATATGGAGCAAAGCTGTCCCAGCGTTATTCCGTATTGAATAATATCCCAAGGCTTCTGATTGAGACCGTATTTATGGTATTTTTGCTGGGATATATTATGATCTATGTGATGCAGGGAAAAGATATCAGCAATCTGATCAGTGTTCTGGCTGTTTTCGGTGTGGCGGCTATCCGTCTGCTGCCCTCGGCCAACAGGATCAATACCTATCTGACAGAGGTTGCCTATGCTGAGCCCTGTCTGAATTACCTCTATGAAAATCTTCACTTGAATGTGGAGATGATGAAGATAAATCCCATGCTGCGGGATAAGAAAGAGAAGAAGCTTGAACTTAGGGATAAGATTGAGCTGAAAGGGATCACCTATGCCTATCCCCACACGGAAAAGAAGATCTTCGATCAGGCAGATATGGTCATTCCTTATTCCAAATCCGTGGGAATTATGGGAAGCTCCGGTGCCGGAAAGTCTACCATAGTGGACATTCTGCTGGGACTTCTGACCCTCTACGGAGGTACCATTACCTGTGACGGAGTGAACGTATTTGAACACTACGAATCCTGGCTTGCCCAGATCGGTTATATTCCCCAGGCAATCTATCTGATCGACGAATCCATCAGAAGGAATATTGCTTTTGGTATTGCCGATGAAGAGATCGATGATGAACGGATCTGGGAGGTATTAAAGGAAGCACAGCTAAAGGAGTTCGTAGAATCCCTGCCTGAGGGCCTGGACACTACTATTGGTGACAGGGGAATCCGTATTTCCGGCGGACAGAGACAGAGGATCGGTATTGCCAGGGCTCTCTATCACAACCCTGAAATTCTGGTCTTTGATGAAGCTACCTCTGCTCTGGATAATGAAACGGAAAAAGCGGTTATGGAAGCGATCAACAGCTTCCATGGAAGAAAGACCATGGTGATCATTGCCCATCGTTTAAATACCATTGCAGGCTGTGACTATATTTATAAAGTGGAAAATCAGAAGATTGTCCCTGCGACCATAGATTAAGGGAACAGGTGAAAATCTTCGATTTTCACTTTTGGATTCAGGCAGTACCGCAGGCAAGGCTTGCGATATGCAGGGGATATAGGAGAAAAGGATGAAAAAAACGAGTAATTTTTTTGTTATCCATAATTTTAATACCATACCGGAGTATCTGCTGGAATATTGTGAAGATTATCTCATTTATGACTGCTCGACGGATGAGAAAACGGTGGAGGAGTTAACCAAAAGAAACTATAATTTTCGTCGGATCCCTAACACAGGGCATAACATTACCACCTATTTTCAGTATTTTGCAGAATGTTATGAGAATCTGCCTCAGGTGGTCTGTCTCTGTAAGGGAAATATGATCCCACGCCACCTTTCCAAAGAGTTTATGGACAGGGTGTATCAAAACACATATTTTACTTATCTGTTTGATGAAAAGGAGATTGCCAATAAGGAGCTTCTGTTAAGGGAAAATATGTTTATTGAGGATAACAACGACTGGTATGTGGAATCTCCCAGCCATCCCCACCGATATTTTGACAGCTACAATTCCCTGCTGAGCTTTATCTATAGGGATCCTGTTTTTCCCAAATACCATATTTTTGCGCCGGGAGCCTGTTATATCGTCAGACGGGAGCAGATTAAAAAGCATAGTCCACAGTTTTATCTGAATCTGAATAAGATTATGAATTATGGCCTGGATCCGAATTTCCCCTCAGAGGCTCATCAGATTGAACGGATGCTGCCTACGATCTTTGAAGCTAATTATCGTGAACAGGAATGGATGAATGATGAGAAAGCCTTTGAACTAAAGCTTGAGGAGCAGCTTCCTTTGATCCGGGCAAATGATGCCTTGCGGGGAAAACGGTTTAAGTCCATAAGAAGGCTGCTTAAGCGATACGATTAACATGAAACTCATGCTCATAACTGTGAGGGGACTGGACAGTTATGTTGAAGCTTTATCAGACGGTTGGGAGAGAAGATGATCGGAACAGAACTATTGCAGGGGCAGGGACTTGGAAATGCCCTCTTTTGCTACATTACCACCAGATGTATTGCCCTGAAGCAGGGATGTGATTTCGGGATTCTGGGCAGAGAGGTTCTGGAAGGAATTTCCGGTAAAAATAATGGTCTGTATTTTATGGACCTGGATTTTGGACTTCCCGCCATAAAAGAGGATTTTAACACGATTTATCAGGAAAAAGAGGACAGGCTGTTTTTGGGAAATTCCCGCCATGACTGCCGCATCGGCTGCTATGTAACGGGGGCTGACAAGGGGCTGCCAGAGGCAGAAGACGGCAGCCTGTTATATGGAAATATGCAGGCAGAGGAGTATTTTCTTCCTTACCGGAAAGAAATCAAAGAATGGCTTAAGATAAAGCCGGAATATGACAGCCATGAATTTACCAGAGATAATCTGTGTATCATCAACATCCGAGGAGGAGAGTATACGGGCAGTCCCGAGCTTTTTGTGAACCGGAAATACTGGCTGAAGGGAATGCGGTATATGCGTTCCCTCCGGCCGGATATGGAATTTATGGTGGTGACCGATGATGTGGCTTCGGCCCGGCGGATTCTGCCGGAGGTAGAGGCCTTCCATTTCACCCTGGATAAGGACTATGTCACCATAAAAAATGCCAGGTATCTGCTTTTGTCCAATTCTTCCTTTGCTTTTTTTCCGGCCTTTACCAGTGAGACGGTGCAGGAGATCGTGGCACCTAAATTCTGGGCAAGGCATAATGTATCCGACGGCTACTGGGCATCGGAACAGAATATCTATACCGGCTGGAGGTATATGGACAGGACAGGGCGGTTATTCACAGCAGAAGAATGCCGAAAAGAGCTGGCAGAGTACAAAGAAAAAAGCCCACGCTACAAAAAACTGAACCAGAAACCTGCAGGCCTGGCACTGAAGCTTATGCAGACGGAGAGCGAGCTGTACTATGGATTGTCCTGGATAAAGCGGGTGTTTGCTTCCTTAAGGAGGCGTATATGCACCGCCCGCAAAAACGGATAAGGCCGTGGTGCAGGTTTTGAGAGGGAAAGCGAAAGGAAGGAAAAATTGAGGTAACGATAAGCTTACCTGGTTTGATTTCACCAATTCGCAGGGCCCTGAACAGACAAAAAATTGAAAGTTTGAATAGAAACCTATGGAAAAGATTAACGGACGGCTGCAATTATCCAATGTGACTCTCTGTGCCATGACCAGTGTTCTGGTGGAAGAAACCATCAAGGCTATGGAATACAGCATGCGGGAAATTGATTTTGGGGCGGCAGTGATCATCACCCACAAGAAGCCAAGGCGGCTTCCTGAGGGGATTACCTATAAATATATTGATGAGCTGACGGATATTGACTGCTTTAACTATAAAACGGTGTATGAGATGGGGGATTATATCGATACGGATTTTGCCCTGCTGGTACATTATGACGGTTTTGTGGTCAATCCGGATATGTGGAGAGATGAATTTCTGGATTACGACTATATCGGCTCTCCCTGGCCGCTTCCTAAGGAGGGAGATACCACCACCTACCGGGATATCCACGGGAATCTCTGTCGGGTGGGAAACAGCGTATCCATCCGCAGCAAACGGCTGATGGATTTTCCCAGACAGGCGAAGATCCCCTGGACACCAGAAAAAGGCTGGTTTAATGAGGATGGCTTCATCTGCTGCAGGAACAAGCATCTGTTTGAAGAGGCGGGAATGCGGTTTGCCCCTCTGGAGCTGGCGATTTATTTCGGTCATGAAAATATGATACCGGAGATTGAAGGAAAGGGAATCCGCCCCTTCGTTTTCCATAAATGGATGGGAACCAACGCCCAGTATCCGGATTTTCGTCCCAGGCGGCCTTTAAAGCAGGCCTGGACAGGACTCAAGGTCTGGGTGTGGAATTTATTGCATCCTGAAAAGTAAGCAATTCCTAAAATGGAGTTTTGAACCGTTATGAATTTAATGAGGACTGTTCCGGGAAAAGTCAAAAGATCGGGGCAGTGGAGTAAGAAAGTATGATATACGATTGTTTTCAATTTTTTAATGAACTGGATATTCTCTATCTTCGGATGAAGATTATGGATTCTATTGTAGACCGGTTTGTGGTCAGTGAGGCTACCACCACCTTTTCCAGCCTTCCCAAGCCCCTGTATTTTCAGGAGAACCGGGAGATGTTTAAGGAATTCGAGGAAAAGATCATCCATGTGGTGGTGGAGGATACGCCTCCCGGAGATACCCATGTGCGGGATACCTTCCAGAAAAGTGCGGTAGGACGGGGCTTAAAAGACTGCAGGGATGATGACATTATTATCTTCAGTGATCTGGATGAGATTCCCAATCCGGAAAAGATCAAAGAGATCCTGCCCAACTTTCAGGATGATAAGATTTACCATTTTGCCCAGAGGCTGTTCTACTGCTACCTGAATATGGAAGAGGTATCCGGTAAGCTCCTGTCTTATGCAGGAGAGTTTGAAGGGGTGGAAAAAAAGCAGTGGATCGGCAGCAAGATGTGCCGGTATAAGCTGTTGAAGGATCAAAATCTCCAGCTGGGAGATCTGCGTTTTCCTGAACGGAAGGCCTGTGGAATCCGGGTAGCAGAGGGAGGCTGGCATTTTGGTTATATGGGCGGCAAGGGAGAAACGGATATCCGGAAAAGGGTGCAGACCAAGGTGATCTCCGCAGCCCATCAGGAGTATAACAATAAAGAGGTTCTAAACGATGTGGCTGATAAGATCAAGGACGGAAAGGATATTTTCGGCCGGGATGCCCGGTTCGTATTGAGAACCATTGATGAAACCTATCCGGAATATATCCGTACCCATCAAAAAGAGCTGGCCCACCTGATCATGCAGGAGGAGTCTGCGGGCGAGAAGGCAAAGCGCCAGAGAAAGCGGCAGCTTCGTAAGGTGGGCGAGAAGGCCGTAAGAGGGGTAAAAAAGATCGGAAGGATCGTTACCGGAAGAAACTAAGATAGAAAAGGATGCTGCGTTGTAACGATTTAGTTACGCTGCTTTTTTGCAGATATCCTGTGGAGGGACTATGGCAAAGGTATCCATCTGCATACCTACCTATGAAAATGCCGAAGAGGTGAAGCGGCTTCTGGCTTCCATAAAGGAACAGACCTTTCAGGATGTAGAGATCATCATCACCGATGACTCCAAAGGTAAGGAGATAGAGGCGCATATTACCGAACTGAAGGCAGAAGAGAATGGGATAGGGCAAAAGATCAACTATACCCACAATGAAAAGCGGCTGGGTCATATCTTCAACTGGAATGCAGCTATAGAGAAGGCCGGAGGCGAATATATCAAGGTTATGTTCAGTGATGACTGGTTTACCGATCCGGAGAGCCTGGAAAAGCTGGTCAATTTACTGGACTCAAATCCTGAAGCGGGGATGGCCTTCAGCGGCAGTATGCAGGTTTCCCCAAAAGAAGCCTATGCCAGACAGCCCCAACCTGGGTACACGGAAAGGTTGAAAGCGGACTATCGTTATATTTTTATCAGCAATCAGATCGGTGCACCCAGCGATACCTTGTATCGGAACAGGCCGGGAATTGGTTTTGATGAAAAGAGCAACTGGGCCTCGGATGTCTTTTTATATATGGAAATTTTGAAAAGAAACCCTGTCTTTGCCTATACGCCAGAGCCCTTGATCTCCATCGGAATCCATGAGAATCAGTATACGGAAAGCTTCGGGGAGAAGGATGACAGGATCTATCAGGACTACCGCTATCTTTTTCAAAAATATGAGCTGGCAGAAAGCAGGGCCTGCAGGGAATATTTTCTTGAGAAGTATATTATCCGCTTTTCAAAGGGAAAGAAGGAAGCCCTGGAAAACGGATATACAGCGGGAGAATATCGAAAGGCACTTTTTCAGTATTATTTCAAAGAGGTTCTGCCCTGTTATAAGTATGCAGTGCTCAGAAGGCTGGGCTGCCGGGATTGTTGACCATTGAAATAACTGTGCTGTTATATCAGGACTGAATTTATCTGTATGCTGCGAGGCAGGAATACAGAATAAAGGGAATAATAGACATGGTGTGAAAAATCAAAGATTTTTCACTTATCTGTTTAAGCAGTATCGCAGGCAAAGCTTGCTATATGTATGGGAATGATATGAAGGAAAATTTACTCGTAAACCGATATAACTCAATATGGGAGGGGAAGACCGGATTATGGATGGGCAGAATTTCAGGAATCACCTTCTTTCTGGGCCTTCTGATCGAACTGACCATCGTGATCCTGGACAAGAGTGCCTATACCATCCAGTATGAGGGACAGTGGTTTCGGGTGACCTTTCTGCTCTTTGGCATCAGCCTGATCACTACCAGGCACAGCCTGAAGGAATGGGTCGGGCTGTTTTTGCTGGCAATTCTGGGGCTTATCTCCTACCGTGCCACGGGCCGAAATGAAATCTTAAGGTGTCTGGTCTTTATCTGGGCCTGTGTAGGCAAGGATATGCGAAAGACCATGAAGTTTACCTTCTGGTATACCACGGCAGGCTGCGGTATGCTGATCCTTTTGTCCATACTGGGAATCGCAGGTCAGGTGGCGCAGACGGCTGTTTATCGATATGATATTGTTGAACACAGATATTGTTTTGGCATGGGACATCCCAATGCCTTTCATTGTATGATGCTGGCCATCACCCTTTTGGGGATGTATTGCTATTATGAGAAGATCAGATGGTGGGGATATGGCGGGATCACCATCTTTCATCTTATTGTTTTTTTTCTGACCAAGTCCCGCTCCAGCTTTATGGTCTCCATGGGGGCAATTTTACTGGTTGTACTCCTTCGTTACTGTAAATTTTTACAGAAATGGGCCGGAAGTTATCTTCTGGGAATTTTGATCATAGCAGGAGCCGTATGGTTTTCTGTTTTCATGGCACGTTTCGGAGTCAGTAATCCCTTTTTATATAAATTGGATCCCTACCTGTCCGGACGGATCAGCACATTAAACTGGGATTCCTTAAATCAGGAAGGGATGCTCCATACCTGGTCGCTCTGGTCCGTAGCCAGAAATAATTATTTTTTTGACCTGGGCATTGTGCGGGTATTTTACTGGTTTGGCATCATTCCGGGAGCAGTCTATTTTCTTGCCCAGTGCAGGCTGATCTGGTGCGGATACAGGGCAAAGGATTTTCTGCTGCTGGCAGTGATGATCTCTATTACCATATATACGGTTTTTGAGGCTCACTATGTGTCTGATTATATCGGTCGAAATTATATCTTCTTTTTTATGGGAATGTATTTGACCAGGATGCTGGGAGTAAAAAAGAAAGAGGAGACTTCAAATGGACAATAGGCCTTTGATCAGTGTCATCATTCCGGTTTATAATGTGGAGAGCTATCTGGATAAATGTATAAACAGTGTCCTGAATCAGACCTATCCGGATCTGGAGATCATTCTTGTAGATGACGGTTCCACGGATAGCAGCGGCAGACTCTGTGATGACTATGGGAAAAAAGACGGTCGTGTCAGGGTGATCCATAAAAAAAACGGCGGCCTGATGTCAGCATGGATGGCGGGAGTCCGGGAAGCAAAGGGAGAATATTTTTCTTTTGTAGACAGTGATGACTGGATAGAGCTGAATATGTTTGAGGAGCTGGCGGCTTTACTTTCAGGGAATGCAAAAGAAATGGTATGCAGCAACTATCTGATTGAAAAACCGAACGCATCTGTTCCCGTGATCCAGTCCATGAAGCCTGGAGTCTACGAGCGGAAGGCCATTGAAGAAGAGCTTTTTCCCCATCTTCTGGGGGAGGAAGTAAGACGGATCCATAGTTCCCGCTGTATGAAGCTGATCTCCCGGGACCTGATCCTGGAGAATTTGAAATTCTGTAACCCGGCATTGACCATGGGGGAGGATATGAATATCATTCTTCCAGCGATTTTAGATGCCGAAAGGATCGTGGTGATGGAAAAGGGACTCTATTATCACTATCGTTTTGTGGATTCTTCCATGGCACACAAATATAATCCCCGCTTATATGAAAAGGTTTATCTGCTGTATTACACCCTTCAGAAGGTTCTGGAGGGGAAGAAGGCAGAAAAGCAGATGCTCAAGAACCTGAAAAAGGAGTACATCTTCCTTCTTTTTCTGGTCATGAAAAATGAATTAAGAGGGCCGAAAGAGGGCTGCAATGAGCGGTTAAAGGAGATGATTGAGGAAGCCAGGGAGGAAGAAGAGTTAAGAAGGATCAGGGTAAGTATAAGGGGGAAGGCCAATCTCCTCCTCTATTTTATCTGGAAGAATCCTTCTCCTTTTCGAATCGCTTTGGGCAGACGTGCAATTGAAATTTTTGACGGAAGGACAAAGGGCTGATGAAACATGCATTCTTGATTACTGCATATGAAGATTTTGACTGGTTGAAGCAAACAGTGGAAATTTACGCAAAAGCAGTAGACTGCTATATTCATATTGATAAAAAAGCTGCGATCCCAAAGGAATTTGTCGACTGGGCCAGCCAGAGAGATGGGGTGCATATCTATTCCCGGTATAAGATCAACTGGGGAAGCTATAAGCATATCAGTGCCATACTTTTTTTGCTTAAGGAAGCGGTAAAAACAAAAAAATATGATTATTTTCATATTATCAGTGCCAATTCCTTTATCACCCGGTCCATGGACAGGATTTTGGAATATTTTGATCGAGAGCCGGAAAAGAATTATCTGGAAGTGATTGATCTGGATGAAACGGATAAGGACAGGGTAATTGAACCCTGGTATATCTACTATCATTTTCTGCACCTGTATAATAAGCGAAGTAAGTTTGGAAATAATTTTGATTATTATTTTTGTAAGGTTCAAAAAAAGCTGGGTATTCGAAGAAAGCTGCATTATCGTTACAAAGGGCTGGTGTACTGCCAATTATCCGGAAAAGCAGTAAGCTATATTTTTGAGTATTTAAAAAAGAATCCGGTGTATTTTAAACGATTGAAAACCTGCAATATTGCTGAAGAATTTTTCTTTCAGAATATTTTAATGAATTCAGAATTCAGGGAAACTGTATGCACAAACCGATTGTTATACGATAAATGGAATGGTGGGGGTATTGCCTGCTTTTTGACTGAAGAAGATTATCCGGCAATTAGGGAAGGAAATTATCTCTTTGCCAGAAAGTTCGGAAAGGAGAGTCATGCTCTTTTTGAGAAAATCTGTAGAGAAATATAAGGTTATAAAAGGGGTATTAAGTTGATTAGCATCATTATTCCTGTTTATAATGCAGAAAACTATATAGAAGACTGTGTGAACAGTGTTTTGTGCCAAAGCTTTATCGACTGGGAGCTGATCCTGATCAATAATGGTTCAACAGACAAAAGCCCCGAAATCTGCCGGCGACTGGCAGAAGGTGATGCACGTATCCGTTTTTTTCATCAGGAGGTGAATGCCGGAGTATCTGTCGCCCGAAATCTGGGCATGGAACAGGCAGAAGGAGAGTGGATCACCTTTGTGGATGGAGATGATCTGATCAAACCGGATTTTCTGGAAGTACTGTGGAAGCTTAGGCAGGAAGTGGAGGCAGACATGGTGGTCTGCGGCTATGAGAAGATCAGAAGCCTGGACAGGAAAGAAGGTGGAAAGCTTCCTTTTGCGACATTAGAAGGAAGCGAAAAGCTCACTGCGTTGGAAATGGAAGAAAACAGAAATGGAGCTTCCCCGGAAGTGGCAAGAAGAGGGAAGAAACAGCCTTCATCGGAGGAGGATTTACTTAACTATAGGATATATGGGATCAAAGAATATCTGGAAAGTTATCTTCTGGAGGGCAATACCCACTGCTGGGGAGTGCTCTATAAGAAGGAGCTGCTTACAGGAATACAGTTTCCGGGGGGACTGTCCATCGGAGAGGATCTTCTGTTTTTGATCGATGCGGCCCTGGCGGCAGAGAAGATCGCAGTGACAGACTATAGTGGATATTGCTATTTTATCAATATGGCAGGAGCTATGGAAAGACCCTTTACCCCTTCCTATGTGGATCAGATTACCTGCTGGCAGCAGGCCGGGGAGAAGCTTCTTAGCCTGTACCCACAGCTGAAACTGAAGTTGGAGAGTATTCTTCTGGTATCGGTTCTTCTGGTGGCAGGAAAGCTGGCCGGTCTGTCGAAAGAAGAGAGGAAGAAATACCAAAAAGAGCAGGCTTACTGCCATTCTTTGGTAAAAGAATACAGTAAAGATAAGGCAGTATTTTCTTATCTGCCCTCAGGCTATCCGGTCAAGGTGAGGCTGTACCGCTGGCTGCCTGATGTGTATATGGCACTCTATGGTCTGTGGAAAAGCTCTTGAAAAGGGCGGTGCAATCCCACTGGCTTTAGGAAGTGGTCAGTTCCCAGAAAAAAGAATGGAAATATGACTGATAGATATTTACAAATGAATTCAATGGGCATATACAAATTTTTTTATCTTTGACACCCCGGATGGAAGAGTAGTTGGGGCATAGGATGCAAATTTTTTCCTATGTGCCCACAATAAATAAAATTGAAGCTAAAATAAAGAAAAATCAGGGTGAATTGGGTATACAGCAGCAATTTTTTGCTATATGCCCCTGAAAGCGATTGGGGAAAGTGCCTTAGAACAAGGCCGTCGGAGAGATGTCACGAACTGTCCCGAGACAACCATCCTGAAGAATAGAATTTTCAAATAAGAAGAGAGAATGAGAATGGAAGAGAACAAGGTCGTACTCTATGCCCATGCGGGCAGCGGAAATCATGGTTGTGAGGCTCTTGCCAACACCATATGCAAGCTGATCAAAAAACCGGTCAGGCTGATTACCAACAGTGTAGAAGAGGATGAGAAATATTCCCTGAATGGTCTGTGTGAGATTCTGCCGGAAAAAAATATCCGTGCCAATAAGCTGGCCCATATCGGATACTACGGCTACAGAATGCTCAGCAAGGATCAGGAATCCTTTCAGCGATACCGCTTTAAAAATGCTCTGAAGGAAAACAGCTGTAAATGGAATATTTCCATAGGCGGGGATAATTATTGCTATGATATTATGATCAAGGATCTGATCCTGGCCAACAGCATGTTTAACCGAAATGGCGGGAAGACCATCCTCCTGGGAGCCTCCATCGAGCCGGTGCTTTTGGAAAAAGAGGAGATTCTGGCAGACATGAATCAGTATACGGCTATTTTTGCCAGAGAGTCCCTTACCTATGAGGCGTTAAAAAAAGCCGGGATTCAGGCAGAGCTCTATCTTTATCCGGACACTGCATTTACACTGGAGAGGAAGCTGCTTCCCCTGCCGGAAGGCTTTCAGGAAGGGAATACGGTGGGGATCAACATCAGCCCCATGATCGTGGAAAATGAGATGACTCCCGGAATCACCATAAAGAACTATCGGGCACTGATCGAATATATTCTGGAATATACGGATATGAGTGTTGCCCTGATCCCCCACGTGGTCTGGGACAGAAATGATGATCGGAAAACGATAGACGAGCTGTATGATCCTTTTCGTTATGAACCGAGGGTAGTCCGCATTGGGGATCACAGCTGTGAGGAGCTGAAGGGTTATATTTCCCGATGCCGTTTCTTCATTGGGGCCAGAACCCATGCCACCATAGCGGCTTATTCCAGCCAGGTTCCTACGCTGGTGGTAGGCTACTCCATTAAAGCAATGGGGATTGCAAGGGATTTGTTTGGCACCTATGAAAATTATGTGATCTCTGTACAGAGTCTGGAAGAAAAGCGTCAGCTGATCCGGGCATTTGAATGGATGCTGGAGGATGAGGACAGCCTGAAAGAGGAATTGGCAAGGGTGATACCGCCCTATATAGAAAGAGCCTTTGCTCTGGGAGAAAAATTAGAGGAAATTCTGCAATGACACAAATGATAGAAAGTTTAATCGAAGAAGCCGGAAACCAACTGTTTCGTTATCCGGAAACCACAAAAAAAGAAGATGCAAAATATGTGTTGAAAAAAGTGCTGAGACCTGCATCCGCTCCCAGAAGGGATTCGTTTTTCTGGCCCCATGCCCTGCTGACTCAGGCTTTGGAAGCAGCAGGGGACACTGCTACTTTAAAAAAATTCTATGAAGGATGGCTGAATAAGGGACTGCCCGTATATCAGCCGGACACGGTGATGAACGGTTATTCCCTTCTCTACCATTATGAGCAGAGTCAGGATGCCAATATGCTGGAAGCGGGAAAAGCCCTCTTCAACTATATGGCCAGATATAAGACAGAGATGGGGGGAACGATGCCCTATCGTAAGCATCATCCTACCCATATCTATGTAGATCTGCTGGGAATGACAGCTCCTTTCCTTGCCCGCTACGGCAGCATGACAGGGAAGGCAGAAGCCGGTATTCTGGCAATAGAACAGATGGACCTTTTTTTGAAAAAAGGTATGGATGAGACTACTGGCCTGCCCTACCATGGCTATGATACGCAGACCGGGGAAAAAATGGGAATCATCGGCTGGGGAAGGGCCGTGGGCTGGCTTCTGCTGGCATTGGCAGACAGTCTGGAATTTCTTCCCGCAGACAAGGAGAAAATGAAGCTGACAGAAGACTTTGCAAGGGTGGTAGAGACAGTAATGCAATGGCAGAGAGAGGATGGCTATTTTTCCTGGCAGCTGCAGGCTGTAGAAGGTCCCAGGGATACTTCGGCAACGGCCATGATCGCCTATGCGGTTCAAAAGGGAAGTAATATCGGGGCCTTGGTAGAGGATTACGATGGCCGGCTGGAGAAAATGGAAAAGGCCATTGTAAGCTCCGTCAGGGAAGGAAAAATATATGACTGTTCCGGAGAGTGTGAGGGCTTTAGCCAATATCCCCAGGTATATGGGGCCTATCCCTGGAGCCTTGGTCCGGGCCTCAGATTTTTACTGGAGAGACAGAAATGATCATCGTTGAACTGAACGGCGGACTGGGAAACCAGCTGCAGCAGTATGCTTTATCTGAAAAACTGAAGAGTCTGGGTAAAGAGGTAAAGCTGGATATCAGCTGGTATGCTGCCAGAGGGGAAGAGGTGACTACGATCAGAGATCTGGAGCTTGATTATTTTCCGGGTGTGGATTACGAGGTGTGTACGGCTGATGAGAAAAAGAAGCTTCTGGGAAGTGACAGCTTTTTGGCCAAAGCCGGACGGAAGCTGGGGCTTGTGCCAAAGGGAAGATATACAGAGCATCAGATGTATGACGAAGGGATATATGCACTGGACAACCGGGTGCTGAGCGGTTATTGGGCCTGTGAAGCCTACTATGCTGATATTCTTCCTGTACTTCGCCAAAAGCTTGTTTTTCCTCCATCGGATAACCCGCAGAATGAAGTGATTAAGAAGCAGATGAAAGAAACCAATTCTGTCAGCGTGCACTTAAGAAGAGGAGATTACCTCACTGGTGACAATCAGAAAATGTTTGGCGGAATCTGCACGGATGAATATTATGCGGCTGCAATCCAGTATATCAAAGAAAGAGTGGAGACTCCGCATTTCTACCTGTTTTCTGATGATCCGGAATACGCCCGGACATATATGGAGGGGATGGACATCGGGACACATGTGGCAGAAAGGGATGCCGGGGCGCATATGGCAATAAACTATACCATCATCGACATTAACCATGGTAAAGACAGCTTCTATGATATTGAACTGATGAGCTGTTGCAGGCACAATATCTGTGCTAACAGTACCTTTAGCTTCTGGGGTGCAAGGCTGAACAACAATCCGGATAAGATCATGATCAGACCCTTAAAGCAGAAGAATGGTGTGGACTGGTATCAGCCGGATATGATGAAGCAGCTCTGGAAAGGATGGACCTGCCTTGATGAAATGGGGCAGGCCTATCAAGGCCTCAAAGGTGACAAGTCTTATGGAAGCTCGCAAACAGGCCTGAAAAGTAAAACATCGTATGAGTGAAAAAATGAAGCAACCCGTCAGAGGAAATACAAATCAAACTTTATATATCGTATTGAAGGCAGGATTTCTCATCAGTCTTATTCCGATAATAGTTCTGGCCTTTTTTAACTATCCGGCAGCGGATGACCTTTCCGCAGGAGATACCGCATACTGGGCCTGGAGGGATACCGGCTCCATCCTGGAAGTAGTGAAAGCCGCCTGGGAAAATGTGGAATATAACTACGAAAACTGGTCAGGGGTATTTGCTTCGGTATTCTGGACCTCCCTGCAGCCGGGGATCTTTGGGGAACGGTTTTATGGAATGACGACGGTGATCACAGTGCTGCTGCTACTTCTGGGAGGCTTTTCTTTAGGAAAGACGCTGGGACGGGAGTATCTCAAGGCAGACTGGTACACGCTAGGCTGCATCGTCCTTCTTTATCTATTCACGACTATCCATTTGATGCCAAACGGAAATGAAGGCTTGTTCTGGCATGCCGGAGTTGCAAATTACACCTGGGGATTTGCTTTTTTACTCCTTCTTCTGGGGGAGATACTCTCTCTTCAAAAAGAGCAAAAGGAAGCAAAGCGGATGGTCAAACTGATCAAAGCATGTGTACTTGCTGTACTGGTTGGAGGAGGAAACTATATTACGGCCCTGCAGGGTACTTTGTGGTTGGGTATGCTGACAGTTTTCTTCTGTTTCGCAGACGGAAGAAAGGCGAGCAGAGATAGGATGAAAATTGCCTCTGCAGACGGAAGAAAGGCGAGCAGAGATAGGTTGAAAACTGCCTTTGCAGATGAAAAAAAGGCAGATAAGGATACTACGAAGACAAGAATAAGACAGAGCCCCATAAAGCTTGTACTGAAAAAGAACTGGCCAGTGATCCTATGTACTCTGGTAGTAATAGCGGCTTTTGCAGCCAGTGTGCTGGCACCGGGAAATGCTGTCCGCATGGGAATGAGTGAGGGAATGGGCCCTGTGGAGGCCATTTTACAATCCTTTGTGTACAGTATTAGGTTTCCGGTAAAGGAATGGACAAGGTGGCCTGTTATTGCCCTTTTACTGGTTGCCATTCCATTGATGTGGGATATTGCGGACAGGATGCAATTTGGTTTTTCCTGTCCGGCTGCGGTTGTCGCATTGGCCTATTGCCTGGTATCGGCGGGATTTACCCCTTCATTATACGCCCAGGGCTCTGTAGAAGCAGGAAGATTACAGGATACGGTCTATTTTCTCTATATTCTGGCCTTATATGCGTCAGCCTTTTATCTTGTGGGATGGATAAACAGGTGTTACAGGAAAATGCAGGTGGAAAAAGCAGCCGTGGAAGAAAAACACCAGACTGGAAAATCAACCAAAGAAACTATGGGAAGAAAAATAGGAAAAAAACTTACCTGGATATTATTGGCATGCTTTATCCTTGCCTCCGGAATCCATCTGAGTATAAACAGAAACCTCTATATCGGAACGGAGGCAGCGGTGGTTCTGTTATCCGGCCAGGCAAAAATCTATAGACAAGAGAATGAGGAGCGCTTACAATTACTGAAAGATTCCACAGTTAAAGATGTGGCAGTAAAGCCCTTCTCTGATCCGCCGAAGCTGCTGCTGTTTCAGGATATCTCTTTTGACAGCGGGGAGTGGATCAACACGGTAGTGGCAGAGTATTATGGAAAAGAAAGTGTAAAAGTTGAGTAGTAAGGTGAAAAAAGATTTTTCACTTGCTCATTTAGGCAGTATTGCAAACATAGTTTGCAATATGCATGGGGACTAAGGTGAAACTAAGATATAAAAAGATCGTTGATTTTTGGGATGCAAAAAAAGTTGGGATTACGGTGGCTGTGATTTTTTTCCTCAGTTTACTTCCGATCATCTATGTGGGTTTTTTCAATTATGCTACGGGAGATGACTACTGGTACGGTATCCATACCTACAGGGGATTGGTGGAGGAAGGAATTGTGGGAGCCCTGAAAGGATCCCTGCAGACGGTGGCCGAATTTTATCAGAGCTGGCAGGGGACCTGGTTTACCATGTTTCTGTTTACCCTGTCGCCCAATCATTTTTGGGAGCATGGTTATGTGAGCGTAGTATTTCTGGCTCTGTTTCTTTTGATTGGAAGTGTGGTCTGCCTGGGGAGATGCTTCCTGGTCAAAAAACTGGGATTTTCTAAAGGCGCAGTAAGTGCTATTGTCTGCATGATCCTGTATCTTATGCTTCAGTACATCCCCAGTACGGCCTCCGGAATTTACTGGTTCAACGGAATTATTCATTATCTCGTCCCCTTTTTCCTGGGAGCACTTGCTGTAGTTTATACGCAGAAATGGGTGGAGGAAAAGAAAAAAAAGGATTTTCTGATCCTGTTTATCTGCTTTACCCTGCTGGGAGGAGGCAGCTATCTGGTACCGCTCTCTGCCACTCTTGCAGCCTGTCTCATCCTGACCAGCAGGCTGGAAATACAGGAATTCAGTATCAAAGAAAAGAAGATCAGGCTGGCATATGACTGGCATAATCTTTGGATATTGACTGCATTTGCAGCTGAGGGAGCAGGCCTCTTATGCAGCTTTCTCTCTCCCGGCAACAGTATCCGGGGAGGAGAGGAATTTGGTTTCAGCCTGAAATGGGCCCTGGAATGCATCTATTATGCCATAGACAGGGGAATTTATCTGGGAGAGGATTATTTTAAGCTGAATCCGGTTACCACGATCATTTATCTTCTGCTGGCAGTGATCCTGTGGCAGCAGATGTGGAAGGTAGATAAAGAGAAATATAAATTCCGGTTTCCGCTGTTGTTTGTCATCTATCTGAATGGCATATACTGGGCCGGTTACGTTCCTGAGATCTATTCCAGATCTGATGTATCCGGCGGGGTTCCCAATACCTATTTTCATCTTTTTTTGTTGGTGACTTTGGGGAATATGATCTATGTTCACGGGTGGCTCCAGAGGAAGCTGTGGATAGGCTGGAAAAAGAAAGCAGCTTCCCGGGGAATAGATGTAGAAGAGTATGCAAAGACAAAATGGCTGTATGGGGATAGATTCAGATATTTTGTCAGTTTTCCTGTAATTCTTGCAGGAATCCTTGCTCTGGTGGCAACAACACAGGTGTGGGAAGTAAGGACAACCAGTGAGTACTGCCTGGAGGCCATCGCCGGTGGTCAGCTGGAAAAATATGCCGATGTGCGCCGTGAGCAGCACAGTATCCTGTCCTCATCCACGAAGGAAGCAGAAACTGTTCCGGAAATGGAAGCACCATATCCGCTGCTCAATATGCTGCTGTCCGAGTCGGAAGAGGGATCTCATAATATTGACAGGGAACTGTATTATCAGATAAAAAGTATATCAACTTATCGGGTGGATTAATTTTGGGTAGAATTCAATATGCAGCAAAAAATATAGCCTTCGGCTACATAGGAAATATAACCTCAACCGTTCTGGGCTTCGTTCTCAGAACGGTATTTATCGTAAAGCTGGACGAGACGCTGTTGGGAGTAAACGGACTGTACAGCGGAATTCTGACCATGCTGTCACTGGCTGAGCTGGGCATAGGCACCGCCCTGAATTTCAGCCTCTATGCCCCGGTGGCTCAGGGAAATCTGGAAAAGGTCAAATCCTACATGCTTTTTTATAAAAAGGCATACAGGGCGATTGCCGGAGTGGTGACAGTCATCGGAATCCTCCTGATCCCTTTTCTGAAATATTTTATCAGGGATCCGGGAGAATATGGAATCCGTGAGCTGACGATCTATTATCTGATCTTTCTGTTCAATACGGTCAGCACCTATTTTGTGGCTTATAAATACAGTCTGGTGAATGCCCAGCAGAAGAATTATATCCAGACCAATGTGCTCACCCTGACCAAGCTGGCTACCACCATCGTACAGATCGTCGTTTTGCTGCTTACAGGAAATTTCCTTCTGTATTTACTGGCAGCAGCGGCAATAGAGCTTTTACAGAAAATCTGTGTCAGCAGCTATTTAAATAAACTTTATCCTTATTTACGGGATAAAGATGTGGTTCCTCTGGATAAAGAAGAAAGAAAGGAGATTGCGGAGAAGACGAAGGCTCTGGTCTTTCACAAGGTGGGGGATGTGGCAAGGCTGCAGACGGACAGCATCATTATTTCTTCTTTTATCAGAGTGTCTCTGGTGGGAATCGTTGACAACTACAATATGGTCATCAATTCCATTTCCGGCTTTGTCAACATCATTTTTAATTCTGTGATCTCCAGCTTCGGGAATCTGATCGCCACGGAATCCAGCCAGAAGCAGTATGAGATGTTTAAGGTATACCGCTTTGTGGCCAACTGGATATACGGCTTGTCTGCGGTAGGGTTTTACATTCTCCTTTCTGCTCTGATCCAGCTGCTGTGGGGAGGCGAGTGGGTGCTGGCGGATACGGTGGTCGCCCTGATCCTGATCAATTATTACTTCAAAGGGGACCGGATCGTACTGTCCAATTTTAAAACGGCGGCCGGTGTCTTCGAGCAGGATAAATTTCTGGCCCTAATCCAGGGAATAGTGAACCTGGTCATTTCCATCGTTTTGGTCCAGATCATCGGGCTGTCTGGTGTATACATCGGAACCATTATCTCCGGCCTTATCGCCAATGTGACGAAGCCCTTCATCATTTATCGGGTATGCTTTGGAAAAAAAGCCGGGGAGTATTTCAGGGAGACAGGGAAGAATCTGCTGGTACCCATAGGGACACTGGTAATTATGACAGTGCTGAAAAAATATTCCCTGGCAGAGGTTAATATCCTTTCTTTTTTCCTCACAGGCATTTTAGTTGTGGTGATATATAACCTGCTGTTTCTACTGCTCTTTGGCAGGACGAAGGAGGTCGTCTATCTGATCGGACTGGTGAAAAAAAGAGTAAAAAGATAAGAGAATAGGGATCGAATCAAGAGAGCTGCCGTATAAAAGACTTTGATACGACAGCTCTTTTTAGGTTAAGAGATGGGTCTGGCTTGATCTGTTCCCAGGAAAATAACCGGGAACAGAGACAGGGCGATGGGCAGGAGATAGCGGTAAACGGTTCCTCCCACAGGGCCGGCAAAGCATACAAAAAGCTGAAAAATTACAGGGATGAGCAGCAATAGCGCAGTCCGATTCTGCTTTTTAAGGAAATAAAACAGGCCAAGCAGGGTGATCCATAAATAAAACCAGGCATCCGAGATTACCGAGATGATGGGTAATCGGCAAAATACTTCTGCGGCTTTTTCAAAAAGTGTTCTGAATAGACTGAGGGCTTCAGGATGGTGGAAATTGGCCTTTTTCTTTTCAGAAAGAAGTTCATTTGCCCGATTCATCAGCTTTATACTGTCCTCGTAAGGAACCTTTTCCATACCATCAGAATCAGGATAGAAAAATTTATACACCTGATTCAGAGTGGCATCAAAATAGACCTGGGGATGTTTTAAAAACATCTGAAACCAGACGGAAAAATATTCTTTCATTTCCTGACCGGTGGCCTGTTCATTGAATGTACTTTTTACATGACACATTTCAGGGGTATACAGGGAAGCCAGTTCATCATAGCTCAAAATTGCGGCAATGGCCTGCTTTTCTTTCGGAGTGACCTCCTCGGGATAGGTTTTGACGTATCTTGCCGTCTGCTGGAAGGGAATGGAAAGCATTTCCTTTTTACTGCCGGGGGTAATGGAAAATAAAGGAAAGATTACCTGTTGCAGGACGAAAAGGATTAATGCGATTGAACCCAGAGTAAAAAGAGCATTTTTTCGTATCTTTTTAGCAAGCAGGATGGAGCACAACATAGTGATCGTCAGGATATATATTCCTTCGTTTCGAAACAGGACCATGCCCAGCCCGGAAAGAAACAAAACAAAAGGAAGCTTACCGGTTCCTTTATTTACCAATTTATGGATGATTATGCGGTGGAGTGTCAGAATAAAAAGGAGCATGAAACCACTGTAGAAAATATCCTTTGTCACCAGGAACATGTGGTTTTGTAACCGTGGTGAGAAAGAAAAAAAGCAGAACAACAGCAGAAGCCACTGCCTTGCAATCCCCTGTCTGTACAGATAATATATGGTGTAGGTCATTACAGAAAGCATAAAAGCAAATTGGAATAAGATATAAAGAAATATGCCGATGTTAAATGAGCCCAAGACCGTATCGCCAATGACCAGGAAGAAATGGATTAACAGGGTATGGGTCACCGGATGATGATTATTTAATTTGACATCTTCGGAGATCAGATTTAGATGATTGGAGGTTTCTTCACTGAGATTGTAGGCCTGGGCGATCTGGGAAGGCGTATCTCCCCAGAATATGGCAGGATAAGAAACGATCATTGCAGGCAGATAAAGCAGGATGAACAGGCAGAAAGTCAGAAGAACAGGATGCTTTTCCCAGATCAGCCATAGTTTATTTACGACAGAAGAAGCCCTGCCGGTAAATTGGAGCTTAAGGGAAGGGAGCTTTTCAAAAAAAGAATATATCCATATAATGCAGTGATAGAGCAAAACGGCATAGGCAAGAAATACTAAAATGGTCATAAAAATCTGGGAAGGGCTGCCGATAATAAGACTCAGGCTTCCTGCTTTTTCAAAGGAGTAGCCAATAACCATAAACAAAGAAAAAAGAAGAGAAGGAAAAATCACACAGAACCGACTGAACCTATTTGTACATATCTCTTTTTTCTTATTGCATGTATGAAGAAAAAAACAGAATAACAGAGGGGTGAGGATGACAAGCAGCAGATCATAATGGAAGAAATCAAATATTTCTGTAAAACCTCCCATCTCTATCTTCAGACTCAGTCCCAGCATGACCAGCACCGTTGCCAAAAAAGCAGTTGTTTTCTCTCTAATCGTCATCTTTTTATCCCTCAATTCTTTTTGGTATAATCAATATCTTTAATTATAATTGTCTATATTTAATTGTCAAACAAAAATATGGCTTGTTCATTGGCATAACCATACTTTTGGTGTATAATAGCATATTGGCATTATCATGCCATAATCATTAAGAAATGCGGGATTTTATTGATGAATAGTACAGTACAGCAACAAAAAAATGCGGGTACACTTACAGTTGCAGAGCTCACCTATCTGATCTACTTTGCCATTATGTTTGGGGCAAGGGCAGCAGGATTATACGAAGGAATGCTGCTCTACAACCTGACTCTGGTGGCGGGTATGCTTGTTTTTGCCGTGAAAGTGGCCATGACCAGACATACCGTATTGGAGTATCTCCTGATGGGCGGGCTGCTTCTGCTTTCCCTGATCGTCTATAAAAATACGGGAGAAAAGGGGTTGCTGCTCTATTTCACCATGTTTTTGGGGATGAAAGGGCTGTCGGTAAGACGGATCTTCAAATGGGCGACGATGATTCTGGGAACCTGCTTTCCTGTGCTGGTATTCCTATCGGTGACAGGGGGGATTCAGGACATTTATTATATCCATCAGAGAGCGGGATTTGGGGAGGTCATGCGGCGGTCCCTGGGCTATCCTTATCCCAATACCCTTTTTACCACCTATATTGTCCTGATGGTACTGGTGATGTATATGCTGGGCAGGCAGAAGCCAAAAAACCTTCTCATTACCAGTTTTCTGATGTTGATCGGCATCGTCTATTTATACATCTATAGCTGCAGCAATACGGGGCTGATCGTATCTGTCTTTTATCTTTGTGTAAACATCTACCTTCAGCTTCGGCCCAGATTGACGGCTGTGGAAAAAACAGGACTCTTTCTGATCTATCCGGCCTGTCTTCTGATTTCCATTGTGGGCCCTCTGGCGGCAAAGGGTACATTGTTTACCTTATTGGATAAAATTTTGCATAACCGCGTAGCTTACTCCTATTATTATCTGACCACGGAGCCGGTGACCCTGTTCGGAACCAGATTTAAAGAACCGCCTAACACCAACTATCTGATCGACAGCTCCTTTCTCTATTCCTTTTTACAGATTGGAGTGGTGGCTTTTGTCATTCTGACCGGCCTGTTTATCTACATGATCTACTCCAATATCAAGGAGGAAAGAAAGCCGGAGCTGGCCATTATAGCAGCCTTCTGTCTGCTGGGCTTATCGGATCCCTTTTTCTTTAATCTTTCTTATAAAAACCTGATGTTTTTGTTTGTGGGAGAGGTATATTACCGAAGGCTGGCTGAAGGAAAGGGAAAGCTGCCGGAATTGTTCGGAAAAGAGATCCAGCTGCTTTCTATCGGAAATAAAGAAATTTCTTACCGACGTGGGATATATGCCCGGCTGGCTGATCTGGGAAACAGGATCGCTGCTGCCGTGGCAGCACATACTCTGCCTGCCCTGGGGGTATATGTTTTGTCCTCAGCACTGTTGATTTTGGCAGGCTTTCTGGTAAGCGGAGGGGGCTCCATAACCGGAGCGGTAGACCAGATAGAAGAGTGGGTGTATGTAAGGGCTGTACTCAGCTTCGGACTCTGGGGCAGTATCCTTACAGCAGGCATTTTCCTATGGATTATGGAAAGAAGAAAAGCAGGTAAGCATGTATAAATTATTGTTGAAGTTGACCAAAGTTGCATATGGAAAAAAGTTAAAGCTGAAAGGCATACCGGTGATCGTAAATAAAAAAGGGGCCAGACTCAGCCTGGGAGATAACTGTATCATCAAAAGCTCCCTTCTGTCTAATCTGGTGGGTCTGTATTCCCGGACGATCATCGTCACCAGAGTGGAAGGAGCTTTCATTGAAATCGGAAACAATGTGGGGATTTCCGGGGCAACCATCTATGCCAGAAGCGGAATCACCATAGGAGATCATACGAACATCGGCGGAAATGTGAAGATTCTGGACAATGATTTTCATCCTATTGAAGTGGAGGCCAGGCTTGCAGACGATAAGAGGAAAATCGGAACGGCACCTATTACCATCGGGAAGAACTGTTTTATCGGCTGTAATGCCATCATCTTAAAAGGAAGCGAGCTGGGAGACAACTGTGTAGTGGGAGCAGGAGCCGTGGTCAGCGGCAAATTTGAGGCAAATAGTGTGATCGCCGGGAACCCTGCGAAAGTGATCAGGAAGTTGACATGAGTAAAACCTTAAAAAAACCATTTACCAATCGCATATTGGGGGTGAATATCGCCGTCACCAATATGCAGGAAAGTGTAAAGTTAATATTGTCCCAGCTGGAGGAGATCCGGGGAGAGTTTATCTGCCTGTCCAATGTCCATACCACAGTGATGGCAAAGGGAAATGAAGAGTACCGCCATATTCAGAACTCTGCTTTTTTGGCCCTGCCGGACGGCAGCCCGCTGGCTCTGGTCCAGCGGCTGAGAGGATATAAGACAGCAGAGCAGGTTCCGGGTCCGGATCTTATGCCAGAATTATGGAAGGCCACAGAAAATACAGAGATAAAACATTATTTCTACGGAAGCAGCCCTGAAACCATAGAAGCCCTGAAAAAAAAGCTGAAAGAAGCTTATCCGGCCTTGAAGATCGTAGGAATGGAATCACCGCCATTCAGACCCTTGACGAAGGAAGAAGACAGGGAGGCTGTGGAGAGGATCAACGCCTCCGGTGCGGATATCCTCTGGGTAGGACTTGGTGCACCCAAGCAGGAAGAATGGATGTACAACCATCGGGGCAGGGTGAATGCGGTTATGCTGGGGGTTGGTGCCGGATTCGACTTTCATGCGGGGACGGTTAAGCGGGCACCGGAGTGGATGAGAAACCACTATCTGGAATGGCTCTACCGCCTGATCCAGGATCCGAAACGATTGTGGAAACGGTATGTGGTCACCAATGCCAAGTTCGTCTTTCTCTCCATTGGAGACGCCTTTACCTGGAAAAAATATGTGGATTCCTCCAGGAAGAATCTGCTGATCTATGCCCATTATTATTATCCGGATGTGGCTTCCACGGGACAGATCCTGACGGAGCTGGCGGAAGGGTTAAAGGACAGCTTTCATACCACGGTTATCTGTACCGTTCCTTCTTATACGGGAAAAATAGACCGCTATTATCGTAAGCATAAATATTACTATGAAAATATCAACGGAGTGGATGTGCTTCGGATACGGGTGCCGGAGTTTCGTAAAAACTTTGCCCTCAGCCGGATTCTGAACATCATCTCCTATTTTTTCTCGGCCATCTTTGCCACCTTCCGGGTGGAGAGACAGGACTATGTTTTCACCATTTCCCAGCCTCCCGTCCTGGGCGGACTACTGGGAGTAGTGGGGAAATGGATCAAAAAGGCAAAATTTATCTATAATATCCAGGACTTTAATCCTGAACAGGTAAAAGCGGTGGAATTTACTAATAATCAGCTTATTTTGCGTACCATGATGGCTCTGGATAAATTCAGCTGCAGGCAGTCGGACAGGGTGATCGTAGTAGGCAGAGATATGATCGAAACCTTAAAGGCCCGTTTTCCCAGAAAGGTTCCCGCCTATGCCCATATCAATAACTGGATCAATGAGCAGGAGATCATTCCTCTTGACAGGAATCATCCCCGGGTAATTCAGTTTAAGGAAAAGTACGGGCTGTCAGGCAAGTATGTAATCATGTATTCCGGAAATATCGGCTTATACTATGATCTCATCAACATCGTCCAGATCATCGCCAAATTTCAGGAAGAAAAGGATGTGGTCTTTGCCTTTGCCGGCGGGGGTTCCATCTGGGAAGAGCTGGATCAACTGGTGAAAAAAGAAAAGATCCAGAATGTGGTATTCATCCCCTATCAGGAAAAAAGTGAACTGGTCTACAGCCTGAATGCAGGTGATGTACACTTTGTGGTAAATGCCAAGGGAATTAAAGGGGTTTCTGTCCCCAGCAAGCTTTATGGGGTAATGGCAGCAGGGAAGCCGGTATTGGGCATCCTGGAAAAAAACGCGGAGGCGCGGCTCATTGTAGAGGAGGCGGAATGCGGAATCAGCGTGGAACCCGGAGATTATGAGCAGATCGAAAAGCTGATCCGGCAGTTTATTGCTTTAAAAGGAACAGGAGAGCCGGAGGAGATGGGCAAAAGAGGAAGAGATTATCTGACACAGTATCTGACGAAGGATGTTTCCATTCAGAAATACAGGGATGAAATCCTGTCCTGTTAAAGAAACGCTGATTAAAGTGTTTTCTTAAATCGTAGAAGGTGGAAAGCTATGATTTTCGTTTTCTGCCCGGGCAGTAACAAGTGGGGTGTATATGAGTTTCTTTTTGTTTGTTAAACAGTTCGTAGATATGCTCTATCTCCATCGGATATTAGACTATCTGATGGTGGGTCTGGTTCTGTTCATGCTGGTTTACCAGGTTTTACTGGTAAGGCCCGATATCCGCAGTCAGTTTACGGTTATCGACGGAATTGTGCTGCTGTTGGGGCTGCAGTTGACCCTGCAATTTGTCCGAAATCCGGGCAGCTATGAGATCTATTTTAAAGTATTGTCAGCCTTTCTCATTTATTTTATGGGAAGGGTGTATTACGACAGGATTCTGGAATCCCAGGGAGCACTGGTTACAGCCTCCTACCTCATCGTCTATCTGAATCTGGGAAGCCGGATCCTGCATTTTGGATTTTCACTGCTGGAAGTAACCAATGCAGGGGGAGATCTGTACTATTACGATACGGACATGGCCTTTGCCATGATCCTGGGGCTGATATTTATTACCATGTTCGGGAAAAACTCCATATTTAAGCTGGTCACCATTTTTGTTACCTGTCCCTATATGGTCTTTTTCTCTGATGCAGGAATCCAGAAGATTCTGCTGCTTGTGGTTTATGGGATCATCCTGATCTATATTGCAGAGCTGATCCTTCGAAAGCCCAGGCTGACGGGAGGATTGCTTGCTGTGGTCATTCTGGTGCTGCTGGCCGTTATCGTCCTGATCTATCTTCCGGTAATGGGCATTATGGATGCTGAGACGGTGGTCGAACTGTTCAGGGGCAGGTTTCTTGACAGTGAGACCATGTACAGCCGCTATAATCAGTGGGCCGGAATCATTGCTGAGTGCCAGAATAACGGCACGCTTGCCCAGTGGTTTGGCAGTGGGCTGATATCAGGAGTCTATGATGATAGCCTGTATATCCAGCTGTTTTTCAGCCTGGGCTACACAGGAATCATTTTAGGGCTTCTTTTAATTATCAATCTGGTTTATTATGTGGTAAAGGTTGAGGATAGAAAAACCTTCTACCTGATGGTGAGCTTACTGGTACTCCTTCTGGGAAGCGGAGTTGCCATCAACAGTATGGAGACGGTACAGATGAGCTGGTTCCCCTTTTTATTTGCGGGTATGGTGGTGTCGTCGGTAAGGGCGGAAGGGAGAAGCTGATGGAGGCCGAATCGGTAAAACGTTTGATGAGGAGGATAAGAAAATGAAGATTATGCCTAATCGTATGGACAGAAGTTTCTATAAATATCAGTGTGAGTTAGAAGATAAGGCACTGGAGGTACTGCGATCAGGCTGGTATATCCTGGGAGAAGAGGTAAGTAAATTTGAAGAAGAGTTTGCAAGGTATACCAAAGCTCCCTATTGTGTAGGGCTGGCAAGCGGGCTGGATGCATTGTGGATCGCTTTTCGTCTTTTAAATATAGGAAAAGGTGATGAAGTAATTGTTCAGGGAAATACCTATATAGCAAGTGTTATGGGAATCACGATGAACGGAGCAATACCGGTCTTTGTGGAGCCGGATGAATATTACAGTATTGATGCAGATAAAATTGAGGAGAAAATTACGGATAGAACCAAGGCTGTCCTGGTCGTTCATCTCTATGGGCTGCCTTGCCAAATGGATAAAATCGTTTCTTTGTGCAAGAAGTATAATCTTCGTTTGGTAGAAGACTGTGCACAGTCCCATGGGGCTCTTTTTCAGGGACAAATGACAGGAACCTTCGGGGATGTAGGCTGCTTTTCCTTTTATCCCTCAAAAAATCTTGGTGCTTTTGGTGATGCAGGGGCAGTAGTAGTAAAAGATGAGCAGCTGGCAAATGATTTTAAGGTGTTTCGAAATTATGGCAGTGAAAAACGATATTATAATAAAATAGTAGGTGCAAATTCCAGACTGGATGAAATGCAGGCAGGACTTTTGCGAGTCAGGCTCAAGTATCTGGATGAGCTCAATGCAGAAAAAAAAGAAATTGCAGATCGATATAGCCGGGAGCTTCATCAGAATAAAATTATTTTACCGCAGGTCAGACCTGATTCAAGCTGTGTATGGCATCAGTATGTGGTGCGATGTAAAGATCGGGACCGGTTGATCAACTATCTTAATGAAAATGGGATAGGTACGATTATTCATTATCCGATACCGCCACATTTATCGGAGGCATATCAGTATCTTGGACATGGAAAGGGGTTTCTGCCACGGACCGAAGAATATGCAGACACCGTTCTTTCTATTCCCATGTATAATGGGATGACAGAAAAAGAGCAGGATATGATCATTGATGCAATAAACGGTTTTGCATGAGTATAATGCTATGATTTATAGCAGAATGAGAGGATGTATGGGTTTACGAGAAAAATGCCCTATTCTCCATTTTGGAGATCTGGGAGATGAAAGAGGAAAACTGGTTGTAATTGAGGGAGAAGAGGATATTCCTTTTGAAATTAAGCGTGTATTTTATATCTACGAATCGGATGATACTGTAGTGCGGGGGCAGCATGCCAACAGGGAATCAGAGTTTGTGCTGATCAATGTGGCAGGAACGAGCAAAGTCAGAATTACAGATGGGAAGGAAGAATTTGTAGTAGAATTAAATCAGCCTATGATGGGAGTATATATTCCCAAAATGATCTGGAAAGATATGTATGATTTTTCCAGAGATTCTATTTTGCTGGTACTGGCCAGCACGCACTATGACGGAAATGAATATATCCGTGAATATGAGGATTATTTAAAAGAGGTTTCAGAATAGATGATGATATTTTGTACGCTGTTTGACAGTTATTATCTGGATAAGGGGCTTGCCCTTTATCGATCTTTGGAAGCATGTTGTGATAATTTCAAGTTATATATTTTCTGCTTTGATGATAAATCCTTTGGGGTTTTGTCTGATTACAAGCTTTCTCATGCAGTGGTCATTCATCATACACAGATTGAAAATGAAGAATTGCTGGAGTTAAAAAAAGAAAGATCAAAGGCAGAATATTGCTGGACATGCACTCCGGTGATCATTGAATATGTTCTGGATAAGTATAATGAAGAAAGCTGCACCTATATAGATGCAGATTTGTATTTTTTCAGTGATCCACGTCAACTGTTTGAAGAAATAAAAGAGGCAGAAGCGAATATTGTGATCACAGAACATCGTTTTAAAGATGACTGGAATGGGAGAAGACTGTGTAAACGGAGTGGAAAATACTGTGTAGAGTTTAATTATTTTGACCAGTCTGAGAATGCTGTGGAAGCTCTCAGGTGGTGGAAGGAGCGATGTTTTGAATGGTGCTACCACCTTTATGAACCGGAGCGAATGGGTGATCAGAAGTATCTGGAAAAATTCCCTATATTATTTAAGGGAGTACATGAGCTTAAGCATCTCGGAGGAGGTGTGGCACCCTGGAATTTGGGGCAGTATAAGCTGGTTGAGGTGAAAGGAGCGCTGCCTGTCCTGGAGGAAACAGAGACGGGAAGGGTTTTTCCTCTGATTTTTTATCATTTTCAGAACCTCAGATATTTGAGTGAACAAAAAGTAAATATCAGTTCGGGAACTCGTGATAAAAAGGTAAAAGATGCCATCTACAGACCCTATTTGAAGGCTATTGAGGAGTGTCGTGGTGAGCTGCAAAGATACGATGTCAGCTTTAGTGTCAAAAAAACCTATTCCAGTAATCCCTTGATTGCCTTTTTACAGGGGAATATATTACGATTTAAGGTTAAAAGCCTATCCGATATATATGATCTGAAGCAGTTAAGAACGGAGAAATAAAAGAAAAGATGAAAATTGTTCATATTTGTCTTGCTGGCGGTTACACAGAAGGGCTAAATTATCAGGAAAATATTATCATCAAATATCAGGCTATGGATGGGCATGAGGTATCCCTGATTACGACGGATTACTGTTTTACGGAAGGCGTATGGGGACTTTGTCAGACAGAAAGTGACTATATCAACCCCCAGGGAGTGCGGATCATCCGGCTTCCTTTTGCCTGTCCACTGCCCTATAATTTCAATCGGCATATCGGTATATTTAAAGGAACTTACAGGCTTTTGGAAGAACTGCAGCCGGATACGATTTTTGTCCATAACGTTCAGTTTCAGGATTTACGAACCATTGTAAGATACAAGAAGAAGCATAGAGAAGTAAAAATCTATGTAGATAATCACAGTGATTTTTCCAACAGTGCCAGAAACTGGTTCACCCGCAATACCCTATATCGATTCTGGTGGAAGCCCTGTGCCAAAGCTATGGAGCCGTGGGCAGAGGTTTTTTGGGGAGTAATGCCTTCCCGGGTGGATTTTCTGCAGAATATATATGGGATCAGTAAGCAAAAGACAGACCTGCTGGTTATGGGAGCAGATGATGAAAGTGTCGAAAGAGCTTCTGACCCGAAAGTACGTAAATCGATAAGGGAAAAATATGGTATTAACGAAAGGGATTTTCTCTTGGTCACCGGTGGGAAGATCGATGCTTTTAAAACGCAGACACTGCTGTTGCAGGAAGCAGTAGGAGAGATTGAGGATCCGGAGATCAAGCTATTGATTTTTGGTTCCGTAGATGAGGAGTTAAAAGAAAAGCTTCTTTCTCTTTGTGATGAACAGAAGGTCCGGTATATCGGCTGGGCAAAAGGAGAAGAAGCCTATAGCTACGTTGCTGCTGCCGATCTGGTAGTTTTTCCCGGAAGACATTCAGTCTATTGGGAACAGGTTGTGGCGCAGGGAATTCCCATGATCTGTAAATATTGGGAGGGAACTACTCATGTGGATATTGGAGGAAATGTAGAATTTCTCAGGGAAGATTCTGTGGACCTGATCAAGAAGACGCTTTTAAAAATCAGAAATCATCCCGATCAATATGAGAAGATGCTGAAAGCAGCACAGGGACCCGGTAAAGAGGATTTTTCCTATAAAACAATTGCCAGAAAATCCGTAGGTCTATAGCATTTGCCAATGAGATAAAAAAAGAAGCGGGGATTAGGATGATTGCTTTTTTCTATAATATGGTGGTGGACCTTAAGAAACGGGGAAAGCCTTACTGGCCTCTGGCCTATAAAGTGAATAAGCTATTGCTGAATCTTTTTTATCCCTGGCTGAACTGGGGATATCACAAAACAGGGATAGATAGAAACAGCCCTATCATTGTTTCTCTGACCACATATCCGGCCAGGATTAATACAGTGTGGATTACAGTCACCTCTTTGTTGAGACAGACAATGAAGCCGTGTAAAATAATCTTATATTTGGCAGAAGAACAGTTTCCGGATAAGAAACTGCCCGGATCTCTGGACAGGCTGATGGAATACGGATTGGAAATAGTCTATGTTGAAGATTTAAAGCCTCATAAAAAGTACTTTTATGTAATGCAGGAATATCCGGAGCACTATATTGTGACAGCCGATGATGATATTTTCTATCCGGAGGATCATCTGGAAAAGCTTTGGAAGGGACATGAGAAATATCCTGATACGATCGTGTGTCACTGGAGCCACCGGATTATGCCGGATGAAAGAAAAAATATCGCTGAGTACAATCAGTGGGAAGACAATTGTGAGGAGGTTCCCTGTCTGGCTACGATGGCAGTAGGATGCAATGGAGTTCTGTATCCTCCGGGCTGCCTTCCGGCCAGAGCCTTCAATCAAAAAAAGCTTACTGAGCTGGCCTTGTATACAGATGATCTCTGGCTTAAATGCATGGAGATTATAAACGACTATAAAACGGTCAACTGTAATGAGACGATTTTAATCTACTACAATATTGTCAAAACGAAAAAAAGTGGGCTTTGGCAAAAAAATACCGGTCAGGCCGGAAGAAATGATCTGGTATGGACCAGGCTTATGGAAGCTTTTCCGGAAGTGAAGGAGAAGCTTTTAATGGAATTAAACGGATAAGGACAGGAGAATGGGATCTGTAAAAGAAAACATACTGGTTTCCATTATTACAGTATGCTATAACAGTGAAAAAACGATTGAACGTACAGTAAAGAGTATGCTTTCCCAAAGCTACAGCAATTATGAATATTTGATCGTTGACGGAAAATCAACGGATAAGACCTTGGATATTGTTCGTCAATATGAACCGCTGTTTCAGGGGAGGATGCGTGTCATATCTGAAGCTGATCAGGGGATATATGATGCCATGAATAAGGGGATCAGTCTTGCCAGTGGGGAGTTGATTGGAATGATCAACAGTGACGACTACTATGAGGCTGATGCTTTGGAAATCATGGTTGGAGAATATCTGAAGAAAAGGGAGCCTCATATGATTCTTTATGGTTTCCAGAGGAATTTTCAGGGAGAAAGAGAAAAGAGTACGGTGTTGTTCCACCATGATTTTTTGGTAGAACAGATGATTACCCATCCTACCTGCTTTGTTACGAAGAAGGTCTATGAGGATTTTGGTAAATTTGATCTTTCCTATCGAAGCTCTGCGGACTATGAATTCATGCTGCGCCTTTATCAGAAGCAAAAAGTGGTTTTCCATCCTGTATATAAAGTAATTGCTAACTTCCAAATGGGAGGAATGTCCAGCAGTCAGGTTGGCTACAGGGAAACTCTGGGTCTGCAGTATCAATATGGAGGAATGACGAAGGGCAGATATCTGAAGCTTAAGCTGAAGAGTCATCTTTATGAGCTGTTGCATGGACGATGAGGCGAATAAGATCAAAGCTGGCGACGAGAAAGCCACAGATAAGACCATATATGGTTGCTGTAGTTGTTAAATGTCTTAATAGAGGAAAAAGACAGCGGCTTACAGCAAAAACTACAATAAAAGTGATTATAGGATGAATGAGAAGCTTCCATTTAGGAAATGAGGTATTCTGGTGCATGTGCGTCTCCTTATTCGTTTATGAGTATTATGCAAAAATTAAAATTGAAAGTCAACATCTTACGAAAAATGAGGATTAGATAATGTATAAAAAAATTGTGAATATAAGTTTTATTTTCCTCTTTATGTTAATGTGCATTCTTCCATTGGCATTTTCTAATCTTGTACCGGAAACAGTTTCCGAAATGGAAAAACGCAAGCTCCGTAATGTGGCAAAGCTGGTTAAGGAAGATGGCACCATTAATACAGAGGTATTTGATAATTTTAGTGGATGGATAGATGATAATATCGGACTTAGAACAAACGCTGTGGCCATGAATGCCAGGATTCAGTTCTATGGTTTTGAGCGATTTGCCAATAACAGTAACCTGGGTTTGGGATCAAAGGGAGAGATTAGCCAAATTCCGGAGGATGAATTACTTGAATATCAGCATCTGAATCTTAAGACGGAAGAGGAATTAGAGGAAATTGCAAGGGCATTTCAAATCATTTCTGATTATTTAAAAGAACAGGATATACAATACTACTATGTGCAGTGCTATGACAAGTTCAGTTTTTATCCGGAGCAAATGCCACTTCATATTAACCAATATGGAGATATGTCCAAGACCGATCAGGTTGCAAAGGTTTTAAAAGAAAAAACGGATATCCAATTTATAGACCTGAAAGATAAATTAATGGAAATGAAAGAGGAGTATCAAATATTCAGCAGATTTGGAGATCCCGGACATTGGACGCAAAGGGGAGGATATCTGGGATATAAAGCGATTATGGATGAAATCAACCGCTGTAATAGTGAACGTTTTCTGGTTCTGGATGAGGAGGATTATGAAATTAATCTTACTGATCAAGGCTCCGATCTATTTGGTGGTATCCATCTGGAAGATTTTTTAGAAGAATTTATCATACGGGAAAAGCAGGCTGAGCCAACCAGTGAAAAGCTCGGCAGTCCAAACATATCTAATCCGGATGGCTTTTTTAATAATGATGTAAGTGCTCAGTTTTTTACAAATGAAACGGTAGATAACCGGACAAGAGTGCTTGTATTGGCAGATAGTTATTTTCATATGTTTATTCTGGATGATTTAAGTGAAAGTTTTCATGAAATGGTTTATGTACATGCAGACTCTACCATGGACTTCCCGATCCTGATAGAGTACTATCAGCCGGATATAGTTATTCATGAAAATGCACAACGTGCTGATCGATATGATCTTATCGTAGAAATGGCAAAATTAATTTCTACAGGCAGCTGAGCAGAAAAGAGAGCATATGGATTTGGAATACGGTAAAAGGTTTTATTTTCAAATCGGATATAGGGGAATAATAAAATGGTTTTTAGTTCAAATGCTTTCATCTTCTTTTTCCTTCCATTGACTATATGGGGCTACTTTTTTCTGGGAGAGAAATTCAGGAATAGTTTTCTTTTACTGATGAGTACAATATTTTTTGCCTGGTCCCAGCCGCACTACTTATGGATTATCATCTTAAATATTATTATAAATTATAGCTGTGCATTGTTTTTGGGAGAACGGGTAAAGTGGCAAAGGAAGCTTACTCTGGTTATTGCGGTTATTTTAAATATAGGAATACTTATTTATTTTAAATATTTTAATTTTATAGTTGATTCCATTAATGATTTTCTGAAAGCAGATATAGCCATTAAACAGATTGTCCTTCCGGTTGGCATTTCTTTTTTTACCTTTCAGGGACTTTCTTATGTAATTGATGTGTACCAAAGAGAGGTAAGTATACAAAAAAATCCATTTAAAGTAGCACTCTACATCCTCTTTTTCCCACAGCTCATTGCCGGGCCCATTGTTAGATATGGAGATATAGAGGCAGAGATAGACAGAAGAAAAATCAGTCTGGAAGATTTTTCGGATGGTCTTCAACGGTTTATCATCGGACTGGGGAAAAAAGCAATTCTGGCTAATTCCTTAGCTACACTAACGGATAGCATCTGGAATCGTGGAGTAGAAGAAAATACGGTAGCCATAGCCTGGCTGGGATGTATAGCTTATTCTCTTCAGATTTATTTTGATTTTGCAGGCTATAGTGATATGGCTATAGGTTTGGGAAGAATCTTCGGTTTTCATTTTAATGAAAATTTTAACCATCCTTATATCTCCAAAAGCATAACAGAATTTTGGCGGAGGTGGCATATTTCTCTTTCTACATGGTTTCGTGAATATGTCTATATTCCTTTAGGAGGAAATAGAAAGCATGTCTACATCAATCTGATCGTAGTTTTCCTGCTTACCGGAATCTGGCATGGGGCTGCGTGGAATTTCATCTTATGGGGAATCTGGCATGGATTCTTTATCATAGCTGAACGGATAGTAAAAAATTGCGGAATTAAGATACCTGAATGGGCAGGCAACAGTTTAGGAAGGGTATATACTCTTGGCATAGTTGCCATCGGTTGGGTACTCTTTCGTGCGGCAAATATCGGTGAGGGAATAGATTACCTTAAGACCATGTTTGGTATAGGACTTGGAGAAAAGCCAGGATTTGATGTTTTATGGTATCTGGACAGGTGGAATGTGATGATATTGGGCATTAGTATAGCTTTGTCCAGTGGGATACCACAAAAACTTGCGGCAAAAGCCGGAGAGAAATGTAAAGCGGAGAAGTGGTTAACTATTCAAAGAGTGGCAGCCCTTACATTACTTTACTTTTCCATGATTCGAATTATGGCCGGGACCTATAACCCATTTATTTATTTCCAATTTTAAAGTGACAGCAAATTACTATATTAAAAATAGAGGAAAAATGGTTGCAATAATTACAGGCACAATTAAGCCTGACAATGGTGTCAGGCAGCTTTCATTAAGGAATGCAGATGAACGACTGGAGCAGTACAGAGAGAGCCTTAAATTTTTTCTTGAATCCGGAGCATTTTCCAAGATTATTTTCTGTGAAAACAGTAATCAGGGTGAAGGAGTGTTTTCGGACCTGTTCGAGAAGGCAGAGAAGCATCAGGTACAGCTGGAGCTGCATTCTTTTCAGGGAGATACCCAAAAAGCAGGGATCCATGGAAAGGGCTATGGAGAAGGGGAAATCATGAACTATGTGATGGAGCATAGTAAGCTCCTTCAGAGAGAAAGATTTTTCGTTAAGATTACAGGCAGACTGAAAATAGACAATATACGGGAAATTGTGTTACGATTGAAAGAGGACAGGCTATACTTCAATGTTCCCAATGTTACCCGTAAGGATATCTATGATACCAGATTCTACGGAATGCCGGTCAAACAGTTTGAACAATTTTTCCGGGATAAATATAGTGAAATCATGGATGATGAGGGAGTATTTTTAGAAACGGTGTATACACGGATCATATTGGATCATCAAATAAAAATATCCAATTTCCCTAAATATCCAAGAATAGTCGGGATGTCCGGCTCCAGTGGTGCAGCCTATGGATATACGGAGTGGAAATGCAGGATAAAGGATATGATCAGTATGTTAGGAGGATACAAGGTTAAGGGATGAATATTAATAGTAAAGGTTCTGCCTTGCTTCATAAAGTTGAAGTACGTTTTCATAAACAGAATAGGCTTAACAGCAAGTATCTGATCATAAAGAGGGAATGTGGCAGTTCGCCGTTAGGCCTGTTTGCCTACTATATTACTACCCTTGGCTGGATAGAATATGCGATAAGAAATGGCATGATCCCAGTGGTTGACATGAAAAATTATTATAATACTTTTCACCAAAAGGGAGAGGTGGGCAAGATCAATACGTGGGAGTTATTTTTTGAGCAGCCTTGCAATATCTCTCTTGAAGAAGCACTTAAATCTAATCAGGCACGATATGTCTGGGGAGATATTCCCGAATATCAGCCTAATGAGAGTCTGGATTTTTTATATAATGATCGTATTGTTAAGTATTATCATCAGTTAGCAAAGAAATACATACGCTTTCAGCCGAATGTATTTGAGATATTAAAGAACAAAGAAGAAAAGATTCTGGGTAGAGATAAAGGTGAACGGATTCTGGGTGTGTTGGCACGGGGAACGGACTATACCTCCTTAAAACCATATTTTCACCCCATCCAGCCTGATATAGAAGCTTTATCCAAGGCTATTGATGAATACAGCAGGAGGTTTTCCTGTGGCAAAATCTATGTTGCTACAGAGGATATGGAAGTGCTGGAGAAGCTTAGTGCCATTTATGGGGAAAGGCTTTTGTATACCGATCAGGTAAGAGTAAAAAAAGTAAGCGGTTATTTAAATCATCATAAGGAATTCAGCGAAAGGGATGCTTTCGAACGGGGGATAGAGTATCTGACTTCAATCTATCTGTTATCCAGATGTAATGGCCTTGTTGCAGGGAGAACGTCGGGAACGGTTGGGGCATGTTTGCTGGCTGAAGATTATGAATTTAAACACGTATTCTCTCTGGGAAGGTACGGGATAGAGGATATAATGCTGCAGCATTGAAAGGAATAACAGGAGACCAGGGTTTGAAAAAATTTAAAAATTTAGTAAAACAGATAAAATTTATTTTTGATAAAAAACAAAAAATACAGCTGTTCTATCTTCTTTTGGTGATTATTTTTACCAGCTTTGTTGAGCTTTTGGGAGTAACGGCGATCATCCCTCTGATTCAGGTAATGACCGACCCTGAGTCGATCCATTCCATTGTCTATCTGGAATGGGTATACCAGCTATTCCGTTTTGAAAATACCACCTATTTTCTCATCTTTTTGGCTGTGGTTTTAATTTTGATCTATTGGGTGAAGAATGTTCTGGTGGGAATATCCTATAATTTACAGTTCCACTTTACTTTTAGTAATCAGAAAAAAATGGCATATAAAATGCTGGACTGTTATCTCAATCAGCCCTATTATTTTCACCTTGAACACAGCAGTTCTGATCTGATCAGAAACATTAATACCGACATTGTTATGATGTATCAGGCTGTTCTGGCTGTGATCCAGCTCTTTGCAGAGTTATTTATGTGTACCGTTCTGGGAGTTTACCTGTTTATTAAGGACGTTGAGATTACGTTAATCCTACTGGTATTCATGTTATCCTTTGTCATCTTTTTCATTAAAAAATTCAAGGTTTATTTACGAAAAATCGGGGAAGAAGACAGAAAGTATGCAGCCGATATTGTAAAGTGGCTGCAGCAGTCCTTTGGTGGGTTAAAAGAAACTAAGATCATGCATCGGGAAAATTATTTTTTATCCATGTTTGAACATAATTATTCTCAGTGGGCAAATTTGGAGCAAATATATCGAAACTTGCAGGTTATTCCCAAACCGATCATGGAATCTTTATGTATAACAGCGATTATGCTTGCCATTATCATTAAGCTGATAGGGGGTACGGATCAGAGCTATTTTATCACTACCATTTCTGCTTTCGCGGTTGCTGCCTTCAGGTTACTGCCTTCCTTTAACCGAATTGCCAACTATATCAGTGCGCTGTTGTTTAATTTCTCATCTTTTGAAGCGGTGTATAATGATTTACGACAGGTTGAGGAAATTGCGGGAAAGAATCGTGCAGAAGAAAGAGAGTGTTCACCGCTGAAGTTTAACGAGGCAATCAAAATCAAGGGTCTTTCTTATCGATATCCATCGGGAGAAGAAAATGTTCTGGAAGAGGTGTCGTTTGAAATCCCCAAGAATAAATCCGTGGCACTGATCGGCCCTTCCGGAGCAGGAAAGACAACTCTGGCCGATCTGATTTTGGGAGCTTTAGAGCCCACATCGGGAAAAATTCTGATAGATAATGCGGATGCTTTTGAGAACCTTTTTTCCTGGCAGGCCAACGTTGGGTACATTCCTCAGAATATCTATTTGATGGATGATTCCATAAAAAATAATATTGTGTACGGGGCAGAAAGCGAGATCGATGAAACACGATTAAATCATGCCATTGAAAGGGCACAGTTGAGAGAGCTTATCGACTCACTGGCAGATGGAGTTGAAACGTCTATAGGTGAGAGGGGAATCCGCTTGTCTGGTGGTCAACGCCAGAGAATAGGTGTAGCCCGGGCGTTATATAATGATCCTGATGTGCTGGTGCTGGATGAGGCTACCTCTGCATTGGATAATGATACAGAGCAGGCGGTAATGGATGCAATTGAGTCCCTTGCCGGAAGCAAGACATTAATTATTATTGCCCACAGACTGTCTACAATACAAAACTGTGATATTGTTTTTGAGGTTAAAGACAAAGGGGTACACCGCACCGAAGCACCGTCGAACTGACCTAATACATGAGGTATAAAATGGAGAAAAGAAAAAAATGGATGCTGTACGAGAAGCGGTATCGTTTTCGTGGATTTTATTTTCATAAGGCAATAAGAAGACATATATGTGAAAAGTATTTCAATCATGATCCGGTCATGGTGTTTTATGCCAATCGCTGGCTTATGGGGATGAAAAAAACGAATCGGTTCATTGCTGAAAGGATCCGGTCCGGGGAACCATTTATGGCAGGCAGGTTCGGGAATACGGAATTAACCGTTATGGCTCTGGTCTTAAAACGGAGACTGTTTGGAAATACGAAGGAAGTACAGCAGGAGTTTGATTATTGGTTTTCCAGAATGTGCGAAGGAGCCGGTTTTTTCCCGGAATCCCCGAAGCTGGCAGAAAAATTTACGGATTTAATGGTAGAGTCTGTAAAAGAAGTGGACTTGCTGGCAGCATGGTTTTGCTACATGGATGACTATATGATAACAGAGTACATGAAGGGAGCCAGGCTGACTTTTTTAAACTATATTGAGCCATGGAGATGTAAGGATAAGGAGCCCTGGACAAGGGCACTGGAAAATAAAAGGGTTTTGGTTATTCATCCTTTTGATGAATCCATCCGGGAGCAATATGAAAAACGTAAGGAGTTATTTCCCGGGATACCGGTACTGCCGGAATTTACACTGATCACCTTAAAGGCAGTACAGACTATTGCAGGTGAAAAGGATGAAAGATTTGCCACCTGGTTTGAAGCATTGGAATATATGTACGAGGAGGCTATGAAAATTGATTTCGATATAGCCATAATCGGGTGTGGTGCTTATGGATTTCCCCTGGCGGCCAAGCTGAAGCATGCAGGAAAGCAGGTGATCCATATGGGTGGAGCAACCCAGATTCTTTTTGGGATCAAGGGCAGACGCTGGGTAGACAATCCCAGAGCGGGTATTTCTTTTAATGATGCCTGGGTATATCCTAAGGAAAGTGAGACTCCCAGGAATTGTAAAGTAGTGGAGAATAGTTGCTATTGGTAAAAGAGAAGATCATGAGAACTAATGAAGTGTTGATTATTATTCCTGCGTATAATGAAGCAGAGAATATTGAAAAGGTAGTGGATAATATTATTGAAAATTATCCCCAATATGATTATATAATCGTGAATGACGGGTCTTCTGATTCCACAAGGGATGTGTGCAGAAAACGCGGATATCAGTATCTTAATTTATCCATCAATTTAGGTATTGGAGGAGCCGTTCAGACGGGATACAAATATGCGAAAGATAAAGGCTATGAGATAGCAGTGCAGATCGATGGTGACGGACAACATGATATTGCATACCTGGAAAGGATGCTGCCTTATCTGGAAAATGATGAGGTGGATATTATCATAGGTTCGCGATTTATTGAAAAAGAAGGATTTCAGTCCTCAACAGCCAGGAGAAGTGGGATTAAGATTTTAAGTATCTTGATAAAATTATGTACAGGATATAAAATCAAAGATGTTACCAGTGGATTTCGGGCAGTAAACAGGCATTTTATTGATATATACAGTAAAGATTATCCAATAGATTATCCGGAACCGGAAGCAATCGTAGCTGCTGTTATGCATGGCGGCAGGATAATGGAATATCCGGTAATCATGAGGGAGCGTGAAAGTGGGATAAGCTCCATTAATCTGTTGAAGTCAATTTACTATATGATCAAGGTGACTTTGGCAATTCTCGTCTGTAGATTAAGTTTTGGAATAAGGCGCAGCCCTGATGCTTTAAAGCGAAAAAAAGATTTTTTGGGGTAAGAGAGGGATTAATATTATGATACCATCTACACTCAGAATTGTTCTGATTATCGGTGTGGTCATTTATTTTGCAGCGATACTCATGTTTTTAAAAAGAAAAGAGCTGTCATTAAAGTATACCTTACTTTGGCTGGCAGCAGGCGTTGTTCTGGGGATTATGGTAATCTGGCCGGAGACATTGATCAAATTCATTCGCTTGCTTGGCATAACCGGCAATATGAATGGTCTCTTTATTATCAGTATAGCTTTTTTGGTGATGATCCTTATGTCCATAACCTCCATAGTTTCCAAACAGGCTGAAAAAATCAAAAATCTTACACAGACCATCTCCAGAATGGAAAAACGGATCAGGGAGCTGGAAGAAAAGAAGGATATATAGATAAATATGATGGAGAAGGTATCACTAATACTCACTACTTTTAACAGTAAAGATAATCTGATACAGACCTTGGAAAGTATAGAAAAGCAGGACTATCCCCTGATCGAGGTAGTGATTAAAGATGGAGGATCCGGTGATGGAACCCTTGAGGTGATCAGAGAATACCAGATGAGAAGCCGATATGATGTGGTTTGGCAGTCTAAACCGGATACGGGAATCTATGATGCCATGAATCAGGGGTATTCCCTTTCTTCTGGGGATATTATTGTGTTTTTTAATGATAAATTTATAAATTCTGCAGTTATTACACGAATGATTCAAAAAATAGATGAGATCAATCCAAAAACAGGGAGACCTTATATAGGTTGTCATGCGGATCTTATTTATGCGGATGGAGATCGAATTGTCCGTCGTTGGTGCATGGGAAAAGGAAATATATACCAGGGGTGGATGCCAGGGCATCCTACTTTATTCTTAAGAAAAGAAGTTTATGAAAAATATGGTTTATATGAAACAAGCTATAGAATTTCTGCGGATTATGAATTTATGATCCGTTTCTTAAAGGATCAGGATAATCAGTTGAATTATCTTCCGGAAACTATCATTTCGATGTATTATGGGGGAACCAGCAATGGAGGAATAAGTAACTATCTGCTATCCCTGAAGGAAGGGCACAGAGCTTTGAAGAATAACCATATTAAAGGGGCATTTTTTATTGATGTAAAAAGAATAATCAGGGTAGTGAAACAATTTATGGTTTAACTATTAGGAAGTACTCATAAAGGGAATAGAAATGAAACTGGTATCGATTATTATACCTTTATTTAATTGTGAGTTATATATTGAGAAATGTATTCAGTCTTTATTAAATCAATCTCATAAGGAAATTGAAATAATAATTGTTGATGATGGAAGTACAGATAGAAGCGGACAAATTGTAAAAAAATATGAAATGAAGGATGATCGGGTAAATTATTTTTATCAGGATAATCAGGGACCTGGAGTGGCGAGAAATTTTGCTATACGTAATTCCAGGGGAAAGTACCTGTTATTTGTCGACGCTGACGATTATCTGAGTAATGATTACATTGAAGCATTGGTTAAAAAGGCAGAAGAAAAAAATGCAGAACTGACAATAGGCGGATATACTTTAGTTTATAGTGATGGAAGAAAAAGCAAACAGGTAATACCTCAATTTTATGAAAAAGGGAGAGCAGAAGAGTGGGCTTATCGGATATCTTCTTCCTGCAGCCGGTTATATCGAAGAGATTTTTGGAATGGACATGAATTGAAATTTAGCGAAACCAGAAATGCTCGGGCAGAAGATGTACCAGTAGTACTGTATGCTAATGCTATGGCAAAAAATATCAATATAGTTAAAAATCCGGGATATTATTATTATCAACATCCTAAATCTGCAATGAATGACAGAACAAAAAGGGTATTATTTGGTTTTCCTTATGACGCTTTTGAGGAAATGTATACTAGAGTGAGAAACTCCCAAATAGAGAATAGTATAGAATATTTTGATTTTGGTATTCTTAAATTTTTAGCACATTTTGATCTGGTGATTTATAGAAAAGCAGATAGAGATGAAAAAAACAGACTATATTATTTTCTTTATAAATTGATCGCAGTTGATTTTCGTACTATATTGACTAATTGGAAAAAAATTAGAGGGAAGATTGTTTTACCATGGACATATAAAGTTGCAATAAGTATTTTTACAAAGAAGATTAATATAGTGATTCAAAAAGGAAATAGTAAAGTTTAATTAAAGCATATTAGGAAATGATGATAGGATAAGAGGAAAGGATGATGTTTTAAGAGAAAACATTATATGAGTGAGATAATATGGACTTGATATCTGTTGTGATGAGTGTATACAATGAAAAAGAGGAATGGGTGCGTAAAAGTATTGAGTCGATATTGAGGCAGACATATGTAAATATAGAATTTATAATTATATTGGATAATCCTGTAAATACGACTTTAGCCAAAGTTATAGAGACATACCAAATGGAAGATAACCGTGTAAAATTTCTGGTAAATACTAAAAATGAGGGATTAGTTTATTCATTAAATTACGGGATTTCAGAAGCGAAAGGGAAGTATATTGCAAGAATGGATGCGGATGATTATTCATCACCGGAACGCTTAGTTAAGGAATACCAATGTATGATAGATAATCAAGTGGATTTTATAATGACGGGAGTAAATTTTCTTTACGAAGAGAGATATCAAGAGGGGACAAAATATGGGGAATTGGATAGTATAAAATTTGCAGAGTTAATGAAATATGGAAATGTTTCTGTCCATCCCACATGGCTTTTTGATAAAGAAATTTACTATGTTTTAAAAGGCTATAGGAATATTTCATATTGTGAAGATCTGGATTTTGTGTTAAGGGCACTTCAGCATGGATATAAATGTTACCGAATGAAAGAGCATTTACTTGATTATCGCTTTAGAAATAGTGGCATATCAAAAAGTAATGCACTGGAACAGCATCTGAGGGCGACTGCTTTACAAAAATTATATATAAAAGGCGAAGATATTGGCTCCATTAATGTAGATTATTTTATTAACATGGAGAAAGAATGTTCAAAGAGGAATAAAGAAATATTCTCAGAAGCGGATAAGATGATGGGGGAATTAGTAGAGTATATTAATGAAAAACGAATATTTGCATGTGGAATAAATATTCTAATAGGGCTTGTATCAAATAAATATTATAGATTACTTTTTTGTAAAAATGTTAGATTTAGATTAAAACTTGCAGCTTACACGAGGAAACAAATATGATAATAATATGTATCCAAGGTGGTCTTGGAAACCAAATGTTTCAATATGCGCTTTTTTATAAGCTTAAAACATTAGGAAAGGAAGTAGCCATAGATACCTCGTTATATAAGACGGGTGTGGAAAAACGAGAGTTTAGATTAAATATTTTTCCTAATATATATTATGAACAAGCAACTATGGAAGTATGTGATAAATTAAGAGGTAAATATGATAATTTTTTCGAGAAAGTACGAAGAAAATTTGGATTAAGAAAATATTATTTTAGAGAAGTGAGACCTGGATTCTATGATAAAATATATGGATGGAATACTATGTATTTAGATGGTTATTGGCAATCAGAAAGATATTTTCGAGAGATCAAAAAAGATATACTGAGACAATTCGAGTTTCCACAAATGTTAGGGGAAGAAAATATTAAGATGATGAGTTGGATTGTGGGTTGTAATTCAGTTAGTGTTCACATACGACGTGGAGATTACTTGAATAATAAAAAAAGATATGGAAATATATGGGAAAATGGATATTATGAGAAAGCAATCAAGTATATTAGAAATAAAGTTGATTCTCCAAAGTTTTTTTTCTTTTCAGATGATATTGAATGGGTAAAGCAGAACTATAAGAATGATGATTTTATATATGTAGATAATGAGAAAGAAAATGATTATATCGATATGCAACTAATGAGTATGTGTAAAAACAATATTATTGCAAACAGCAGTTATAGCTGGTGGGGAGCTTGGTTGAACTCCAGAGAAGATAAAATTGTAGTTGCACCTGCTCAATGGAATTTAGATACTGATAATACAGATATTTTTTGTGATGAGTGGATAACCATTTAGGACTTATGGAGAATAATGAAAATAGCAATATTATATATAGCAATAGGGCAGTATACAGTATTTTTTGATTCCTTTTTTCGGAGCTGTCAAAAATTTTTTATGCCTGATTCTGAAAAGATGTACTTTGTTTTTTCAGACAAAGAGGATGAAAGCTTTACGCATGAGAATGTAAAGGTTTATAAAGTAGAAGATATGGGATGGCCGGATAATACATTGAAAAGATTTCATATGTTTACTTCTATAGAAGAAGAATTATGTGAATATAGTTATTGTTTCTTTTTTAATGCGAATTTAGAATTCAAAGAGAAGGTTGTAGAAAAAATTCTGCCAAAACAGGGGATAGTAGTTGTACAACACCCTGGATATTATAATAAGCATATCAAAACTTTTCCATATGATCATAATCCAGAGAGTTTGGCCTATATTCCTCAAGGGAGAGGAAAAGTTTATGTATGTGGTGGTGTGAATGGTGGATGTACAAAAGAATATCTTGATATGTGTAAGGTTTTAAAGGAACGAGTGGATTTGGATTATCAGAATGGAGTTATTGCTCGTTGGCATGATGAATCCCATCTCAATCGGTTTATCTTTGATTTAAAAGGAGAAAAATATGTAATCTGGCATCCGGGGTTTTGTTATCCGGATTTTTACCGTATGCCCTTCCCAGATATCTGTCATTTGAAAGATAAAAATTATTATATAGATGTTCCTATTCAGAAAAAAGAAAAATTGCCGCTAATATTAAAGCTATATCTTAACTTTTTCTCCAAACAAAATTTTAAAAATTTGAGAATTCGATATTTTAAAAAAAGATATTTTGAGCTAAAACAAGAGGGGAAAGATTTAGGATATTTTCCGGATAAGGCCGCACGATGTGCAGATAAAAAGAGGTGAAAAGTGGATCTAATATCAGTTATAGTGCCTGTTTATAATATCGATAAATACATTCGACGCTGTGTTGAGTCAATAGTAAAGCAGACCTATCAGAACCTTCAGATTATATTGGTAGATGATGGATCGACTGATCAGTCGGGAAAGATATGTGATGAGCTGGCCAGATGTGATACTAGGATTATGGTAATTCATCAAAAAAATAATGGAGCATCAGGAGCAAGAAATGCTGGAATTTTGCACGCAGAAGGGAGATATATAGGATTTGTTGATGGTGATGACTATATTGAAAAAGAGATGTATGAATGCCTGTATAGTGCTGCTATAGCGCATAAAGCAGACATAGCCTCCTGTGGTTATTATGAGGAAACGGGTGATCAAATTGAAATAATGTGCTGTTCTGCATCTACAATAGCTTTAAAAAAAGAAGAGGCATATCGTGCATTATTTGAAAGAAAATCATCTATTGGATGTTCTTGCTGTAATAAGCTGTTTGATAGGACACTATTTGAGAAAGAAATATTTACTGTTGGGATACAGGGAGAAGATATTGAATTATTATATCGAATTTTACACCATATAAAGAGGGTTGTATGTGTAAATACAGTAGGGTATCATTATGCCCATAGAGAAGGAAGTACAACTACATGCCCATTCAATATTCGTTATATGGATGTTGTCAATATCAGCGAAAAAATCATACAGTTTATAAGGGATAATTACCCAGAATTATTATTGGAAGCATATGCTTATCAGTTACCGTGGATTATAGGCGGAATAATAGGAATAAACGAATCACCGGAAAGAAAAAAGTATAGTAAAGAAAAAAAATATCTTGCCAGAATAATCAGAAAAAGATTAAAAATTTATTTTAAATGCAGGAATATCTATCTTGGAAGCTGGATTATGTTGTGGGGAGCAGTATTAAACATTTCCTTGCCAGTTCAAAAGTGTTTGAATATAGGGGTTAAGGTATACCAAAATACGTTAAAAAAGTTAATCATAAAGAAAGTGTGAAGCAATTGAAGGTACACGATTTTATATTGGTCTATGAGCATAAAATTAGAGAACTTGAAAGCTTGTGTTTGCTGAAAATGGAGCTTGAGAAGAGAGGGTATTCTGTTCTTATTAAATGTTTGCATGCCCAGGAGATTTATTTTACTCAAAATCGGATCTGTAAGCCGAAATATTTTGCTAAAGTTTTGGGTGTTTTTGCAGGTTACGATACATATACCTTGAGGATATGTGTGCAAAACTGTATTGCTTTTGATAAGATAATCAATTTGCAATGGGAGCAGATGATTTCCAGAGAACAGGAGGAGAAAGACAGTTTTCAGACTCCTAAGGAATTGGCAAAAGAGATCGTTCATCTGTCATGGGGAGAGCGAAATGTTGAGCGACTGGTTAATGTTGCCCAGATTGACAGGAAAAAGGTGATAAAATGTGGGAATATATCCCTCGATATGTTAAAAGAGGAATTTGGTGCCTACTATTTAAGCAGGGATGCAATATGTGAACAATATGGTTTTTCAAAAGAGAAAAAAATCTGTACTCTTTTTGCCAGTTTTGGCTTCACTAATTATACAGAAGAAGAACTGGAAATCGTGCGAAAAAGAATGGGTGATGAGAAGGTGAAAATGGTTGAAAATGCCACTATAGCTCAAAAAGAGGTGTTGAATTGGTTAAAAAAAGCAGCAGCTAAGTATCCTGAGTATATTTTTATTTATCGTCCACATCCTGGTGAGAGACTTCCCACTGTATTGAAAGAAATGGAAGAGTTACTCAATTTTTATGTTATCAGTGACTATTCCTCCAAACAGTGGATTTTTGTCAGTGATTTTATGTTTTCCTGGCATAGTACAGTAATCGTAGAAGCATTCCTCGCAGGCAAAACATGCTATTCTCTGGAGCCGGTTTCTTACATCAGGTCCCAGGACTGTGTTGTATTTGAGGGAATGCGGCCAATTGAAGATTATGATACCGTTGAAAAAATATTGTCGGGTGAAGTAATAGATAATTGTTTGAATGCAGAACTTGTATATCAGTATTTTGGTGACAAGGATGAACGATACAGTTTTGAAAAGGTGGCAGATGCTTTTGAAAAGGTGTACCATGAAGAATTTTATTCCTTAAAGGATATAGTTAGCCACTATGATTTATATACTAAAGTCTATAAGACGATAAAGGAACGAATATGGGCAAATCCTATTATAAATAGTATCTATTGGTTATATGTAGACTTTTTTTCAAGATATGATTTTTTACAAAAGCGAAGCCTGTCTTCGCAGGTATATGCTAAGTATAAGATAATCAAAGAAACTGAAGTGGCATCAGAGGAAGAAATAGAAAAAATACAGGACAAGTTCTCAAAGATATTAAAAGGTAAAAAATAAGATGAAAAAAATATTAGTCACCGGTTCAGATGGGTTTATCGGAAGCCATTTGACTGAAGAATTAGTAAAAGCAGGATATAAAGTAAAGGCATTCGTATATTATAATTCCTTTAATACTTGGGGATGGCTGGATAGTCTTCCCAAAGAAACAATGGAATCTGTGGAAGTGTTTCAGGGGGATGTCCGGGATCCATATGGTGTAAAAGAAGCTATGAAAGGCTGTGATGCTGTATCCCATTTGGCAGCATTGATTGCGATACCATTTAGCTACCATTCACCGGATGCATATGTAGATACCAATATTAAGGGAACTCTGAACATATTGCAGGCTGCAAGGGAACTGGATATCAGCCGTGTTCTCATAACATCTACATCAGAGGTGTACGGAACAGCACAGTATGTTCCTATTGATGAAAAGCATCCCTTTCAGGGGCAGTCACCATATTCAGCAACTAAAATAGGAGCAGACAGACTGGCAGAATCTTTTTACCGCTCCTTTAATCTGCCGGTTACAATTGTCCGGCCTTTTAATACCTATGGCCCCAGACAATCAGCGCGAGCTGTTATCCCTACAATTATTATGCAGCTTCTCAGTGGAAAGGAAGAAATTCAGCTGGGCTCATTGACCCCTACGAGGGATTTTAATTATGTAAAAGATACAGCCAGAGGATTTATTGAGATATATAAAAGTCAGAGCACCATTGGGGAAGAAATCAATATTGCTACCGGCCAAGAAATTTCCATTGGAAAATTAGCAGAAGAATTAATTGCGCAGATTAATCCAAAGGCGAAAATTATCTGTGATGAACAGAGGCTACGTCCGGAAAAAAGTGAAGTCAACCGTTTACTCGGATGCAATAAAAAAATTACAAATCTGACAGATTGGAAACCTCAGTATACGTTTGAACAGGGGGTGGCTGAGACAATAGCGTTTTTAAAAGAAAATTTATCTAAATACAAAACAGATATATATAATTTATAGATAGTATAATTTTGATTTTGAAAGCGAAAATTGTCAGGGGATAAAGTAAATGAAGCTGGATAAATACTGTGTTACTTCGGAAGTATCTATTCTGGAGGCAATGAAAAAAATAAATAATAATGCCAAAGGTATTATTTACATTACGGAAAAGGGTAAGGCCATTGGCGTTGTTACGGATGGGGATATCAGAAGATATATTTTATCTAAAGGGGATTTGGAGAATAGTATCCATGTAATTATGAATAAATCTTTCATATGGCTTCCAAGGGGAAAAGAAGAATCTGCTCAAGCCACCATGGTGGAAAAAGGAATATCCTCTTTACCTGTTTTAGATGAAAATCATCAAATCATTAGATTATACTTTAGAAATGAGCGGGTTAAAGAAGAGAAGAGTAAGTTAAATATTCCTGTAGTTATTATGGCAGGAGGAGAGGGAACACGCTTACATCCATATACACAGATACTACCTAAGCCGCTTATCCCTATAGGGAACAGTACTATTACTGAGCATATTATGGAAAGATTTTCCGAGTATGGTTGTAATGACTTTACCATGATCGTTAATTATAAGAAAAATTTTATCAAGTCATATTTTTTGGATTATGATTGCAAGTATAATGTCAGCTTTGTAGATGAAGAAAAGTTTTTGGGGACGGGTGGAGGTTTAAAGCTTTTAGAACTAAAGTATGGCTCTACCTTTTTTATGACCAATTGTGATATTCTTGTTGAAGGCGATTATTCTCAAATTTTGGATTATCATAAGAAGAATAATAACCTGATCACTATGGTATGTGCGGTGAAAAATGTAATGATTCCCTATGGAACGGTGGAGGTGAACGAAGAAGGAAAGGTAACAGGATTAAAGGAAAAACCTAAAATGTCTTTTATTACCAATACAGGGATGTATGTTTTAGAACCGGAATTTATTCATCGGATACCGGAGAATACTTTTATCCATATTACAGACTTAATTCAACAATGCATTGATGAGGGAGAGAATGTAGGTGTTTATAAAATTGATGAAGAAAACTGGATGGATATGGGGCAACTGGAAGAGCTTGAAAAAATGAAACGAAAATTAAATGTAGAGTGATATATAAATAAGAAAATTGGCTGATATAAATATAGGAGTTAATTATGCAACAGATTGAAAAGTTTTCAGTGCTCTGGAATAAATTTCAGACAATACTCTCTACCTCACAAAAAAAATGGGGAATAGTTATTTTTCTCATGTCGATTATGGGCGCTATAGTGGAAACATTAGGAGTGTCAGTAATCCTCCCTTTGGTGCAGGTTATGCTGGATCCGAATCAACTTTTGGAGATTCCTGTTATTAAAGAAATATTTTATTTTACAGGAGTTTCTGATACAAATCAAATGATGATAGTAGTAGCAATAGCAGTTATAATGGTGTACATTATTAAAAATATCTATATGGCCATACTATCTTATGCACGTGCAAGATACTCCACTAAGGTTCAGCGGGAATTATCAATTCGAATGATGCATTCTTATATTAAAAGAGGGTATCCATTCTTCAGGGTAAATAATACAGCCACTCTGCTCCGGGGAAGTAATGGGGCGATGGTAGGTGTTTATAGTGTAATCTATAATTTTATGCGGATAGTTGCTGAAGCACTTACAATGTTATGTATATTAATATTTATCGTATATACAGATTGGAAGATGGCTGTCAGTATGATTGGTTTGGTTGGTCTGTGCCTGTTGATCATTTTATTTTTTTTCAAGGGAATTATGCAAAAAGAGGGAGAAAAATATCATTTCTATACGAAGCTGGTACACCAGTGGTCATTGCAGCTTTTTTCTGGAATCAAAGAAGTATTGGTTTTGAAAAGAGAGGATTTTTTTGTTAAGAATTATGAAAAGGCATATGCGAATCAACAGAATGCTCAGATAAAACAGACTGTGGCAGCAGAAACACCTGCATATATTATTGAAGGAACATGCATTGTAGGAATCATTATAGCAGTTTGTATACGCGTGGGGGGAATGGAAACACCTGCAGAATATTTTCCACAACTAGCTTCTTTTGCAGTAGCTGCATTTCGGCTCCTTCCTTCTATCGGCAGAGTGTCGTCATATTTTAATGGATGTATATTTTATCTTCCAGCAGTAGAAGAAGTGTATGAAAATATTGTAGAGGCTCAGAAGTATGAGGCGGATAATACAATTAAAAAGATAGATGAGGGAGCAGATATAAATAATCTCTCTTTTGAAAAAGAAATAAAGATTCAGAATATTGTCTGGAAATACCCGGATGGAAAAGAAAATGTTTTGGATCATATTTCGTTAACAATAAAAAAAGGAGAATCTGTTGCTTTTGTAGGTTCATCCGGTTCAGGAAAGAGTACATTAGCGGATATCATCCTGGGGCTATTTTTGCCTCAGGAAGGGGAGATATTGATTGATGGGATCAATGTAGTCAATAATCGTAGGGTTCTCTCAAGAATAATCAGCTTTGTGCCTCAAAATGTTTATTTGATCGATGATACCATTCGTCGAAATATTGCTTTTGGTATTGAGGACACGGAAATTATGGAAGAAGCTGTGTGGTCGGCCTTGGAGCAAGCACAGATGAAAAGCTTTGTTGAGGGGCTTCCAGATGGAGTGGATACAATTGTAGGGGAGCGGGGAGTACGATTTTCAGGTGGACAGACACAGCGTCTGGCTATTGCAAGAGCACTTTATACCAATCCGGATATTTTGGTTCTTGATGAAGCTACATCAGCACTGGATGCAGAAACAGAAACTGCTGTAATGGAAGCGATTGAAGAAATGCAGGGGCAAAAAACACTTATTATAATTGCACACAGGCTATCAACAATAAGAAACTGTGACTGCATATATGAGATAGCAGGTGGTAAGATTATCAGGCGGCAATACGAGGAGCTGTAAATAGAAATAATGCTAGAATAACTAAGAAAGAGCATGGAGTGTGTTAAAAATTACACGTAACATATGGAAAAAATTATTATTTTAGGTATGGGTGGACATGCCAAAAGTGTGGCAGATACAATTGAGCGCCAAAGTCTTTATGAGATATATGGATTTGTGGTAAACGAAAAGCTAGCTGATATTGAGCAATATCATTATCCTGTGGTAGGGAGTGATGGTGACCTGCAAAAATTGTTCATGAATGGAATAAAGCATGTTGCTATGGGAATAGGTTTTTTGGGAAAAAGTAGGCTAAGAGAAAGACTGTATTTGCAGTTAAGAGAAATCGGATATTCTTTTCCCATAATTTGTGATCCGTCGGCAATAGTATCCCGATGTACGAGTATTGGTGAAGGGACTTTTATCGGTAAAGGGGCAATTGTAAATGTATCAGCTCAAATTGGGAAGATGTGTATTCTTAATGCAGGTGCAATTATCGAGCATGACTGCCATGTAGGAGATTTTTCCCATGTCTCGGTAGGAACTGTCCTTTGTGGTGAAGTGAAGATAGGGAAAGAATCCTTTATTGGTGCAAATGCCACAGTAATTCAGGGAAGAAGGATAGGGGACAGCTGTATTGTAGGTGCTGGGGCAACAGTCAGAAAAGATATAGTAGAAAGTAGAACATTTATATATGAGTAATGTATTTATTATTGCAGAGGCGGGAGTAAATCATAATGGAGATTTAGACACAGCAAAGAAGCTTATCGATGCAGCTGCCTGTGCTGGGGTAGATGCAGTAAAATTTCAAACCTTCAGAGCAGATAGCCTGGTATCAGAAGATGCTCAAAAAGCAGATTATCAAATAGCTGCTACCAATAATACAGAAACTCAATATCAAATGCTCAAAAAGCTGGAATTATCAGAGACGATGCATAATATCTTAAAGGAATATTGTGCGCAAAAAGGGATACTATTCTTATCTACACCGTTTGATCTGGAAAGCATTGATTATCTAAATCAATTAGGTCTTCCCCTTATGAAGGTTCCTTCCGGAGAAATAACCAATTATCCGTATTTAAAAAAAATAGGACAAACTGGAAAGCCTGTAATCCTATCGACTGGAATGGCAACGCTGGAAGAAGTAAAAGCTGCAGTAAAGGTTTTATGGGATAATGGAAGCAGGGAAATTACGGTATTGCATTGTAATACGGAATATCCGACACCTGTGCAGGATGTAAATCTTAAGGCGATGGATATTTTAAGACAAGAGCTGGGGGTTAAAGTTGGATATTCCGACCATACATTGGGAATCGAAATTCCTATTGCGGCAGTAGCCATGGGTGCAGTAGTTATTGAAAAACATTTTACTTTAAGCAGAAACTTAGAAGGGCCGGATCATAAGGCCAGTTTGGAGCCGCTGGAGCTTAAAGAGATGGTTGAAGCGATCCGTAATGTAGAAAAAGCATTTGGAACAGGGAAAAAAGTGCCTTCTGAGTCTGAAAAGAAAAATATTGAGGTTGCACGAAAGAGTATTGTAGCCAAAAGGGATATTGAAGAAGGCGAGATATTTTCAGAAGAAAATTTGACAGCTAAACGTCCGGGAAATGGGATATCACCAATGCGCTGGGAGAATATTATCGGGAAAAAGGCAAGAAGAAGCTTTAGAAAAGATGAGTTGATCGAGGAATGAAAAAAATATGTGTGGTAACTGCAACCAGAGCTGAATATGGTCTTTTAAGGCCTGTGATTGATAAGCTGGCTTCTTCAGAAGATATAGAGCTTCAACTGGTTGTTACAGGTATGCATCTGTCACCGGAGTTTGGATTGACATACCGGGAGATAGAGGAAGATGGATATCCTATAAGAAAAAAAATAGAAATGTTGTTAAGTTCAGATACAGAACCAGCAATAACAAAATCCATGGCAGTTGCCCTTATGGGATTTGCGGATTTTTTTGCAGATGACAGACCGGATATAGTGGTGATTCTTGGTGATCGATATGAAATGCTGATGACAGCCACTGCTGCGATGATCGCAAAAATTCCTATTGCGCATATCCATGGTGGAGAATTAACTGAGGGAGCATATGATGATGCTATACGCCATTCTATTACAAAAATGAGTCAGCTTCACTTTGCCTCTACAGAAGAATATCAAAGGCGTATTATTCAGTTAGGTGAGTGCCCGGAGAGAGTTTTCAATGTAGGTGCATTAGGAGTAGAGAGTATTAAAAAAATAAAGTTATTATCAAAGGAAGAACTGGAAAAAAATTTGAATTTTTCAATTCAAGATAATACTTTTGTAGTTACCTACCATCCTGTTACCTTGGAAACTTTTTCTTCCGAAGTACAATTTAGTAATTTATTGCAGGTAATAGACCGTCATCAGGAATGGAAGGTTATTTTCACCAAGGCAAATGCTGATACTGATGGAAGAATTATCAATCGGATGATTGATGAATATGTAGGCAAGCATAATGAGAGATGCATTGCTTTTTCTTCATTAGGACAGCTTCGATATCTGAGTGTGTTGCAATACTGCAGTGCGGTCGTGGGAAATTCTTCCAGTGGGATTATTGAGGTGCCATCCTTTCATATTCCAACAATCAATATTGGAAACAGACAACAGGGAAGGATTACCGGAGGATCAGTAATTCACTGTGGATATGAAAGCAGTGAAATTGAAGAAGCTATAAATAAAGCACTGTCATCAGAATTCATGGAGATGATTAAAGGATATATGAATCCCTATGAAGGAATAAACACAAGTGAAAAGATTGTAGGGAAGATTAAAGAAGTATTGGCTAAAGGAATAGATACAAAAAAGAAATTTTACGATATAAAAGTTTCGAATTAAACGAGGGAAAATAATGCAAATTATTGTAATTGGTTTGGGATCCATGGGAAAAAGAAGAATCCGTTTGCTTAACCAATATATTGATCAAAAAGCAGAAAATCAAGAAGCATGGAAAATCATTGGCATAGATTCCCAAAAAGGACGCAGGCAGGAATGTCAGGAATCTTTTGGAATAGACGTATTTTCTTCATTAGAAGAAGCTCTTAATTGCACGGAGCTTGATTGTGCAGTTGTTTCCTCTTCTCCAATGAGCCACGCGGATATTACCAGTGCCTGTTTAGAAGCTAATCTTCATGTTTTTAGTGAAATCAATTTGATAGATAAAGGATATGAGGATAACCTCAAATTGGCAAGAGAAAAAAATAAAACCTTATTTCTCTCAGCAATGTTTATCTATAGAAAAGAAATAGAATATATTAAAAAACGAATAAGGGATATTTCTTTTGCAGGAATGTATCACTATCATGTGGGGCAATATTTACCGGACTGGCATCCATGGGAAAGCTATAAAGACTATTTTATTGGACATAAGGAAACAAATGGCTGCCGTGAGATATTAGCTGTTGAATTACCTTGGCTGATCGATACTTTTGGTGCCGTGAAATCTTTTTATAGCAGCCATAAGAAGGTCACAAATCTGGATATAGATTATGATGATTGCTATCAGATTTTTTTAGAGCATGAATCAGGTGCAACAGGCTGTCTTATGGTAGATGTTGTTACTCCGAAGGTAGGCAGAAGATTGGAAATGTGGCAGGAGCATTTTTGCCTGTCCTGGGAGGGGACTCCGGATACATTATGTGAATATGATAAAGGTATGAAAAAAATGATACCAATATCTGTGTATGACAGCTATGAACATAAAGAAGGGTATAACCACTCCATTGTTGAAGATGCTTATTACGAAGAATTAGTTAATTTTATTGAAGTCATTAATGGAAAGAATACACCAAGATATTCTTTTGAACAGGATAAAAAAATACTGAGGTTAATTGATAATATAGAAAAATGAGGACATCTTTAAAAGTTTGTTTTGTTGGACTGGGTTCTATTGCAACTAGGCATATCAGAAATTTGAAAGACTTATACTGTGAAAAGATTACAATTGATGCATTGAGAAGTGGAAAAAATATAGAGCCAGATAATCAAAACAAAATGTTCATTAATAGGATATACTATGATTATAGTGAGCTGCCAGATGACTATGACGTTATTTTTATCACTAATCCAACAAAATTGCATTATGATACATTAAAAAATTGTCAGAAATATGGAAAGCATTTTTTCATTGAAAAGCCGGTGTTTGAAACCGGGGAAGAGGATCTGGAAAGGCTACAGTGTAAAGAAGGCAGCATTTATTATGTAGCATGCCCGCTTCGTTATACCGGAGTGATTGAATATTTAAAAGAAAATATTAATTTTTCAAAAATACATTCTGTACGCTGTATTTCATCAAGCTATCTTCCGGAGTGGCGTCCCGGAACAGATTATCGTACTACATATAGTGCAAAAAAAGAGCTTGGTGGAGGAGTTGCGATTGATTTGATCCATGAATGGGATTATTTATGTTATTTATTAGGACAACCTCAAAGGGTTCTTACTCTCATGGGAAAAAAATCTAATCTGGAGATTAACAGTGAAGATATTGCTGTATATGTAGCAGAGTATCCTGATAAATTTGTAGAATTACATCTGGACTATTTTGGAAGGGTACCGATTAGAAAAATTGAGTTATATGGTGAAGATGATCTGATAGAGGCAGACTTAATTAAGCAAAGTATTCTTTTTAGAAAAGAAAACAGATGTATTACTTTTAATCATTTACGAGATACTTATCAAAAAAAAGAACTAATACATTTTTTTGATATTCTGGATGGGAAGTATTCAAATGATAATACGCTGAGTCAGGCATGTGAAATTTTAAAAATTGCAAGAGGAGATTATAATGAATATTTTATTTACAATATGCGGCAGAGCAGGATCAAAAGGATTTAAAAATAAAAATTTGAAGGAACTGAATGGGGTTCCACTGGTTTTTTATACATTAGCAGTGATTTTCCTGTATCAAGAAGGAAATCCTGAAGATAAGATAGAAGTGGCAATTAATACAGATAGCCATGAATTAATAAATCTTGTTCTGAAGCAAGATATTATCAATAATATTCAAATTATAGAACGGCAGAAGGAGCTGGCAGGAGATACTGTACCTAAAGTTTTAGTTATTCAAGACACATTTATGAAATGTAAACAGCCAGATAATTATGACATAGTGATAGATTTAGATATTACTTCTCCATTAAGATGTGTACAAGATATTGAGGATGTCATAAAGGAGTTTAAGAAAAATAAATATGATGTTGTATTCAGTGTTGTGAAGGCAAGACGCAGCCCTTATTTTAACATGGTTGAAAAAAGAGGGGAGTATTATAGAAAGATCTGTCAGTCATCTTATACAGCACGGCAGCAGGCACCAAAAGTATATGAGTTGAATGCAAGCATTTATGGATACAATCCAGAGTTTCTAACGGATAAGATTGAAAAGACAATTTTAGACTATAGATGTGGAATTGTTGAAATGAATGATTATCTGGTATTAGATATAGATTCTGAAGAAGATTTAGAGTTAATGGAAGAGTTAGTTCCTATTCTTATTAAAAGAGATCAGGGATTAAAGGAGTTACTTTCATTTTTAAAGAAATATAGATATGGAAAAAATTGAGTCCAATAGATATGCTGTGTGGTAGTCGGACAGGCTCTCATTCAAGCTAGCTTTGGTAATTATTTTGGAAACAAGCAACGGTAAAATTGAAATATCATTAGTAAAAATACTCAGCTTTGGGTAGAAATTATTGGATTGTTACAGAAAGGTGGAATATTTTCATGAGGCCCCAAATTTCATTTGTGATTCCATGCTATAATTCAGAGAAAACAATTGAAAGTGTAGTGCAGGAAATTATTGAAACAGTCGGAGATAAGAATAAATATGAGATTATTCTTGTAAATGACGGTTCGAGAGATCATGTTTGGAAAGTGATATCCGAAATGAGTTCTGTTAATGAGCATATTGTCGGAATTAACTTGTCCAAAAATTTTGGACAGCATTCGGCAGTTTTAGCAGGCTTTCATTTCTGCAATGGAGATTATGTCGTTGCCCTGGATGATGATGGACAAACCCCGGCGAATCAGGTATATGATTTGATTTTTGAGCTGGAAAAAGGATACGATGTTGTGTATGCCAGATATCCGGAGGCTAAAAAGTCCTTATATCGGCAGCTTGGCTCAAATTTGGCTACCAAGATGTCCAATTATATTTTCGATATTGAGAAAGGACAAAGTTTTTATACAGGAAGTTATTTTGTGGCAAAAAAATTTATTATTGATGAAATGATAAAATATGAAAACAGCTTTCCCTATCTGGGAGGGCTTGTTCTGCGGACAACGAGGAATATAGGATATGTGGATATAAATCATAAGGAGAGAATGGAAGGAAAATCGGGCTATAAATTGGGGAGACTGATTTCCTTGTGGATTAATGGGTTTACAGCATTTTCGGTAAAGCCGTTACAGTTTAGTACTTATTTTGGGTTTTTTACAGCATTGATTGGTTTTTTATATACAATGGTGATTATCATCAGAAAGCTGTTCATTCCGGAACTAGAGACATTGATTCCCTATGGGTGGAGTTCCCAAACAGCAATCATGTTAATGCTTGGAGGGATCATACTAATCAATATGGGCTTAATGGGTGAATATATAGGTCGAATTTATGTATGTATTAATAAATCTCCACAATTTGTAATTAAAGAAATACGTGGATTGAGGCAGATTAAAGTTGAAGCTTCTGGCAGAAGAAATGAAGATAAGCAATAATTATTTCGGATTTAATAGGTATAATTTATTTTGATTTTTATGGCGGTCAGTTTTGGCTGCTATGTTTACATTATAAGATTTGGGGGATAAAGGAGGAAGCTATATTTGGGAATGTTTAATCTCATTGTAGGTATCCTCTTTATCTTATACTACTCATACTATAATACAGTGGGAAACAATAAAAGTAAGCGTCAAAACGCTCGCCTTAACTAAGATTTGACTTTATGCCATACTCTAAAAGACACGAAAAATTTTTCTCCTGTTTGTTTGCATATATATCAATCCCGAACCGGCATGTTTCAATGCTGCATAAGGGAAGCAGGAATGGCATATATGCCTTCCAAAACACAAAAATGAACCTTGAAAACTCTATATTTCCAAGCTCTGTAACAGCCTGAAACAATGTCAGAAATGATGGCAA
>JAFSIS010000071.1 GCA_017439665.1 Lachnospiraceae bacterium
AACATCTCAATTAACTGCTTGATATTAAGAGTTAGATTTTCAGAACAACATCTGTATTTCTGTACACCATTTTGTGTAGTAAAGATGTTGGCAGAAGGATTGTGGTCATCATGTAGAACACAACAGAATGAGCGTGGATTATCAATATCAATCAATTCTGCAATATCCAATTCGGAATAGATATAATCCCAGAACTCATTTTTATTTTCAAATTCAATCGGCTCATGTGCTAATACTGTACGCAAATATTCTACATCATGCTCTTTAATTGCTTTTACATTTAGGTTTTCGTATGGCTGATATTCTTTATCAGTTCCTACTTTATCCTTAGATTTTGTCGTGGCAGCAGCCGTCTTTTTCTTACTTTTCGGCTTTGCATTAGAAATATACTGCTCATAATCATCATTCCAGTATTTTTCAATAATGCTTTCTGCGTTAATCCTTGCTTCGTAATCAGGATGTAATACAACTTGTCCTTTGCCACCAAAGAAAAGCCTATCACGATTAAAACACACTTCATCAATGCCACCGATAACACCCATAAGCGTAGCTTGTAATCTGTCTCTGATAGTTCCGTCTGTAATAACGGAATCATTGCAGAAAATCATACGGAACTTATGATGTTCTTCCTTGTGACTGAATGTAGTGTACATAAAGCAAGGTGTAATTCCTAATGATATCACCTTGTTATATGCTTCTTTAATCTGTATTCCATCGTCAAAATCTAATCCAAACAACTGTTGCTGATACCAATTTTCAGCCTTATTACCGCCAACTAATACTGCTGGCTTAAATGATGCTCCATTAACTAAAGCATCTGCTAAATTCTCAATCGTAATATCCGCTTGAGTTAAACTTTTCTGTACCCATCCACATTGCTTTCCTTGTGGTTTCTCTGTGAATCTGTGGTTAAAGTACATACATTTAATGTTATTATCATTCATCGAACCTCCTTTTTATTAACCAAGAGATTCAAGAAAATTATTTTGCTACCTTCACATTGAAGATTGCACAACAAATAGACCTTGCCAAAATTGACAAAGCCTTATAAACCCACTTATCCTATTGAATTTTCATAATATCTTTATCATATAATGAGAATTTGTGCAGAATCGCACCATAGATATAAATATGATTTACTTCTGAATCTTGGTGATGGACTTTCTTTTACTTCCTGCCAACTGGGAAATTTACTACATTATAGGTTATAGTCTGACCTTTATTTCTTAATATTCTTTCGTCTTTCTGGTACTTCAATAACATTTACATTCTTAGCGTTAAAATCACTTCTATCATCTGCATACGGCTTAAAGAATACATAATAACCTCGGTCTATATATTCACCATATAACTTAGAAGCATGAATAAAATATGTATTGCCGTCCTCACCACGAATAAAGCCAAATCCTCTATCGTGGAAATATTTTGTTACTTTACCAAACAAATAATGTTCCTCCCACTCCTATATTTTACTGTAATCTAATTTGACACTTTTAGTTGTTTTCAGCCATTCCATCAAAGCCTCTTCCTCAACTCGATAATCTCTACCAATTCTAATTGACGGAAATCCTTCTGCCCTCATTAGTGCCTTTGCTCGTCTTTCAGGAATCTTTAAAAGTTCCTGCAAATCTTCTGTTGTTAAAATATTCATCGGTTGCCCTCCTTTTTCATTTTCTGTAAATATTCAATTATCTTGTCACAATCACCAGCAGTAATAATATTGTTACCTTTAATAATCTGATAATAACCTAACTTATTTTTATATAGGTTCTTCTTGCCTAAAGTAACATATAATCCCATCGGTTTAGCCAATGTAAGAATTTTCGCAAATCCTTTCTTACGTTCTCTATCCAATTCATTTTTAAAATGTTGTTTGGAATTATGCTCGTTCTCAACACTCTTCTTAATCCACGCATAAGCTGATTTGAAAATCTTATTGTATTGCCTACAAATCACTTCATCAGATTGTGAATGTGATTTCTTACGAAATACCAAAATGTCATTTTCTATTTTAAATGTTGGCTCTCCACCAATCCTAAAATCACCACTAAACCAATTACACCACATATCATATACTTCTGCTGGTGTAAGTTCTTTTCTTGATTTCTCACAGAAATAGTGTGCAATAAGTAGTGTCTTTTCCCTGTAATTATTAATATGCGTTTGCATCAATGAAACCTCCTATTTTCCTTTTAATTGTTTTTCTGTGTATCTTTCGGCAGCTTGATTGAATTTTGAGCCAACTTTAATATTGACCTTGTAATGTTCTGGTACAATAATCTCTGTATTCTCATGTACATTTCTTGCTTTACGCTCTTTCCTATACTGCGTTTCAATGGTTAGATACCCATTCAGATTGATACTGTTACCATTGGAAATTGCATCTTCCACAACATCAAAAAAGGCAGTTAAAATATCATTAACTACCTCTTGCGTATATGGCTGATTTCTGCTTTTGGTTAAATCTACAATCCGCTTTACAACTCCTGGTCTAATAATTTTTTCGTTCATTTTTACTTACATTCCTCCTTAATTTTGTCAATAAAATAGTTCTTTCAAAGCATTCGTATTTTGTCCTATATAATGGCTCTGAAACGCACCAGAACGCTCATATTTCAATTTTTCTATTGTCTGTGTGAATTTGCCTGATAAATTTAGGCACTAAAATAAGCCCATATACTCATATTTCTACAAGTATATGGACTTATGCTAATGTCCAATATTCATATGGGTTCTTATAAAAAAGTATCAAACTCTTTTTATATTTGGCTTTACACAACTACACAATCACTACACAAATTCGCCATTGAGATACATAAATTTATATAAAGATACATAGTAGTTCAAAACTGCTCAAACATTGATAATATAAGGATTTGTCGGCTTATGTGAAGATACATTGAGATATATGAAATCGGCACTCAAATTACGATACCTAGTTTCATCTTTTCTTTCTTCTCCTTCCCTATCCAAGCATCATCTATGAATCAGTATTTCTTTCTCTCCTTCAGTTCCTGATAGATCTGCAGGTAATTTTCATAGCGCACCGGGCTGATCTTTCCCGCTTCCAATGCAGCCTTAACGGCACAATCCGGTTCATGAGTATGGCTGCATGGGGTAAAACGGCAGTCGCCTCTCCAGTCGGCAAACTCCGGATAAAATTCCTCCAGCTCTTCCTTTTCCAGATCAAAAACAGCCAGGGAGCTAAAACCCGGCGTATCCAGGATAAAGCTGTCTTCATCTATTAAGATCAGTTCGGAATGTCGGGTGGTATGCTTTCCCCTTTCAATCTTCTCACTGATCTCCCCTGTTTCCATACTGACCGAGGACTGCAGCAGATTGATGAGGGAGGATTTTCCCACCCCACTGGGCCCGGCCACCGTAGTCGTCAGTCCCTTAAGTTTTCCTGCCAGCTGTTCTATTCCCATCCTGCATTTGGCACTGACAAAAAGCACTTCATAGCCTCCGGCCCTATAAATATTTTCTATTTCTTTCTGACAAGCTTCATCCACCAGATCACATTTATTAAATACCAGAATACAGGGAAGCCCCTTCTGTTCCATCATCACCAGAAAACGATCCAGAAGATTAAAATTAGGCTCCGGACTTTTTACGGAAAAAATCACCATTGCCTGATCAACATTGGCCACTGCGGGGCGGATCAGCTCATTCTTCCGCTTAAGGACCTCTCCAATATTTCCCTTATTGCCTTCTCCTGAAAGAAGGGTGACCGAAACCCGGTCACCCACCAGAGGTTTTAATTTATTTTTGCGAAAAATCCCTTTCGCCTTGCACTCCAGAACACCGGTTTCAGGAACATAAACGTAATAAAATCCTGCAATCCCTTTAATGATTTTTCCCTGCATCAGCCTATTCCTTCGCAAATTTTACCGACCGGCTTATGGTTCTCTCTTCCGTCCCTCCGGGAACGGTTACCGTCTCACCGGCTTCATTGGTGGTCGTTGTCCCGGGCAGATTAACATTGTAGACAAAAGTGATGATGCCATCCTCTGCCCCCTTGATCCCCGTAATATTTAAGGACAGCGGAAATGCCGATGCCGTAGTTCTGTGAATCTCAATCCCTGCGGAGGTAGACAGAATGACCGTTGTTTCCGTTCCGGAAACATAGTCTGCATCTTCTTCTCCCGGTCCCGCAATATTTCCGATGAAGCTATAGGTATTTTCTCCCACACCCACACTGACCTTCATATCCACCGTGGTACCGGCATCTACATAGGCACCTACCGAATAGCTCTGATAGCATATTTTATCTACCAATGTGGGGTCATCATTGGTGGTCTGGGTAATCTCTCCCGGTGTCAGTCCCAGTTCGGTAAGCATCACGATGGCATCCATTTCACTGTAGCCAATGAGATTGGGAATCTTTACCTGGGTCTGTTCCGGCCCCAGACTTACTCTGAGGGTAATAACTGCTCCCTTCTCCAACTGGGTCCCTGCCTGGGGATTTTGGGAAATTACCTTCCCGGCCTCCACCTCCGTAGAAAAAACCTCCTCTTTCGCTACTTCATAGCCGGACTGTTTCAGTGTGGCTGACGCTTCAGCAAAGGCCCAGCCTTCTACCGCTGGGATTCCGATAATTTCATCCCCGCTTAAAAAGCCTCCTGCCTCGTTTCCGGCAGTAGTTTCCCCCTCTGAAGAAGCTTCACTGGTCTCCTCCGCCTGTATCTGTCCGTCACCTGACGGAAAAACGCCTACAAATCTTCCCACCAGATAAATAACGATCACACCGATGATGATGGCCGCGATTACAGCCAGAACGGTGGTAATCTTTTCTATCTTAGGATCGTAATCCTCTTCCTCTTCTTCCACATTCTGCTTACTCTTGGTGGCCTTACTCTTCTTTTTCCGGTTTCTTTCCTCTTCCACCTCTTTACGCAGGCGTATGGAATCTCCGGTAACACCTGCTTTTTTCTGTGTCTGCTGTTTGATCTCACGAACATCCTGTTCACTGATGATCCGGGTAGAACTGTCCTCATCAGGATCTGCCAGCTTCACAAAATCCACATCCGGAGTCATCAGCGACCGTTTCAGATCCTCTGTTAATTCTCCCATGGACTGATAGCGCCTATCAGGACTTTTCTGCGTACATTTATAGACAATCTGTTCCACACTTATAGGAATCTCTGCTACATATTCCCTTGGACTGGGAATGGGCTCCTGTATATGTTTGATGGCAATGGCCACCGTGGTATCCCCGTTAAAGGGTACTCTTCCGGTAAGCATTTCAAACAGGGTGATTCCCAGAGAATAGATATCGCTCTTTTCGTCGCTGAATCCACCTCTTGCCTGCTCCGGTGAGGTATAATGTACGGAACCCATCACATTGGAGGTAATGGTGTTGCTGGTAGCTGCTTTGGCAATGCCAAAATCGGTCACCTTCACCTTCCCATCCTTGGAAATAATAATGTTCTGAGGCTTGATATCCCGATGAATGATATGGTTGTTATGGGCAGCCTCAATTCCCATGGATACCTGAATGGCGATACTGATCGCTTCCTTTACCGAAAGACGGGCCTTCTTCTCGATATATTTTTTCAGCGTAATGCCTTCTACCAGCTCCATAACGATATAATAGATACCGTTTTCATTTCCCACATCGTACACGTTCACGATATTGGGATGCATAAGGCCGGCTGCCGCCTGGGCTTCAATCCTGAATTTGGAAACAAAATTCTCATTTTCACTGAATTCCTGCTTCAGCACCTTCACCGCCACAAAACGATTCAGCTTATGGCATTTTGCTTTATATACATCTGACATTCCTCCGGTACCGATTTTTTCCAAAATCTCATACCGTTCTCCAATCAGCATACCAATTTTGATCATGAAAAACCTCCAACTGCTAAATATCGGGAGTAATCAGGATTACCCCCATGTTGTCCCGGCCACCCTGTTCATTGGCCGCTTCCACAATTCTGCGAATCTGCTCAGCTCCCTCCTTCGGCTCCTGCAGGATCTGAAGGATCTCTTCATCTGTGAGCATATTGCTGACACCATCGGTGCACATAAAAATACGTTCATTTTTCTCCAGCCTGACCTCAAAAAAATCCGGCTTGATCTCTGCCTCAGCACCTATGGCTCTCGTTATAATATTCTTATCCGGGTGATTCCGTGCCTGTTCACGGTCAATTCCACCCATCCGTACCATTTCTTCTACAAGGGAATGATCAGTGGTTATCTGCCTGATGTCCTCTCCGATAAGATACAGTCTGCTGTCACCGACATTGGCCACCTTAAGTACATTATCGTCAATGGTCGCTGCCACCAGCGTGGTTCCCATATCACTCATGGCTTCATCCTCATAAGCCTTACGTCTCACCTCACGGTTTGCCTCTGCAATCGCTTCGTAAAGCAGGGTAAACACATCCTCCTCCAGTGATCTGCTGATTCGTTCCACAATGGTTTCCACCGCAAATTTGGACGCATAGCCTCCTGCCTTATGGCCACCCATTCCATCTGCAACCAGATAGAGATTCGGCAGCTTCCCCACCGGCAGGTCCGAAATAAATACATAGTCCTGATTTAATTTCCTTTTCCGCCCAATATCCGTTATCGAAACTGTTTTCCCCATGCTGTCTACCCATCTGCGTATTTACGCCAAATCATTTTCCATGTGTCGTCTGCGCAATTGCCCACAGGCACCGTCAATATCCCGACCCATTTCCCTTCTAATAGTAACATTAATTTTATTTTTTTCAAGTTTATTTTTAAAGGCCTCTATCTGTCCCCTTGCTGACTGGCGGTAGTCTCTTTCCTTTATGGGATTTACCGGAATAAGATTCACATGGCAGTTCAGCCCTCCTGCCAGCCGGCTTAAAGCATCCGCATCCTCTTTACGATCATTCACTCCGGCCACCAGTGCATACTCAAAGGTAATCCTTCTTCCGGTCTCTTCGAAATAGTATCTGCAGGCCTCCATCAGCTCCTTAAGGGAGTAGCGATTGGCGATGGGCATCAGCTCCCTGCGCTTTTCATCCGTAGTGGCATGCAGAGAAAGTGCCAGTGTGATCTGAAGCCCTTGGGCTGCCAGCTTTTTCATCTCAGGCACCAGTCCACAGGTGGAAACGGTAATGTTTCTCTGGCTGATATTCTGCCCGCCCGGACTGCTGATCAGATGGATGAAACGGATCAGATTATCATAATTATCCATAGGCTCCCCTGTACCCATGACAACAATATTGTTCACCTTCTCTCCCGTATGCCGGATAATGGCGTAAATCTGCTCCAGCATTTCTGAAGGCAGGAGATTTCTTTCCAGTCCGTCCAGAGTAGAAGCACAGAATTTACACCCCATGCGGCAGCCTACCTGTGAGGAAATACAAACACTGTTTCCATGCCGATATTTCATCCATACACTTTCTACCATATTTCCATCCGAAAGGCCAAACAGATACTTTCTGGTTCCATCCGCTTTTGACTCCTGAACCTGGATCATATCAAGTTTCATCAATGCTCCTTCTTCCTCCAGCTTCGCTCTGAAGCTTTTGGAAAGACTGGTCATTTCCTCATAGCTTTCGGCAAGCTTTTCATGCATCCACTGGTACAGCTGGCCGGCCCGAAACCCTTTTTCTCCCAGTTCTTCCACTTTTATCTTTAATTCTTCCCTGGTCAGTGATTTCATATCCATTCTGTTCATCCTAATCCCCATGCCTATCCCAAGCTTTGCCTGCAATACTGCTTAAATAAGAAAGTACCCCTCCTGATCATTCTTCGTCAGCCTAAAGCTTACGTCTGAGACGAACCAGGAAAAAGCCGTCTGTTTCCTGTATTCCCGGCAGTAGCTGCAGACCCAGATCTGTCTCCTCCTTCTGCAGCTGTTCAGGCAGACTTTCTTCCATTTTTTCCACTTCAAAAGGAAAATGCTCCAGGATCCATCTCACCTGCCCCTCATTCTCTGCCGGATTGATGGTACAGGTACTGTACATCAGGATGCCCCCCGGCTTTACATAGGACCAGACCGTCTCTAATATCTGCCTTTGTAAAAGAACGACCTCCTCCATACTTTCCTTCGTTATACGATATTTAATATCCTTTTTCCTGCCCATGATTCCCAGTCCGGAACAGGGAAGATCACAGAACAGAATATCTGCCCATTCCTCTTTTTCAGGATCGGCACAGGTAGCATCCCATACCTGGCAGACCAGGTTCCCTGCCTGCTGTCTGCAGGCATTTTCCCGGATCAGTTCTACTTTATTCTCCGATATATCTCTGGCCAGGACCTGTCCTGTCCCCCTTAGCTTCAGAGCAGCATGTACTGCTTTTCCCCCTGGGGCTGCACAAACGTCCAGAATCTGCATTCCTTCTTTGATTCCTGCTGCCTCTGCCACCAGCATACTGCTGACATCCTGAACCCCCAGCAATCCGTTGGCAAATCCGGCCATATGGGCAACTCCTTCCAGTCCTTCACAGCGGCAGGCATAGGGCAGATAAGGGTGCTCTTTAACCCGGATACTCTGCTTCTGCCAGTCCTTTTTCAGTTCTTCCCTTTGGGCTAAGGAAAGCCCTTCCTTCAGCCGGATAGTCACTGGCTGTTCCTGTAGGAAAGCTGCCAGCAGTTTTTCGGTTTTTTCCTCATCATAAAGGCTCAGGAAGTATTCCACTAACCAGACCGGCATAGAATAGGTTACGGACAGATATTCCACCGGATGCGTATCTCTTTCAGGATAGGAAATCTCTTCCTTGCCTCTTGCAATATTTCGCAACACTCCATTGACAAATCCTTTTAAAGAAGAAAATTTGTGCTCTGCCGCCAGCTTTACAGCTTCATTACAAACCGCTGAATCAGGGATATTATCCATAAAAAGAAGCTGATATACGCTCATCCGCAGTAAAGCCCTTATCAGGGGCTTCATCTTAGACACCGGCACTTTGGAATACTGATTCAGGATATGATCCAGTTCCAGTGTTCTCTCCAGCGTTCCTTCAGTCAACCTCTTAATAAAGGCCTTTTCATTAGCTTGCAGGTAATCATATTTGTCCAGAACCCGGCGGATCAGAATATGGCTGAATTCCTTTTTTTTGTAAATTTCCATCAGCATGGAAAGCACCAGATCCCGGTGGTTTACACTTACATGTTGTTTTTTCATTTCTGTTTTCCCTAATCCCGGCTTCTTCTTCCAAACAAAAGAACCAGTCTGAGCAAGGTCAGAATGGAGCTGGCCGCGGCTGCCACATAGGTCATTGCTGCTGCCGAAAGCACCTTCTTCGCCTGACGGTTTTCCTGCTGGTTTAAAACTCCATAGTCCTCCAGCATAGCCAGAGCCCGGCCGGAAGCATTAAACTCTACCGGCAGGGTTACCAACTGGAAGAGCACAGCCAGAGAAAATACCCAGATTCCCAGCTGAATCAAAAAGTTTCCTCCTGCACCGAAAAACAGCCCCAGAAGGATCAGGGGAATTCCCATCCGGGAACCGATATTGGCTGCGGGAACGATGGCATTACGGAAAACCAGAGGCTTATAGCCCTCCTTATGCTGCAGGGCATGTCCGCACTCATGGGCGGCTACACCAATGGCAGCCACGGAAGCCGAGCTGTAGGTAGAGTCGGACAAACGTAAGACTCTGCTTCTGGGATCATAGTGATCAGACAGATTTCCGCTTATCCGCTCCACCGGGATATCCGAAAGTCCGTTTTTATCCAGGATCTTCCTGGCGATCTGGGCTGCCGTAAATCCACACAGGCTGTGTACTCTCACATATTTATTAAAAGTACTGTTTACCATGGATGAGGCTGCAATAGATAAAACAGCCCCAATCAGTACCAATACATAGGTCCAATCAAAAGGATAATATCCAACATTATATCCCATATACATATCCACTTTTCCTCCTATTCACCTAATCTGATTCCCGGTTCAACCTCATAGCCTAAAAGAAAGGCCCTGGTCTCCATCCTCTTCTTTCCTTCCAGCTGAATACTGGATAAACAAAGGATTCCTTCTTTGGTCTGTACCTTAATGGACTCCCTGGTCACCTGGCAGATTGTTCCCGGCGGAAGATCCGTATTTCCTTCTTTCACCCCGGCTTCCCAGATCTTTAAGGTTTTTCCCTTTAGGCTTGTATAAGCACTGGGCCAGGAGTTGAGTGCTCTAACCATGCGCTCCAGATAGAGTGCCGGCTGATTCCAGTCTATACGCCCCATTTCTTTTTTGATCATAGGAGCATAGCTGCTTAAGCTATCGTCCTGCGGCTCCCTGATCAGGGTTCCCGCTTCTATGGCAGGCAGAGTATCGATGAGCAGCCTGGCTCCCGCTTCTGCCAGCTTGGTAAACAGGGATTCTCCCGTATCCCGTGCTTCAATCTTTACTGTGCATTTTGCCAGCATATCTCCCGTATCCAATCCCTCATCCATCTGCATCAGGGTGATTCCGGTTTCCTCTTCTCCGGCTAAGATTGCCCACTGAATGGGTGCCGCTCCACGATATTTGGGAAGCAGGGAGGCATGAATGTTCACACAGCCGAATCTGGGCATTTCCAGGATTTCCCGGGAAAGGATCTGACCAAAGGCAGCTACCACAAACAGATCTGCCTCATAGCCTCTTAATACTTCCACTGCTTCGGGAGTTTTAATCTTTATTGGCTGGAATACCGGGATTCCATGTTCAAGTGCACAGGCCTTTACCGGCGTGACCTGAAGCTTTCCACTCCGGCCCTTGGGTTTGTCCGGCTGGGTAACCACTGCTGCCACCTGGTGTTCGGACCCAATCAATGCCTGAAGTGCCCCCACTGCAAAATCGGGTGTTCCCATAAATACAATCTTCATTCTGCTCCCCTCTTCCTATTCTTCCTCTTCCCAGTCCTCTTCTGCCTCTCCTACATTTTCCAGATCACCTTCTACCTTTTCCACGTACAGGTGACCCTCCAGATGATCCAGCTCATGGCAGATAGCCCGGGCCAAAAGCTCCGTTCCTTCTATGGTGAACTGTTCCATATTCTCATTATAGGCCACCGCTTTTACATAATTGGGACGGGTAACCACACCACTTTTTCCCGGTACACTAAGGCAGCCCTCCTGTCCGGTCTGCTCACCACTGGTCTCCAGGATCCGGGGATTAATCATCACAATGGGATCTTCTCCCGTACAGTCGATCACCACGATTCTTTTTAGTACTCCCACCTGAGGAGCAGCTAATCCCACGCCGTTAGCCTCATACATGGTTTCCAGCATGTCAGCGATCAGCTCTCTGGTCCTGGGAGTAACCTCCTTTACTTCCTTACATACTTTATTTAATACTGTGTCTCCCATTTCTCTTATGGTTCGTATAGCCATTTTCGTCCTCTCATTCTGCCGCTTTAGCGGCTGTTAAAATGCCTGCATAGGGTTAAAATCAAATTGTACTATGTTTTTTTTCTCCCCGCAAGTCTCCAGCCATTCTTCTACCCTGTTTCTCGCCCTGATCAGCACCTCTTTATTTCCATGCTTTAACAAAAGAGAGAATCTGTAAATGTCGCTTATCCTGGATATGGAAGCATTGGCAGGGCCGATACAGACCAGACCTTCACTTCCTGCCATTTTATCCAATAATTTTCGGATCTGCAGACCCAGACTTCTTCCGCTATTCTCTTCGGCTGCCAGGATCTGTATCTGCAAAAGGCAGGCTGTGGGCGGATAACCTCCCAGCTTACGGTAGAGAAGCTCTTCCTCAAAAAAACCTTCATAATCCTGGGCTGCTGCCTTCACAATACTGTAATGTTCCGGCTGATAGCTTTGGATCACCACTTCTCCGGGAAGGCTTCCTCTGCCTGCCCGGCCGGCAGCCTGAGTCAGAAGCTGAAAGGTCCGCTCGGATGCCCGGTAATCGTTTACCCCCAGGGAGATATCGGCTGCCAGGATTCCTACCAGAGTCACCCCCGGAAAATCATGGCCCTTGACGATCATCTGGGTACCGATCAGCACCTGGGCCTCTCCCTCCATAAAAGAAGATAAAATCTTCTCATAACTGCCTTTTTTTGTAGTCGTATCCTTATCCATCCGAAGAATGCCGACCTCCCCAAACTCCCGGCGAAACTGCTCTTCAATCTTCTGGGTTCCTGCCTTAAAACCCATCAGATAGGGAGAGCCGCATTTGGGGCAGGTCTTTCTTTCCGGTTCCTCGTAGCCACAGTAATGACAGCTGAGTATCCCACCCACATGGCGGGACAGGGAAACGTCACAATGGGGGCATTTCATCACCTCTCCGCAGCTTCTGCAGGAAATGAAGCCTGCATAGCCTCTTCGGTTCAAAAAGAGCATGATCTGCTCTTTTTTTTCCAGTCTGTCCTGGATCAGCTGGCGCAGCCGGTCACTGAAAATGGATCGGTTTCCTCTTCTTAATTCTTCCCTCAGATCCTCAAGATAAACCTGGGGAAGTGTTCCTCCCGTCAGTCGTTCCTTCAGGGTAAAAAAACCATACTCTCCTGTTTTTGCTTTATAATAGCTTTCCAGAGAAGGCGTGGCACTGCCCAGGACCAGACTGGCTCCATGAAGCCTTGCCAGTTCACCCGCCACTTCTCTGGCATGGTATCTGGGTGTAGTCTCACTTTTATAGCTGGCCTCATGTTCTTCATCAATGACGATCAGCCCCACATCCTTAAAAGGAGTAAACAGGGCTGAACGGGGGCCGATGATCACACTGATCTCTCCTTTTTTTGCCCTCTCGCACTGATCATATTTCTCCCCCTGAGAAAGGGTGGAGTTTAAGATGGATACCTTTTCTCCAAACCTTTGCTGAAAACGCATCATGGTCTGAAAGGTCAGGGCAATTTCGGGAATCAGCACGATGGCTGACCTGCCCTGGGCCACTACCCGCTCAATCAGCTCCAGATATACTGTAGTTTTTCCGCTTCCTGTGATCCCATGGATTAAATAGGTTTTATAGTCCTGCTTTTGATAATCCTGATAAATTGAATCTACGATATACTTCTGTCCCTGACTTAATACATTTTTCTTCTCATCCCCGGGTGCGAGGACAACCGGATTTCGGTAGTCGGTTCTTATCCGGACGGCGATCACGCCGCTTTTCTCCAAAGACTTTAAGGTCTGGGCAGACAGATGCAGCCTCTCCACTGCTCCGGTATAAGGGAGCTGTGGGGAACTGATCAGTTCACGGATAAGCCTTGCCTTTGCCACCTGATGCTTCTTTTCACATTGCTCAAGATGCTCCTCAAGCTCCTTAACCGGCAGCAGGCCGACAATGGTCCTTGCCTGCTTTTCTTTGACTTTTTTCTTTGCCGGTAAAACTGTCTGCAAAGCGCTGATCATGGTGGAGCCATATTCCCTTTTTATCCAGGCTGCCAACCGGATCAGCTTACTTTCTACGAAGGTTCCGTCTGCCAGCCCGTAAATCTCCTTGATCTTGTTTTCCGGATAATCAGGCTTTTCTCTTTCTTCTATTATATAGCCCTTTCTCAGTGTGTTCCCCTGTCCGAAAGGAACCTCTACACAGGAGCCGATCTTCACCATCTCCTGAAGACTCTCCGGAATGCGATAACAAAAGGGACGATCCACCTTTTCATGGGAAATATTAATAATTACACTGGCATATTTCACGCACCAGGGCTCCTTTCTTCCTCCTTATCTGCCTGCCAGAATATCGGCAATGAGATCCCGCTCATCCATGGGATACTGTACCCCTTTGATCTCCTGATAGTCTTCGTGGCCTTTCCCCGCCAGTACGATAATATCCCCCGGCTCTCCGTTGTGGATCGCATAGGCAATGGCCTCCTTCCGGTCACAGATGGTCACGTATTTTCCCCGGGTTTTCTCGATTCCGGTCACAATATCGGCAATAATGGCCTCCGGTTCCTCAAACCTGGGATTATCCGAAGTGATAATGGTCAGATCTGCCAGCCTTCCGCTGACCTCACCCATTTCAAAGCGGCGCAGACGGGAACGGTTTCCTCCGCATCCGAAGAGGCAGACCAGACGATGGGGCTCATATTCCTTCAAGGTTCCGAGAAGGCTTTCCAAGGCCATGGCATTATGGGCATAATCGATCATCAAGGTAAACTTGTCGGATACGGGAATCAGCTCGATCCGTCCCTTAACCCTGGCTTCCATTAACGCCTTTTTACTATTGTCAGTGGATACCCCAAAGTGGCGGCAGATGGCAATGGCAGTCAGGGCATTGTATACACTGAATCTTCCCGGTGTGGATACCTCCACCTCCATGGAAAGCAGCCCCTCAGTCTTAAAGGAAACGCCGATATGTCCTCCTCCCCGGATCAGCTGCATATCCGTCGCCCGAAGATCCACTCCTTCTCCAAATCCAAAGGTTTCCAGCTGACAGGTATGCCCCTGGGTCACCTTCTCCCAGTGATGGTCATCTCCATTGACGATTCCCACCTTACACTGCTTAAACAGAAGTCCCTTGCAGGCCATGTACTCCTCAAAGCTGCTGTGCTCATTGGGGCCGATATGGTCCGGCTCTATATTCGTAAAAATACCGTAGTCGAAGGTAAAGCCCTGGGTCCGGTGAAGCATCAGTCCCTGGGAAGATACCTCCATTACTACTGCGTCACAGCCCTCCTCCACCATCCGGGCAAAGCTTTCCTGCAAAAGCCAGGATTCCGGGGTGGTATTATGGGCCGGTGTATGTCTGTCTCCGATAATGGTTTCTATGGTTCCGATCAGTCCCACCTTCAACCCTGCATTTTCCAAAATTGACTTTACCAGATAGGTGGTGGTAGTCTTTCCCTTGGTTCCGGTAATTCCGATCACCTTCAATCTGTCTGCGGGATGACCAAACCAAGCGGCAGAGGCAAAGGCCATTCCATAACGAGTGTTTTCTACCTGTATGACGGTAATTCCTTCTTCCACCTCCACCGGCTTACTGACTAGAACAGCCGCCGCCTTCTTTTCTGCTGCCTCCCGGATGAACTGATGTCCATCCACATTGGCTCCTTCTATACAAATAAACAGACAGCCTTCCTGAAGCTTTCGTGAATCATAAACCAGCGCAGTAATCTCTGTGTCTACTTCTCCCTGCACCACTTTATAGGAAAACCCCTGCAGAAGTTCTGCCAGCTTTCTGGAATGTATTTGCATAAATCCTCCTTCTTTTCCGAACAGGCCGGTTTTCAGGCCCCGAAAAAATAAAACAGTTGCAATAAGAATAGCATATCAGCCACTTCTTTTCAACTGACAGGCCCTGTAGCTATTGTAAGCCGTATCATATACGACAAAAGCCCTGCTTTACGCAGGGCTTTTGCTTCTTATGAGGGGGAGATAGTGAGTGATCAACTATCCTGTAAACTACTATAACAATAAATTGTGTTCAAATTATGTCCAATTTATAAAAAAACTGAAAAGAAAAGAAAAAAAGAATGACCTTTAGCCTTTAATTCCAGTTCTGCAGGATAAACTGCAGCTCTCTCCTGCCCCGAAAGGTATTTACGGAAGGGTAATAGGTAATATCCATCCGGATATCTCCCTCGCCTTTTTCCAGAAAAGTCTGTGCTGCATCTTCACCATATTTCTTCTGAATATCCTCGATAAACTGCTCCAGGCCACGAAAAAGAAGGAGAAGAAAACGCCTTTTTTCCCCATCTTCCACAGTAAACCGGGCCATATCCTGATTCTTTCCCATCCGTCTGACAGACAGGAAACGGAGATTTTTCTGCCCAAAGACCGGCTTTGTATTTCCCATGCCAAAAGGCTCCAACAGCTTAAGCTCATCCAAAAAACCGAAGGTCACATAGGAAAGGGGCATGGGGACATCAATCAAAATCTTCTCCTCCATATCCTCCTTAGTCAAGGTACAGTTTTCATTCAGCCTCTGCCGGAAAAGTTCCACCTTTTCTTCATCCAATGACAGCCCCGCTGCCAGGCGATGACCACCGTATTTGGTAAACAACTCCTTGCACCGGGTCATTTCCTCATACATATGATAACCTTCTATGGATCTTCCTGATCCTTTTACCCCTTCCTCTGAAGCGGTAAGCACAAAAACCGGCTTGTAGTACCGTTCCTTTAATCTTCCTGCAATGATTCCTGCCAGACTTTCATGGCAGTCGGGAAGATAGACCACCAATACCGACTGTTCCTTCCAGGGGCTGTTTTCCACAAGGGTAATTGCCTTTTCCAACTGCTGCAGGGTCATTTCCTTTCGGCTCTCATTCAGCTTTTTCAACTCTGCCGCCTGCCACACAGCCTCCCTTTCGTCCCGGCAGCTTAACAGCTCCAGGGCTCTTACCGCCGTATCCAGCCGCCCTGTCGCATTTAAACAGGGACCGATCACGAAGCCCAGATGGTAAGCCGTTGCCTCTCCCGGATGGATATCATGGACCTTAAACAGGGCTTTCAGCCCCGGATTGGCAGCTTCAGCCATACTGGCAAGACCTTCCTTGACCAGGATCCTGTTTTCATCCTGAAGGACCATTACGTCACATACCGTTGCCACTGCTGCCAGTTCCAGGATCTCCCGATGCTTTTCTTCTCCCACCGCCGCACCGGCCTTTTCCCACAGCCTTTCGATCAGCTTCCAGGCAATTCCTGCCCCACAGATATGTTTATTGGGATAGCCACAGTCCTCCTGCTTGGGATCCACCACCGCCTCCGTCTCAGGAAGCAAATAGTTCCGCTTTTCTCCCACCTGTTCATAAGGAACCTCATGGTGATCCGTAACGATACAGGTAAGCCCCAGACTATTGGCCAGGGCAAACTGCTCCCTGGCCGCTATTCCGTTATCACAGGTAATCAGAGTGTCAATTCCTGCTTCTTCGGCATCTCGGACCAGCTGCTCATTGATTCCATAGCCATCCCGGATCCGATGGGGGATCACCGTATCCACCCCGGCTCCCAGAACGGACAGTCCTTTTTTCAAAATACAGGTAGAGCAGATTCCATCCACATCATAGTCTCCGATGATCCGAATGGATTTCCCCTCTTCTATCTTCTCAATAAGGATCTCTACCGCCTTATCCATATCCTTCATCAAACTGCCGTCATAAAAATCCTTCCTGCTGCCGTAAAGATATTTTTCAATCGCATCTTCCCCGATAACCTCACGATTTCTGATGATCCTCGCCAGTACCGGACTGATCTGAAACCGTTTTGCGATTCCGTCAAAATCTGCTTTTTTTGCTGAAACAAACCATTTTGCCATAGCCTAATCCTATCTGCCTTATTCTGCCGTCTGTGAAACTTAAGCCTCTTTCTGCTCTGCTTCATCCTCTTCTTCACTAAGGGCGGCCTTCATCATAATGGCACACTCAATACGCTTTTTCTGCAGGATACATCCATACTCATAGGTATCGTTAATATGGCCATGGAAGTTATAGGAGTTTGCCGCACAGCCTCCGCTGCAATAAAATTTGGCAAAGCAGGTACGGCAATCCTCTTTTGCATATACATTGCAGGACTTAAATTCCTGTACCAGATCCTTCCTGGTAATTCCCTCATCCACATTGCCCAGAAGGAAGTCCTCCTGTCCCACGAACTGGTGGCAGGGATAAAGGTCGCCCCAGGGAGTTACGGCCAGATATTCCGTTCCGGAACCACAACCGGTAAGCCGTTTGGCCACACAGGGGCCTCCTGCCAGATCGATCATGAAATGGAAAAAGTTTACACCTTTTCCCTCCTTCTGCCGTTTTAACAGCTCCACTGCCAGCTTATCGTACTCTGCTAACAATGCAGGCAGATCTTCTTTTTTCAGGGCATAGCTCTCCCCTTCTTCTGCCACTACCGGCTCCACAGAGATCTGCTGAAAGCCCAGATCTGCCAGGTGAAGCACGTCAGCCGCAAAATCCGGATTATTGTGGGTAAAGGTTCCCCGTACATAATAATTCATCTGGTTACGGCTTTTGGCCAGCTTCCGGAATTTGGCTACAATCTGCTCATAGCTGCCCTGACCTCCCCGGAAGGGCCGCATACGGTCATGGACTTCCTTTCTTCCATCGATGCTTAAGACCACATTACTCATTTCCTTGTTTAGATACTCCATCACCTCATCGGTTAAGAGTACACCGTTGGTGGTCAGGGTAAAACGGAATTTTTTATGATGGGTTTTTTCCAAACTTCTTCCGTAAGCTACCAGGTCCTTTACTACCTGCCAGTTCATCAGAGGCTCTCCTCCGAAAAAGTCCACCTCCAGATTGATCCGGTTGCCGGAATTTTCCACCAGAAAATCCAGAGCCTTCTTTCCGGTTTCAAAGCTCATTAAAGCCCTTCTTCCATGATATTCGCCTTCCTCAGCGAAACAGTACTTACAGGCCAGATTGCAATCATGGGCGATATGCAGGCAGAGAGCTTTAACTACGGTCTGCCTGTCCTTAAATTCCTGAATATAGTCTTCATAAGCATCCTCGGTATATAGCTGTCCTGCCTCCACCAGAGAAATGATTTCCTCTACCATCTCTTTCTTTTCTTCTTCCGATGCCGTAAGAGAAGCCAGAGCCTCCAAGGCCCGGCTTAAAACCTGATCATCAGCCTGCTTACCGCTTTCAGGACCAAATCCGGTAAAAACCGGCTCAAGTAGCGGTATTGCCTGATAAACCAGCTCATCCACTACATGGACAGAACCGCTGTTTACATCCAGTACGATATGGTAGCCATTATTAATATATTGATGAATCACTTGTTTTCCTCCATTAGGAACTTATTCTGTAACAGTTCCTTACTTGAAACAGACCCGGAACCGCAGTCAGTCAAACCGCAGCTCCGAGTCTGTTATTCGGTGATCTCATGGCCTGTATCTTCTTTAGGCCTGTATAATCTCCACTTTTCTTATTTACGTTCTCTGCCTATTTTACCTGTTCACAGCTCTGATTGCCAACCGTACAGGAAGTCTTGCATGCAGACTGGCAGGAAGTCTGGCATTCACCGCATCCGCCTTTTTTCATGGATTCCTTATAGTCTCTTGTGGTTAATGTTTTAATACGTTTCATCCTAAAGCCTCCTTGACTGCAGGTCGGTTCAACCAACCCTGTGCAGTGAAATTAATTTTATTCAGTATAACACAGATTAATTTAGAGGGAAAGCCTTTTTCTGTGAAAAATCTCCTGTCACTGATCGCCTGGAGTGTAACCGCTCAGGACAGCATCCCCCCCAGGGTTCCCCCTGCCGCACAGAGAAAAAAGGTGGTCACTACCTCTCCCGGTCCTGCTCCAAGACCCTTTTGCACCCAAAGAGAAAGAATGAGCAGCACCAGATAATAGGCCGTTCCTTCTGCCATCCCCCAGAGAAACCGTTTCGTTTTTTTTATTTTCCCCAGAAAAAAACCGGCGAGAAAAACGGATAACAGATAGATTGCTATAATCCCAACTTTCACCGTATTTTCCGAAAGTCGAAATTTTAACAGCAGCAGTGCCAGAATAAATAATCCCAAAAGCGTGACCACATACCCCAAAAACAGCCCCCACATCAGGGAAAAAGCATGCTGTAACCCTTTTTTCCCCTTTTCCTCTCCTACCTCTGCTCTATTTATCATAAATCTCCCCCGTTTTGCTTATGCCTTCTCTCTATTCCTATGAAGCAAAGTCTGCAAACATGACGAAAATCTTGACAATCAGCTCTATTTTCTGTACTATTACACTCAACCCGTAAAAACGGGAATTTTTCATAAAAAGGAGTGATTTTTTTTGGATACCACTGGTGTCATACAGGTTGTAATTCTTTTCATCCTGCTTCTTCTGTCCGGCTTTTTTTCCTCTGCGGAAACAGCCCTGTCCACGGTAAACCGTGTCAGGATACGAAGCCTTAGTGAAGAAGGAAACAAAAGAGCCGCTACCGTAGAGGCGGTGCTGGATCACTACGGAAAAATGATCAGTGCAGTTTTGATCGGAAACAATATTGTAAATATTTCTGCTTCTGCCCTGGCTACCACCCTTGCCATCCAGATCAATCTGGCTGTAGGGCTGGCTACCGGTCTTCTCACCATTTTGATCCTTTTATTCGGTGAGATCTTTCCGAAAACACTGGCAAAGGTACATGCCGAAGCACTTGCCTTGGCTTATGCCCCCATTATCCGGCTGTTAATGGTCGTGCTAACACCCGTTATTTATATTATTGATTCCTTTTCCAATATGCTGTTAAAGCTGTTAAAGCTGGATCCTAATGCCAAACAGACCATGACCGAAACCGAACTGAAAACCTACGTGGACGTCAGCCATGAAGATGGAGTAATTGAATCTGAGGAGCGGGAGATCATCTATAACGTATTTGATTTCAGTGATGCTGTCGCCAAGGATATTATGATCCCCCGTATTGACATGGTGACCGTAGATATCCGTGCCGGTTACGAAGACTTACTAACCCTCTTCCGTGAATCCATGTACACCCGTATTCCGGTTTATGAAGAGGATAAGGACAACATCATCGGTCAGGTAAATATAAAAGATTTAATCCTGGTGGAAGATAAAGAACATTTTTCCATACGGGATATTCTCCGTGAAGCTTACTATACCTATGAATTTAAGAAAACCGCAGATCTGATGATGGAGCTGCGCCAGAAAATGCATAATGTGGCCTTCGTTTTAAATGAGTATGGTGCCTGCGTGGGCATGATCACCATGGAAGATCTTCTGGAGGAAATCGTCGGTGAAATCCGTGACGAATACGATGCGGAGGAGGCAGAATATATCCAGGAAATAGAACCACATGTCTATCTGGTGGAGGGTTCCATGAAGCTGGATGACATCAATGATGCTCTGGGCACCGATCTGGACAGTGAGGATTATGACTCCATTGCCGGAATCGTCATCGAAATTCTGGACCGGATGCCGGAGGAGGGCGACGAAGTGACCACTCGGGATGGCATACATATCCACGTCAGTGCGGTAAGCCAGAACCGGATTACCAAAGTCATTATGACCCTCCCTTCCTCCAATGAAGAAGAAGCCGGATCGAAAGATGATCATCAGGAACAGCCCGGAGAAGAATTAAAAGAAGCTGAGCTTCTATAGTAGACTTCTATAATATAACTGTTGCGTTTTACTTAAAGCGCTTACTGATTATCCACTTGTACGTTATTTGCGAAGACATTGTAGATCAAAGAGCGGACTAAGAGAATGCTGATTAAATTCGTATTCTCCTGGTCCGATATTTGGCTACAATGCTCGTAGCAACAAACGAACAAGGGATAGCAGTAAACAAAAAAGCAAAATGCGGCAGTATTTTTTTCACCCTCTGAAGCTTTCCCGGATCCCCTGGGCTATGGCTTCTGCCGTTTCCTGAAAACGCTGGTCAAAAAGAGCATTATCAATATCTGAGTTGATAAATCCTGCTTCCACCAGTACAGCCGGCATCTGAGTGGAATTTAATACGATCAGTCCCGGCCTCTCTTCTACCCCCAGATTTTTATAGCCCACCTCTTCCAGCTGACGGTTAATATTTTCTGCAACTGTCCTGGGAAGTCCCCTGTTGGAATAAACCAGGGTCTCTACCCCGTTATACTGGTTGGGAACGGGACTGGAGTTACGATGGATGCTGACAAACAGATCACCCACTATCTCATTGGCAATGGTAGCCTTCTGATAGGGTCGCTGATAAATATCCTCTGTTCGGGTATAAAAGACCTGAAATCCATCATTTTCCAGTATTTCCCCCACTGCCAGGGTCAGGGCCAGATTGTCGTCCTTTTCGTTTCTTCCCTGATAACCGGCTCCGTTATCCCATCCGCCATGCCCGGCATCCAAAATGATTCTTTCTGCCATATCTACTTTTCCTCTTGTAACGGTCCAATTTCTTCCGCTACTCCTTTTTCTTTACCATATGAAAAAAGAGAGTTTTGTTTCCAAAACTCCCCTTCTCTTTATAACCGATAGATAATTTTCTTTACAAATCTCTGAAAATCCTTCTCATAAGCACTTACGGCTATGGAATATTCCGGCAGACAGAAATATTCCTTTAAATAGATTTCCCGTAATTCCCGCTTGTCTTCAATCCGCCCTTCCTCGAGCCGGACCGCAAAGCTGTTAAAATTCTTACCCAATCCTTCACCGATCAACTTGCTATAGCTTTCCTTAGCTGACCAGTAGCGAAAAAAAAGCTCCTCTTTGTTCTTTCCTGTATGCTTATGGATATGCTCTGCCTCCTGGGGCTGAAAAAAACGTTTTGCCAGTCCCTTCTGTATCGGTCTGAACTGTTGAATATCCACTCCTACAGGAAAGTCAGCAACTACACAGGCAGCATAATCACCGGAATGGGATAGATTAAAAAAGAAGGATTCCTGACCCGGTAAAACCAGTCTTCCCTTTTCCTCACGCACCAACTCCTCCGGAGAATGGAAATTCTGTCTTAACAGTTCTTCCAAAAGTAGCCCTCCGGCAAGACAGCGAAGTTTATCAGCCTTAATTCTGCAAGCCTCTACTCTTTCCTTTCTTTCCCTGCTCACCCGTTTCAACTGCCGCAAAAAAGTTTCCTCTTCCTGTAAAAAGCCTGTATGGATCAGATATAGCTCTGCCGGCATCTGTCTTTCCCCCTGTCTGAATCTGTTATCATCACACCATGACATCTCATCTGCAATAGAAAAAGAGCCGACCTTTCGGGAAGCTCTTTAACGGTAATCATGAGTAATCAAACAAATTTATCGAAACTCCTTGATTTTACTGCTTTTCAAATGCCGGCGGCGGGACTTGAACCCGCACGTTGTTGCCAACAACAGATTTTGAGTCTGCCTCGTCTGCCATTCCGACACACCGGCCTTTCGGTCTCGTAGACCGAAAATTATCTTAGCATAATTTATGACTAAAGACAAGTGTTTTTAAAAAGAATAGTGTAAAAATCAATTTTTTCACCTTCTTATCTAAGCAATATCATAAGTTATGCTTATGATGCTCATCCACGGAGCAGTATTAAATTTAACTTTAATAATGCATCTCTTGCTACGGCATTGGGAAACATCCGTTTTTTAATTCTGGTTTAATGGAAACATCTGTCAAAAATCAAATTTCTCATAGATATCCAGGCAATCAAAGGTGGCAAAATAATCCTTAGGGGTTTCTGCCCGGCGAATCAGCTGAACCGAACCATCTTCCTTCAATAAGAGCTCTGCTGACTTCAACTTACCATTATAATTATACCCCATGGCAAAACCATGTGCACCGGTATCATGGATTACAAGGATATCACCCGTTTCTATTTCCGGAAGCATGCGGTCAATGGCAAATTTATCATTATTTTCACAAAGAGATCCTACCACATCATATTTATGGTCACAGGGCTGATCCTCTTTTCCACTCACTGTAATATGATGGTATGCCCCATACATGGCAGGACGCATAAGATTCACCGCACAGGCATCACAACCAATATATTCTTTATGGGTATGCTTAGCATGGATCGCTGTCGTAACCAAATGTCCATAGGGTGCCATCATAAAACGTCCCAGTTCTGTGTAGATTGCCACCTCTCCCATTCCTGCCGGAACAAGGATCTCCTCATATACCTTACGCACACCTTCGCCAATCACATGGATATCATTGGGCTCCTGATCAGGACGATAGGGAACGCCGATACCTCCCGAAAGATTGATAAAGGTAATATTAGCACCGGTCTCTTCCTTCAATTGAACCGCTACCTCAAATAACTGGCGGGCAAGGGTAGGATAATACTCATTGGTGACCGTGTTGCTGGCAAGAAAAGAGTGGATACCAAAATTCTCAACACCTTTTTCCTTCAACAATTTAAAGCCTTCAAAAAGCTGTTCAGTGGTAAAACCATACTTAGCATCCCCTGGATTATCCATAATACTGGTACTGATCTTGAATACTCCTCCCGGATTATAGCGGCAGCTGAGCGTTTTCGGAAGCCTGCCTAAGGTCTTCTCCAGATAATCAATGTGGGTGATGTCATCCAGATTGATTATTGCACCAATCTTATCTGCATAAAGGTATTCTTCTGCAGGAGTCTCATTGGAAGAGAACATAATATCCTCCCCTCTCACTCCCATAGCATTAGATAACATCAGTTCTGTAATTGAGGAGCAGTCACATCCACAGCCATAATCCCGTAAAATATCGATCAAATAGGGATTGGGGGTGGCTTTTACGGCAAAATACTCTTTAAATCCTTTATTCCAGGCAAAGGCTTCCTTTAAAGCCTTTGCATTCTCCCGAATTCCTTTTTCATCATAGATATGGAAGGGTGTAGGATAGGTTTTAATGATCTCTTCTAATTGTTCTTTATTTACAAAAGGTTTTTTCTCCATATATCTCTCCGATTATTTAATAATAACACACGTTTTATTTTACAGAAGGTTCTTTCTTAATTCTTCACCGGATAAAGGACTGAGATAGGCAGGTGCTACATCGAATACTGTTTTGCATCCACACTGTCCCTCTTTGTTCATCCGGTATGCTGCTCTGGCATATGCCACCAGAACAGATGCCGTAAACTCAGGATTGGAATCCAGCTTTAACTGATATTCGATCAGGTGCTTGTTTTCCTTATTCATACCGGTTACACCACTTCTGAGTACAAAGCCACCATGGGGAATGGAGCTGTGATCTCTCTGAAGCTCCTCCTGGGAAATAAAATGCACTATGGTATCGTAATCTGCAAAATAATTAGGCATATTTTTGATCTCTGCTTCGATTTTTGCTAAATCTGCACCTTCCTCGGCAACCACAAAGCATTCACGAATATGCTTTTCTCTGGTGGTCAACTCCGGATTGCTTCCGCTTCTGACTGCATCCAATGCTGCTTCAACGGGAATGGTATACTGCTTTCCGTCTTTTACACCTTCCACACGGCGGATAGCATCAGAATGTCCCTGGCTTACTCCTTTACCCCAGAAGGTATAATCTTTTCCTTCCGGAAGGATCACGTTTCCATAAAGGCGGTTTAAGGAAAACATACCGGGATCCCAGCCTACGGAGATCAGAGCCGTCTTTTCTCCTGCAAGAGCAGCCTTCTCCACCTTTTCAAAATGCTCCGGAATTTTAGCATGGGTATCAAAGCTGTCTACTACGTTGAACAGCTTCGCATATTCAGGAGTCTGTACAGGTAAATCTGTTGCACTTCCACCACAAAGGATCAATACATCAATTTTATCCTCCATAGCTGTCAGATCATCTGTAGACAGCACAGGCACTCCCTGACTTCTGATGGTCAGACTTTCCGGATTTCTTCTGGTAAATACTGCTGTCAGCTCCATATCGGGATTCTGTCTGATAGCACTTTCCACACCTTTTCCCAGGTTTCCGTAACCTAAAATACCAATTCTAATCATTTTCTCTCTCCTTTTTCATTCCTTCGATTTCCAATAATCTTATTTTATTACGCAGAGCTTCCTTCATTACCGTAACCAGATTCTCCTGCCCTGAATACAGGCAGGTATCGGTACTGCTTCCTGTCAGCTCTCCGGTTAATACATATGTAGAATCTGTGATCAGCCTGATCTGCCCTTCATCAGCCTCATCCTCATAATAGGAGGTGGCCAGATCCCAGTAATCCCTATCACTGATGATTACGATCTTCAATCCCCTCTTCCTGGCATTTTTCAATACCGGTTTCAGTTGCTCAACGATTGTCCCAGAGGCAGCAAGATAGAGCCGCATTTCACAACCGGATATCATATGAAAAGCCTTGTCCAGAATATTGTTTGCTCCCTGAATCGTCAGGTATCCTTCCGTACTCTGAATCATCTTGGGCATATGAGTAAGCAAATACTCCCGATCCTTCTCAAGACTGCGGAGCTGATTATCCAGGAATTCTTCTATACCCACTGCATTATAGTAGGTGGGATTTCCTGCCTCCTGAACCATGGCTGCCCCCTTATCTACTAAAGTACTCAGGCTGCCATATACATTAGATCGTGAAACTCCTGTCAGCTTGCTTGCTTCATAACCGGTCAGCTGTCCGTGTTCAATCAAACACAGATAGATCAAGGCCTCCTGCCTGCTGAGATGAAAACGCATCAACCGTTCAATAACATCCGTTTTGTCCATCTTTTTCTTCCATTATATTAGTAGTTTCTTTTAGAACTACTATAGAGAATACACCTGTCCCCTCTTTCTGTCAAGAGAAAATTTGCATCCTGGCTTATAACTCAGCAGAAAATTTGATTTCTGCTTTTTTCCTTACACTGATCTTTATCATAACATAAAAAATCTTGAGAAAATGTTCGTTTCTCAAGATTTTACAGGTTAAATATTGAATAATAAATTTTTATTCTACAGGTATGAAGGTCATATATTCTCAATCTGCCAATCGATAGGTGTAATTCCGTTCTCCTTGAGAAAAGTATTTGCCTGGCTGAAATGTCTGCAGCCAAAAAATCCCCGATAGGCCGACAGAGGGCTGGGATGCGGTGCTTTTAATATCAGATGATTTTTATTGGTCAGCATGGGACTTTTATTCTGTGCCGGCCTTCCCCACAAAAAGAAAACTACCGGTCTGTCCAAGTCATTAACTGTCCGAATAACTGCATCTGTAAATTCTTCCCATCTATGTCCCTGATGAGAGTTTGCCTGATGCGCTCTTACCGTCAATACTGCATTTAAGAGAAGGACACCCTGGTCTGCCCATTTTTTTAAATATCCGTTATTAGGAATATAGCATCCCAAATCTGTCTGTAGCTCCTTGTAAATATTCTGCAATGAAGGTGGAATCTCCTTTTGCTCCGGCAAAACAGAAAAACTCAGTCCATGTGCCTGATGTTCATTATGGTAGGGATCCTGCCCCAACAAAACCACCTTCACCTCACTGAGGGGAGTGGAATGAAAGGCATTAAAAATATCCTCTGCCGGCGGATAGATCACATGGCTGTCATATTCTTTTTTTACGAATTGAAACAGCTCCCGATAATAAGGCTTTTTGAATTCTGGCTCCAAAGCAGGAAGCCAGTCATTTTGTATCATTGCCATAGATATCTCTCCTCTGATCTTTCTATGCTTTTACAAGCGAACAGGAATCCCCTGATGATGAAGATATTCCTTTACCTGCCGAATTTCAAGCTCCTTATAGTGGAATAAAGAAGCTGCCAATGCTGCATCCGCTTTCCCCAAAGTCAGTGCCTCTTTAAAATGCTCCAATGTACCTGCGCCTCCGGAAGCAATTACGGGAATATTTACCACTTCAGCAATCTGCCTGGTCAGTGGAATATCATATCCTGCCTTAGTTCCATCTCCATCCATACTGGTAAGAAGGATTTCTCCTGCCCCCAGCTTCTCTGCCCGAATGGCCCATTCAACTGCATCAATTCCAGTATCCAGCCTTCCTCCATGCTTAAAGATATTAAAGCCGCTTCCATCTGCTCTTTTTTTCGCATCAATAGCCACAACCACACATTGACTTCCGAATTTATCTGCCGCCTCTGAAATAAGCTCCGGGCGGTCAATAGCTGAAGAGTTAACTGAAACCTTATCCGCCCCTTCCCTAAGAAGTACCTTAAAATCCTCTACTGTGCGGATACCACCACCAACAGTAAAGGGGATAAATACCCTTTCTGCCACTCTTCTGACCATATCTACTACGGTCTGTCTCCCGTCACTGGATGCAGTGATATCCAGAAATACCAACTCATCTGCTCCAGCCTTATCGTATGCTGCTCCGATTTCAACAGGATCACCGGCATCCTGAAGATTTACAAAATTTACACCCTTTACCACCCGTCCGTTATGTACATCCAGACAGGGAATTATTCTCTTGGTAAACACTACCTGTCCTCCCGCCTTATTTTCAAAAAATTATCCAGCATTTTCAATCCGGTCTCTGAACTTTTTTCCGGATGAAATTGACAGGCAAATACATTTCCCTGTTCAATAGATGCATGTATCGTCACACCGTATTCCGAAACTGCCGTTATAATTTCTGCTTCCTCTGCCTCCAAATAGTAAGAATGAACAAAATAGACATAGGTTCCTTCAGATATATCCTGAAATAATCTTCCATTTCCTTTAAATTCAAGGGAATTCCAGCCAATATGGGGTATTTTTAATCCTTCCATGTTGGGAAAACGCCTGATCAGTCCCGGCAGTATGCCCAATCCGTCTATTCCCGGACTCTCTTCACTTTTTTCAAAAAGGAGTTGTAAACCAAGACAAATCCCCAAAAAAGGGATTTGTCTTTCTACTACCTCTTTAATCACAGGTACAAGCTTGTAGCTGTGAAGTTTTTCCATGGCATCTCCGAAGGATCCTACTCCGGGAAGGATTACCTGATCTGCCGCCAGAATCTCTGACGGATTGCGGGTGATAACTGCTTCTTTTCCCAAAAAAGCAATTGCTTTTTCTACACTTTTTATATTTCCCGCATCATAGTCAATAATTGCTACCATGAGTTTCTACTCTGCCGCCGGCGGGATTATTCCGCTTCTTCCGGAAGCATATCCTCCTGATTGTTTTCTGTGGACACTACTGTATTTTCTACATACTCAGTTCCACCAACGATAGCCTGAAGCTTCTTCGTATAAACAAGATCACTGCTTTCATTTACCAGCTCCATGGCTTCTGCCTCTGCCAATCCGTATTCAGTGCTTAAGATCGCCAGAATTTCTGAATATACGGACTCTACTTCTGCAGTAGCACTATAGTTTCCTGCCAAAGCATATACATCATCCTTTACATGCACACCCTCAAGTAAGTAATGAAGAGCTTTTACCTCATCTCCCATTTTAAGGAAATTATTATAGCTGTCTAAATTAGTCTGCATCCTCATCACTGCTCTGGATGTCTGGAATCGCTCTTCATCCCCTTCAGTCAGACTTTCTCCATAATACTCCTGATACGCATCCGCATATTCCTGCTGATTATAGGACTCTCTGGCTGCCGTCAAGGTTAACATAGGCGGAATCAGATATTCCAAAAACAGGATGGCAATTAAAACAGAAGCTGCAAAAATAGAAGTTACCACTACCTTCTTTTTAGGAAGAAGTTTTTCCGGTTTCTCCGGAATCACCTCTTTAACCGGTTTCTCTTTCTTGGGTTTTTTCTCTTTTTTGGGCTTAGGTGCTTTCTTGGCTTTCTTCTTGGTATTTTCTCCTTCTTCCTCTATCTCCTCGCCCTTTTTCTTTTTTCCTTTTGCCTTTTCTTTCTTAGGCTTAGCTTTCTTCTTTTTCTTTTCTTCTTTATCAAGCTGAGTCAAAATATTTTTATTTTCCTCAGAAAGGTTCATATCAGCGGCTTCTGCCGGCTCCATTTCCTCCGGTTCTTCTTCAAAAAGAAGAGATAAAATTTTGCCAAAACCGGATTTTGAATCACCATCATTCTCCTGGCGTGATTTCTTCCTTTTCTTTTTTGCCTTTGGAGCATCTTCCTCTCCTTCAGAATGATCATCCAGTAAAGAATCCAAATCCTCCATACTGAAAACCTGTTCTTCTTCAAGAGGAGCTTCTGTTTCTTCAAACAGTTCATTATTATCTGCCATATCCAAAAGTTCTTTAATGTCAGAAACCTCCTCATGATCATCAAGATCCAGGTCAAAATCAGCAAGACCTTCCTCACTGACGGGAGGCAGCTCATCTTCCATATCCTGTACGCCGGATTTAGCTGCATTAAGAAGATCATCTATACTTTCTTCAGACATGATATCATCTGCGGAAAAATCAATATCTTCAAAATCCTGACTGTTTTCCTGGATTTCTGCCATAAGCTGTTCCAAAGAAGATGCTGATAAATCATCATGATTTGCCACGGCTACCGACTCCTCCTTAACTGGGACTTCATCATACACTGGTAAAGGCACAGTACTTTCTTCGATTGGCATCTCATCGACTGCATCTGTCTCATCATACTGGAACTGATCATCATCCGACAATTCTAATGCTGGTAATGCATTATCTGGGAACTCATCGACTGGCGTATCCTCAATCAGGCTATCTGCAGGAGATGAGATATTGTCCGCATCTGTCTCCATTGCTTTTAAAAGATCATCCAGATATTCCTCATTTGATTTCATAATACTTTCCTCCGCAAAGATTTCTCACATGTTAAGTTTAACACACTCTGCATTTTTATACAATTTGATTTGTAAGGAATATTACAGGATCTTCCTGTATAGAGTACCCTCTTTCCTTCAATTCCTCAGGAATCTGATATAAAAATGAGTGAACCCTGATCAAAGTTGCCTTCTGGTTAAAATAAGCAATTTTTTCCGCAGGCCATCGTATAACTGAAGGATGATCCAGCCCAACTCCCAATTCAAGAATGCAGATTTTTTTATTGAGGCTCCCTTGCAGCCATCCGGTATAAACTTCCCACTGTTTCAAATATCCTTCTTCGCTGTATCGGGGTACCCCTATACGATTGATAACCAGCCTTTTTCTGCAATGTGGACACAAAGGCTCTTTTCCTTCATCTATATCCTTCTTAAAATTTTCCGTAGGATAGATCTCATTCGTACAGACATCTTCACATTGCAAAGAATGATAACTTCCGCAAGGTGCTACAATCCTGTTCTTCTCAAAACCTGCATCATATATCTTATCATCACAACACATAGTTACCAGAAAATAGTCTTTATTTTTTAATAGGCTATTTAGCCTGGAATATGCCTGATCTACCCTGTCTTCTTCCCGTTTTTTCAGATGCTCCAATCTGGTATATTCTTCAAAGATATTTCTATCATCCTTATTATTGTAAATATCCAAAGAAGAATCCTGAAATTCCTCTCCAATCGCAACCAGAACCATCTCTGATGTCTCCAGAATTTTAGCTAAATCCATACAAACCTCTTATTTATCCATCTATTCTATCATAAAGGAAAGCAGGGAGTACTCCCTGCTTCATCTCCTTGTGTGCTCTTCTATTTATCAAGAACCAGTTTGTCAATTTCTCTTACCAGGTTACCAATCTCCGGCTTGGACAACTGAGCATCTGCTCCCAAAGCTTCACCTTTCCTCCTCATTTCCTCATTCACAAGGGAAGAAAAGATTACTACGGGAATATCTTTCGTCTCATCATCAGATTTAATTAATTTAGTTAAACGGTGACCATCCATAATCGGCATCTCGATATCCGTAATCACACATTTTATATGCTGAAGGATATCTCCACGCTTCTTGTAGTCCTCAATAATCTGCCACGCTTCTTCACCATTTTCTGTATGAATTAAATTCTCATAGCCAGCTTTCTTCAATGAATCAACAATCAGCTTATTCAATAAGACAGAGTCTTCAGCAATCAAAATAGGAATATCCAAACGATTGCGCTCGCCAAGTTCATCGATCTCATGAACCTTAAGTCCTGTCTCCGGATTAATATCAGTAACAATCTTCTCAAAATCAAGAATAATGATCAACTTATCATTTCTTTTGATGATACCTGTAGAAACACCCTCTTCTGTAGTAGAAACAGTAGCATTAGGCTTAATAATATCTCCCCAGGACACTCTGTGAATACCCAATACTTCATCCACATGAAAAGCAATATCCAGTTTATTAAAATTCGTAACGATAAATAAACCACCAGGTTCAGATGTACCGCGTTGTAAACAATTCTTCAGATCGATCGCTGTTATCATCACATCACGCGGCATAAAAATTCCTTCTATACTGGGATGAGCGTTAGGTACAGGTGTAACATCCTGATAAGTAATTATCTCCCGTATTTTAGCTACGTTGATTCCGTAAGAATTACCATCCAGGGTAAACTCTAAAACCTCTAACTCGTTCGTACCATTTTCCAAAAGAATTTTTGTATCCATACTATCACCTCTTTAGTTTATTCGTATAGACCTATCTGATATATGAGTCTATTTCGATACTTATAGGGTCATTATAACATATTTAATTTTTTAAGCAAACATCTTTTCTAAAAATTTAGACAATTTGTGCGTAATTATATGAAAATTTTTAAAAAAGTTAATTCTATGTACCTTATCATCCTATTCCTGCTTCTAATAAAAAAGTTCTATCCTTTCGGACAGAACCCAATTTATTCTCTTACATCAGCCTGCACTTTATGGATAAGTACCCTCAAAACCGAATACATCTTCTAAGCAACATCTGTGCAGGATCTCTTTCCCTGCTGTCTCCCTAATCC
>JAFSIS010000072.1 GCA_017439665.1 Lachnospiraceae bacterium
ATATCAGGATGAATGCCAATAATTTCTTTATTATGTATTCAGCAGATGACATATTTGTTTCGTTGTTGAACGGATTTAGATTATAAATAATACCTTTCTTCATCAATGTTTCCTCCTTATATCACTTGATGAAAGTATCGTATTACTTTTTTTCTAAAAACACTACCAACCATAGCAATCAATCTGTCAACGCTCTTTAACAATCCTGTTAAGTCCAGTTGCACCACCTTATTTACGGGCAAAGGCAATGTAAAATTCAAATTTCCTACTTACTCTTCTTTCATTTTCTCTTCCAGCTCAAGCAAGTATCTGTCATAGTCAGACATAAACAATCTGTCCTGAATTACACGATATTTCTCGAACTCAGTTTCAGCGTGAAGCCTGGCTATTTCAGCGGAAACTTTTCCGGCATCCTGTAGAATACCGTAATCAAACATTTCAATAAAACTGTTGAGTCGTTTTTCCCAATCCTCCATAGTGAGGGGAATACGTCTTAACGTCATATTTTCCGCAAAATCCAGATATGCAGTTACCATACGGTTCAACTGATGCAGTTCGTTTTCACTCAGATAGTTTTTTGCAATCGTCACATCACTCTTTTTAATCTTGCCGTCCGGAGCATCTGCCCATGTGGTAAGTCCCATATGCTCCTTTTGGTGGTCGGCACGTTCTACAATCAATTCAGCAGCCGTATGCCCATGAACTGCAAAATGCATTTTATTCTGAACCGCAGCATAAAACCTTTTTGTTGTTGCGGATGTTTTGTCATAGTCTATTGCCGTGGCATAAATATCTGTAATTTTCTGATAAAACTTTCTTTCGCTTGCACGGATTTCTCTGATGCGTTCAAGCTGTTCATCAAAATATTTATCTGTCAGATATGTGCCTCGTTTCAGACGCTCATCATCCATAACCCAGCCTTTGATGGTGTAGTCTTTCACAATGCTATTTGCCCATTTGCGGAACTGCACTGCACGTTCATTATTCACCTTGAATCCAACGGCAATAATCATCTGCAGGTTGTAATGGTTTGTTTCTCTCTGAACCTGGCGATTACCCTCGGCTTGAACTATTCGGAATTTCCGAATAGTTGACGACTCCTCCAATTCACTGTCAGCATATATTTTTTTGATATGCTCATTGATTGTCGGCAGAGCAACGTCATAAAGCGTAGCCATCATTTTCTGTGTGAGCCATATATTTTCATCCTCATAACGCATTTCAATGCTGTCTTCCTGTTCTCCCACAGAAGCAACATAGGTCAGGTATTCCGCCGCACTTGAGCGAATGCTTATTTCATCTTTCTTTTTTGCCATCTTTGGCACCTCCATCAAAAAGTGTCACCGGTGGTGTCACATTTTCTTTTCACATAAGTCAGTTCAATATCGTAACCCAAAGCCTCAAGCATCTGCACGAAGGTCTTATTTACAGCACCGTCCTGCTTTTTGATAATGCGGTTTACATACTGACCCGTAGTTTCGATTGTTTCCGCAAGCTGCACCTGGGTAGTTCCGTTCTCTATGCACTTTACTTTTACATCTACTTCTATATTGTTCTTAATCATATATTTGCCGCTCCTATTCGAAACTATTGTTAGTTCTAGCACAAATAAGATAAATTATTGTAACATACAATTTGCAAAAATACAAGACCTGCACGTGACATGATATGAATATCGTGTTCTATTTTACTTCTACACTCTTCTTATCCACTCAACCTTACACACAATCATCTTGTCAACTCAACCCTGCTAATTTTCAACCCGTCAACTCAACCCTTGTTTCCTTCGGGGCAGCAACCTCCGAAAACGAAAAAATCCGAGAGCCGGAAGAATACCTCCAACTCTCGGAAATGCTTTATTTTCAAGCCTTTTTCGGCATTCAATTCTGTACTTTTGACAGCAATACCACGCACTCGATATGTTCCGTATGAGGAAACATATCCACACCCTGGATTTTTTGCACTTTGTAGCCTTTCCGGGTCAGAAACTTCAGATCTCTTGCCAGTGTTTCGGGATTGCAGGAGATATAAACGATTTTTTTGGGAGAGCAGGTGATGACAGAGCCAAGAAAGGCTTCATCACTGCCGGCTCTGGGAGGATCCATAAAGACCACATCCACTTTTTCCTTCTGCTCAGCCAGCTGGATCATGAACTGTCCTGCATCCTTCTGGTAAAATTGAATATTTTTTATGCCGTTCTTTTTGGCATTATATACCGCATCCCGAACCGCATCCTGATTCAGTTCCACACCAATCACCCTCTTTGCTTTTTCAGCCGCGATCATCCCGATGGTGCCGATACCGCAGTAAGCATCCAGAACCGTTTCCTTTCCCGTAAGTCCGGCATAGGAAACGGCTGTTTCATAGAGCCGGGAGGTCTGGACGGGATTGACCTGATAGAAGGATTTGGGAGAAAGCTTAAAGACTTTTCCACAGAGCACATCTTCGATATAACCTTTGCCGTAGATGGTCTGCTCCTTGTCTCCTAAAACCATACTGGTTTTGCGGTCATTCACATTGATGACGATGGTGGTAATTTCCGGATGTTCCTTTCGCAGAGCCTTTACAAAATTATTTTTGGAGGGAAGAATGGGAGAGGCCAGTACCAGAACCACCATGATCTGGCCGGTTTCCCTGGCAGTACGGATGAGCACGTGGCGTAAGAGTCCGTAGCCGCTGTTTTCATCGTATACCTTGATCTTAAAAGAGGGAAGCAGCCCTTTAATGGTCCGGATAATGGCAGTGGCCTTCTGATCTTCCAGAAAACAGCTTTCTACAGGAACGATCCGATGGCTGGCAGCTTCATATACACCGGCAACAGGCTTTCTTTTGCTGTCCAGCCCGAAAACAGCATGAACCTTATTGCGGTAAAAGTCAGGCAGCTCCATGCCCATAATGGGCTGAGGCTTCCCGTAGGAGGAAAAAAGGGTGGTCAGCAGTTTCTGTTTTTGTTTCAGCTGATCCTGATAAGGGATATCTACATACTGGCAGCCACCGCATTTGTTGCTGACAGGGCAGCGGGAGGCGGTGCTTTTTGTCGGCCTTTTCACGGCTCTGCCAGAGAAGGCATTGGAAGCGGGGTTTTTGGTTACTGGTTTTGAAGTGCCTGTTTTTTGCAAATTGGTTTTCATTTCAATCAAATTATCCTTTCAGAACCCCATTGGCCATATGAATTGATGAAAACAGCCCTTTGTAAGCAAGTTTATCCGGTCTGCTTTCATCAATTCGCATGGCTCTGAATAGTTACATTTTAGCAGTTCTTTCTTTTTCTATCAATGTGAAAGTGGCAGGGAGAAAAAGGATTCAGGAAAGGCTTTGGGAAAAAATTAGTTTTTTTGTTCCAGGTCTGGTATAATGATAAAATATCAGTGTCTCCTTACAAGCCCCACATGTTTTGTCAAGAGGCAGCAGGGTAAAGAGGAAAAGAAGTGTGACGGTTCAGCAGAAGGCTGAACCGTTACGAAGAAGATAAGGTTTTGGGAAAGGAAGAGGGAAACATGGAATTAAAAGCAGGAATTATCGGAAAACAGACGGTGGTGGTAACAGAGGAAATGACGGCTAAGAGGCTGGGAAGCGGAGAACTGCCGGTATTGGCAACACCTCAGATGATCGCCTTAATGGAAAATACGGCCTACAAAAGTGTGACTTCTTTTTTGGAGGAGGGACAGGGTACGGTAGGGACCAGGATCAGTGTAAGCCATCTGGCAGCTACTCCCGTGGGAATGGAGGTTTCCTTCGAAACTTTGGTTACTGAGGTTGACCGTAAAAGGCTGGTCTTCACCGTAAAGGCTTACGATGTCTGCGGTCTTATCGGGGAGGGTGAGCATGAACGCTTCATCATCGATAACGAACGATTTTTGGCAAAAGCAGAGCAGAAAAACAGAGAAAAAGCATAGGTATCATCACAGCAAAATCAATATTTGATATGCCGATGTAGTTTTGAGAATAAGATGTAGCGAAAGAGGAAATAAAGGCCCATGGCAAAAACGATACAGACTAAGCGGGAGCGGGAAAAAACGGTAGTCACCTTGATGATCAGGATGTACTGTAAAAAAATGCATCATACGAAGGAGGGGCTTTGTGGGGAATGTGCCAGGCTGGACGCCTATGCCAGAAGCCGCAGCGACAGTTGCCCTTTTATGGAAGAAAAGACCTTTTGCTCCAACTGCCAGGTACACTGCTATAAGCCGGCAATGCGGGAGGAGATCTGTAAGGTCATGCGTTATTCCGCACCCAGGATGATTTTTCACCGGCCCATAATGAGCCTTCAGCATCTGGTGGAAATGAAGAAGGAGAAGGCAAGGATCAAAAAGGAGGAAGAAAGATGAGGCAATGTATGGATGCGGATAACCTGCATCGCAGGCTGAAAAAAATTATCGGACAGGTGCAGGCCATTGATCGGATGGTGGATGAAGATGTGCCCTGTGAGGATGTCCTGGCCCAGATCAATGCAGCAAAGTCGGCTCTGCATAAGGCAGGACAGGTGGTTCTTGAGGGACATATCCGCCATTGTGTCAGAGACGGCATTGAGAATGGTGATCCGGAAAAAACCATCGAGAGCTTTACCAAAGCAGTAGAACGCTTTGCCAATATGAAATAGATCTGATCCAGATAAGAGTCTGACCAACCCTCGAGCGTTGGCCAGGCTCTTTTTTTGCAGAATGTAATTTGAAATGTATTTTGGCGCTACCAGCCTCACTTTGTACCAGAGGACGCCCTTTTGTGCTGCCAGCCGGAGGAAGATTGGGCTGCCGACCAGGTAAGCTTTGGGCATATACATTTTTTTCAAGCTATAGTGCCCCAAATTCAAAATAAAATTGGGCAAAGGAAGAAGAAAAAGCCTCCAATGCCCAAATAAGGCCTATTGAAGAGGTAAAATTGATAAAAAAGAGAAAAAATGGGTATTACAGCAAGAAAAAAATCTATATACCCCGCTCAGCTAACAACCAATATCTCCCATCCTGTCTTTTGTCGGCTTATTGACTTCTTCTTGCCAGAAATGCCATTGACAAGCCTATACCCCTATGGGTATAATTTGTGTAACTATTCAGGGGAGCGAAGAAATCTGCGGGATTTTCGAGCTTATCCTGAATAGTTATTCATTGCTCAAAAAAGAAAAAGAGGTATGCTATGGATAACATGATTAAGAAGCTGGAAGATTTTTTAGAATGGGGAGGGACAAAAAAGGATATTACCTGCCTGATCATATCGGGGATAGCCTTGGTTATCAGTATTTTTGATCTGGTTTCTCTACCCTTTGATGCTGCCTGGGCAGCCATTATTCTCTGCGGGCTTCCCATTATCCTGGAAGCGATTATCGGGCTGGTGACAGAATTTGATATCAAGGCGGATGTACTGGTTTCTCTTGCCCTGATTGCTTCCGTTCTGATCGGGGAAGATTTTGCTGCCGGTGAGGTGGCCTTTATCATGCAGCTGGGAGCCCTGCTGGAGGATCTGACAGTAGAGAAGGCCAGAGCAGGGATTGAACGTCTGGTTCATCTGACACCTCAGACTGCCAGAGTTCTCGCCAAAGAAACGGAAAATATTATTCCCGCCGAAGAGGTAAAGATAGGGGACAGAATCCGTGTGCTTCCGGGAGAAACCATACCCGTTGATGGCGTGATTCTGAGTGGGCAGACCTCCGTTAATCAGGCTGTCATGACGGGAGAATCCCTGCCTGTGGATAAGACGGTGGGAGATGAGGTATTAAGCGGAACGGTAAATCAGTTCGGTGCCTTTGAAATGGAGGCTGCGAAGGTGGGAGAGGACAGCTCTATCCAGAGGATGATCCGTCTGGTACAGTCGGCAGATGCAGGAAAAGCAAAAATTGTGGGGCTGGCAGATCGATGGGCTACCTGGATCGTGGTCATTGCCCTGACTGCAGCAGCACTCACCTGGTTGTTTACCGGAGAGATCATCCGGGCAGTAACCATTCTCGTTGTGTTCTGCCCCTGTGCACTGGTTCTGGCTACGCCTACAGCCATTATGGCAGCAATCGGAAATGCCACAAAGCACGGCTTTCTGGTGCGGGAAGGAGATGCCCTGGAACGTCTGGCAAAGGTGTCTAAAATTACCTTTGATAAAACCGGTACACTGACCTATGGAACTCCTCATGTCTGTGCCGTGGAAACGGTATCCGGCCATACACAGGAAGAGATTTATGGCCTGGCAGCAGCGGTAGAAAAGCTGTCAGAGCATCCCCTGGGAAAAGCCATCGTTGGCTGCTATCAGAAGGAAGGCAGGAAGGAGTTAGCGGCAGTAGAGGAATTTACCATGATTCCGGGTGAGGGCGTAACCGCCCTTTGTCAGGGAAAAAGGATCAGGGCAGGCAACTTGAAATTGATGCGTGAACTAACTCTTTCCCATACCCTTGCAACGACGGCGGGAAAATATCTGAATGAAGGCTGTACCCTTACCTATCTTGCCATAGAGGAGGAAATCGCAGGCTTCATTGCCCTGTCTGACCCCCTCAGAGAAGAGGGGGCAAAAATGATTCGACAGATACAGACCCTGGGAATGGAGCCGGTGCTTCTTACGGGAGACAATCAAAAGGCAGCCGAAACCATTGGAAAACAGCTGGGTATCGGTGAAATCCGGGCAAACTGCCTTCCCCAGGATAAACTGGATTTTATTCAGCTATGTCAGGATGAAGGAAAGGATGTCTGTATGATCGGTGACGGTATCAACGATGCCCCGGCCCTGAAAAAAGCCAATGTGGGAATCGCCATGGGTGGTGTAGGAAGTGACATTGCCGTGGATGCGGCGGATATCGCTCTGGTGGATGATGAGATCAGTCAGCTGCCCCACTTACTGGCTCTGTCCAGACGGATGATGTCCACGATCAAATTGAACCTGACATTTTCCATGGGGCTGAACTTCCTGGCTATTGCCCTTGCCATAACAGGACTTTTGGGACCGGTCATCGGAGCTTTGGTACATAATGCCGGTTCCGTAGTGGTGATCGTTAACTCAGCCCTTCTTCTGAGGTGGAAGAGGAAAGGGTAAAGATAAGGGGCGCATAATTCTTTCTTAGCTTACTGTTATCCATTGTTCGCTTGTTGCTGCGGACATTGTAGCCAAATATCGGACTAAAGTCCGCTCTTATGTCTACAAAGCCTTCACAAATGCGTACAAGTGGATAAACAGTAAGCTCTTTTAAGAATTATACGCCCCTTATAGATAGGACAGGAGAGCCTGAAAACAGGGAAAAGGCAGCTTTCTTATTGATAAAAACTATCATATATACTACTTGCATTCAGAATGCAGGCGTGCTATTATCTCCTTAGGTTAGAAATAACTAACTTAAATAAGCATTAACAAATATCTGATTTAATCAGGAGAAAGAGAGGTAACAATGGATAAAGTATATGTGGTATATTGGTCCCAGACGGGAAATACACAGATGATGGCAGATGCCGTTGGAAAAGGAATTAGCAAGGCAGGAAAGGAAGCAGCAGTCCTTACCGTGGCACAGGCTTCTTTGGAGGAGCTGAAACAGGCCAGGGCTTTTGCCATGGGCTGTCCCTCCATGGGCGTTGAGGTTCTGGAAGAGGATGAAATGGAACCCTTCGTTTGTGAAGTGGAAAAATTTGTCAGTGGCAAAACCGTTGCCTTATTCGGTTCCTATGGCTGGGGCAATGGTGAATGGATGGATGACTGGGTATCCAGGATGGAGAGAGCAGGTGCTGCCGTTTTACGTGGAGCAGGCCTGATCTGCCAGGAAACACCGGATGGGGACGCACTGGCAGACTGTGAAGCATTGGGAGAGGCACTGGCCGCTGTTTAAGAGTGGGGCAGGAGTGCAAGAAAAATAAGAAAGTGGAGGGAAATATGCTGGAACAGCATTTGATCAATAACTGCGCACCTACTCTTGCGGGAATCAAGTGTGCCGGGCTTTTTAGCTATCACTATTCTTCACTGACCACTGTTTTACGGGAATTGGCACAGCTCAGTGGAAGGCTTAAAGCTAAAGGAGTATACATAGATGTTCTGGCCTGGCGGAAGCAGGCTGTTCTGCTATATCTCTATCGGCCCACTCTATTGGAAAAGGAATTAAAAAAAGAGGGAGTCGGAGAATTGCTACAGCAATATGGCTACTCAGGAAGGAAAACAGATAACTATTTGAGCCATCTGAAAAGGAGGATACAGGAAAGTGACTGCTTTCCTCACGAAATCGGAATTTTTCTGGGTTATCCCATTGAGGATGTAATCGGATTTATCCAAAATGAGGGAAAGAATTGTAAATGCTGTGGCTTCTGGAAGGTTTATTGCAACGAGCAGGAGACCGGCAGATATTTTGAAAAGCTGAAAAAATGCAACAGAGTCTACTCTCAGGTATTTGCGGCCGGACGAAGCCTGTTGGAGATGACGGTGGTTGCTTAAAGACAACAGACTTTTTGCATTCATCATAGATATGACTGTTCTTCTTACTATTATACATATTTTATACATACCTTACTTATCCTGTTGTGCATTAACATGACAGACAAAGAAGCAGTTCATACCAGTAATCATGCTGATATGGACTGCTTTTTTTTGTTTTTCTGATGATGCTATACCATAGGCGAAAGGACGAAAAACTGGAGTATGGAGCTGAAGTCTGGGCATTAGTAGATTGACTAAAATATAAAAGTGAAAATAATTAGTAAATAAAGCAATAAAAAGGTGCAAAAAACTTAACAATCAACTTGAAAATTGGTGCAAGTTATGAAATAATACACTCATCATACGCTTGGAGGTTTATCTATGGAACGAATGGCCCTGCAAAAATTGACAGACTGGAATCATAGTAAATGCAGAAAACCGTTAATTGTCTGGGGAGCAAGGCAGGTGGGAAAAACCTATCTTGTTCTGGAAATTTTTGCTAAAACCCATTATAAAAACAACTACATTTATGTGGACTGCAAAAAAGAGGATGAAGTTCGTGAGTTCTGTTCCCAAACCGCTAATGCAGAAAAAATCATTGAATATATCTCGCTGCGTAAAGGAAAGCAGATCAACGAAAGGACATTATTGATTTTTGATGAAGTTCAGGAATGTCCTAATATTATTTCTTCGCTCAAATATTTTTGTCAGGATTTCAGGGAAAATCCGGTTATTGCAACCGGTTCAATGGTGCGTATCAGGCTCCAAAGAGAAACACATAAGAGAGGTTCAAGGGATAATGATAAATTTCTTTTCCCCGTAGGAAAAATCAATCAAATAACGGTTTATCCCATGACCTTTGATGAATTTTTGATGAACAGTAACGAAATGCTCTATAATGCTGTTAAAAAGGCCTATAAAACCAGGCAGCCTCTGGATAGCCGGATTCACGAACTGGCAATGGAACAGGTATATAAATATCTGCTTGTAGGCGGTATGCCCGAAGCAGTAGAAGCCTATATTGAGGAGGGCAGTCTTCTGGAAGCAAGAGAAATTCTCAAAGTGTTGTACGATAATTATCTCTCGGATATGGAACTTTATCAGGCAAGCAGGGAGGCGGTACTGCGTTCCCGTGCTCTGTTCCAAAATATTTACAGGGAACTGAACAAAGAATCCAAAAACTTTTCTCCAGGACTTATTGAAGAAAAAAGCAAAACAAGAGATTTTGCAACCTCTATTCAGTGGCTCACAATGGCACACGTGATTAATCAGTCTTTCCAACTGAAAGAGCATATTACAATGCCGCTTATGCCGGATAACGATAGTAACTTCCGTTTGTTTCTCGCAGATATTGGTATGTTCTCATACCAAAGCGGAATTAATGCGGCTTCGTTTATATCCGGTGAAAGGGAAAACACCCTGTCGGGGATCTTCTTTGAAAACTTTGTTGCTAATGAATTGATTGCAAAAGAGCATAAGCTGTTCTATTGGCGTGGAAAGGCATCTTGCGAGCTTGAGTTTATTATTGAATCGAATAACAAGCTGTATCCGATTGACGTCAAAAAAGGCAGGGGAACACTTAATTCCCTTGAGAAATTCTCAAACCATAACAGGTTTGAATATGCCATTAAGGTTTCTAAAAACAATTACGGTTATGATCAGGGGAAAAAGCTGCTCACCATACCGTTTTACTTTATCCCGTTTGCAGCAAAGGATCTTGCTGACGGAACCATGGGAATATAGCCTCTTCGGGAAAGGTTTTAGTTTCCTTTCCGGCAGACAAAACAGCCCATGGATTCCACGGCATTCACAGTCAAAAGCTATCTTGTTGTGCATTAAGCATAGTAGCAAAAGAAGCAGTTCATACCAGTAATCATGCTGATATGGACTGCTTTTTTGTCATATTGCTTTTATTTATGGTGGCATAAATTGTATGAGAGTTTAGGATTCTATTCACCCAGCCATTCCAGGATCTGTCGGCTGTTCTTTTTTCCAAAACTCAATTTTCCGTCATCCCTTACCATGCAGGGCACACTCATTACCTGGTATTTGTCCTTCAGGTGAGGGAAGTGGTTCAAGTCGAATACTTCCGCAGTAATATTGGGATTTTCGGCTGCAATTCTCTGTGCTGAGGTTGCCAGCTCCGGACACATGGTACAGGAAAGAGAAACCATAATTTTCAGATTAAGCTTATCGCTAATGGCCCTGATTCCAGCCATCACCTCTTCCTCCACCGCCTGGCCGGGACCGGCTGCGTTATAGAGCCCCAGAACGAAGGAGGTAAACTCATGTCCACCGGGAACACCGTGGAAGGCGAGGCCGGAAAAGCTTCCGTCCTGACGATAAATACGAACACAGGGACGTTCTTCCTCCTCAACCTCGGCCAGACCATTTCCGGAAACCACTTCCAGGCTCAGCTTATCGGTAAGAGAGGAAAGCTCAGTCATGTACCGCTGCAGCTCACCGGATACCGGTTTATCATTTAAGAAGAGCTTCAGAATAAGGGAGTTCTCCATTTTGGAAAATACGGTGTTCAGCTGGGCCAGCATATCCGGGGTGAAAAGGCCATTTGCCCCGGCAGCCTTACTCTCGCCTTCAGAGGAATCCATCTGGGAGGGAGAGGAGACAGGAGCCTTAAACTCAGGACGAAGCCCGGTTTTTTTCTGCATCTGTGCTGCATATTTTTCCAGCTCGGTGGCAGCAAGGGCCCCATCACCTACGGCAGTGACCACCTGACGAAGAGGCTTGATGCATACATCACCGGCGGCATAGAGTCCATCCACGCTGGTTTTCTGGCTCTTATCGGTAATCACATAACCAAAGGGATCGATATCGGCAATGTCCTTGATCAGAGTGGTTGCCGGTTCATATCCCGCAAAGACGAATACACCGAAGGTATCTCCGGGATCTGCGGTGTAAGTGGTCACTTCCCCGGTATTGAGATTGCGGTAACGCATGCTGGTCAGGTGGGAATCACCGGCCACTTCCTCTACCACGGTATTGTAATGAATGGTAATCTTTTCATGATTTCTGGCCCCATCTGCCACAGACTGAGCACAGGTGAAGTCCTCCTCACGGATGAGCAGGGTAACACTGCGGGCATATTTAGTCAGGAATACACTTTCTTCTGCAGCAGCAAAGCCGCCACCGATAACGAAGACATCCTTGCCGGTAAAAAATTCACCATCACAGGTAGCACAGTAGGCTACTCCGTGGCCACGAAATTCAGACTCACCTTTGAAGCCGATCTGTCTGGGGTGGGCACCCGTTGCCAGGAGAATACCGAAGCAGGAAAATTCACCACGGGCAGTTTTGACGGTTTTTACGTCCCCTTCCATAGAGAGGCTTTCTACCTCAGTCAAAAGGAATTCTGCCCCGAAGCTTTCTGCCTGCTGGCGCATGGTCTCGGTCAAGGCCGTTCCACTGGTACGCTTTACTCCGGGATAGTTTACTACCTCAGAGGTAATGGTAATCTGTCCTCCAAAATGGTCTTTTTCCACCACGAGAACACGGTATTTCGCTCTGGCAAGATAGAGGGCGGCGGTAAGCCCTGCGGGCCCACCGCCGATGATAATCACATCATATAAATTTTTCACCATACCCTCAACCTCCTTATAACTGGCCTACAAGGTCAAGGCTGGGTTTTAAGGTTTCAGCACCGGGCTGCCATTTTGCAGGACAAACCTCATCACCATGCTCGTACACGAACTGGCTTGCCTGAACCTTACGTAAAAGCTCCTCTGCATTACGTCCAACGTTGCCTGCATTTACTTCATAGGCAACGATCTTTCCCTCAGGATTAACGATGAAGGTTCCTCTTTCCGCAAGACCGCTTTCCTCGATCAGCACCTCAAAATCTTTGGACAGAGCATGAGTAGGGTCTGCCAGCATGGGGTACTCTAATTTTCCGATCCGTTCGGAATGATCATGCCATGCTTTGTGGACGAAATGGGTATCGGTAGATACGGAATAGATTTCACAGCCGATCTTCTGAAATTCAGCATATTTGTTCTGAAGATCCTCCAATTCAGTAGGACAGATAAAGGTGAAATCCGCAGGATAGAAGAAAAATACACTCCATTTTCCCAGGATATCCTCTCTGGATACGGTTTTGAAGGCATTGTTCTGGAATGCCTGTACAGAAAAATCACTTACTTCTTTGTTGATTAAAGACATAATAAATCCTCCTTAAATAATGAATATAATATAGGGTAACTGTTCAGGACAGCAGAAATATTTGCACAATAGGCCGTGAAAGTCTGCTTTCCAGGCTCTGCCGTCCTGAACGGACACTTGATTAGCTCTTGCTAACTGTGATTAGTATATCATTATGATTTTTGAAATGTCAAGAAATAAAAATGATAATTATTATCATTTTGTGCAAAACGGATATCGATTCAGGACAGGCTAGAAAATCCTGCGGATTTCCTCGCTTTGGAGATTCATTCAATAGAAATATTCACAAACAGCCTTTAGAAAGCGAGCTTTCACAGTCTGTTTGTGAATATTTCTGCTGTCCTGAATAGTTGATAAAAACTCTCAACAACAATACTTGCATTATTGCTATGAACATGATATTATCACTATGAGTTAGATATAACTAACTTCTGATTAATTTCCTTATTTTATCACATACTACATGCATACTTTACTTCGCTGTGTTTTATACGCAGCGAAAAGAACAGGCAGCGTCTATCCCAAATGACCGGGAAGGGCTGCCTGTTCTTTTTATAAATTTCCCCTGTTGTAAAATTTTGTCTGATTGGAGCTAAAAAGGCTGATCAGAGCAGAAAAGAAAGAAGAAAACAGATATAATAACTGCGAACGCCCGGAATGAGGCGTTAATTTTACAACATAGGGTTAGATATGTGGTTGCCTTCACGCAGCAGTCCATCTGGGTAGAGATCGCATGGGTGGCTTCTCTGTTGATCCTGATTAGCATAAGTGGTTGTGGAAAAGCAGCCTGCAGATTAGCCGTTGCTTTTGGTAGTTGTCTATGGATCTTTGCAGAGATATTTGGCAATCTCGGTAAAAGGCATGTTCTTATTAAGGGATGTTTCGATGAATACTCTGTCCTCAGCAGTTAAGTGTTTCTGGTTTCCAGGAATTAAGTTTGACATAAGAATCTCCTTTCATGCGGAATGGAAACCTTATCTTAATCATACATGATGTGAAGATGGAATTTAAGTAAGAGTAAATTCTACTTTTCAAAAGAGAATGCTGAATTTAGTTTTTTATTCAACGGACGGGAAAAACTCTCAATAAGACCTATTGAATAAAAAAGTAAACCATGGTATGTTGGCATTGGTTAGTTGTGTCTAATTCGAATAAATCATGTGAGTTAGGAAGGCCCTGCAGGAGGACACACCTGCAGGGCCTTCCTAATAGGAAAATGAAGACTATTGCCAGTCCATCGGAATACCGATATAATAAACAAAACAAAAACTGAGGTGATGGTCATGACTATAGGAGAGCTGCTGCAGGAAAGAGGATTATCCCGCTATCGTTTATCCAAGGAGAGTGGAGTGCCATGGGTAACGTTGTCAGATATTTGTTCGGGAAAAACAAAATTTGAACGATGCAGTGCGGCAACACTTGCCAAACTGTCAAAGGTATTAGGAGTAACCATGGAAGAACTTTTGCTTTTGGAAACGGGAAAAGATATGGATAAGGCAGGGAAACCAAAGAACAAAACGTATCTGGAAAAAGGGCTGCCGGAGAGTCTGCAGAAAGCAGTGGATGAATATATTCAGGGAGAAAAAGAGGAGGTATCCCACATGGATTGCCTGTTGGGAGAACTCTACGGTTCCATTAATGCCTGCCAGTGGGATGGACGGATTACCAAAGAACAGGCAGAATATCTTCGAAAAAAGTATTTGTTTACAGACATGGAGGCGGACACCGATGATTGATTTTACGGCTTGTGAAATAAATAAATTTAAGGCTTATGGCGGAGCCAACGGGAATAAGATTCACATTAACTATCAGGGAAATGGATATATGCTAAAATTTCCTCCCATACCAGGAAAAAATAAGAAGATGAGTTATTCCAATGGCTGTATCAGTGAATATCTTGCCTGCCATATCTATGCTTCGCTGGGAATCAAAGTACAGGATACACTGCTTGGAACTTATACAGACCGCCGCGGAAAAGAAAAGATTGTGGTTGCCTGTCGGGATTTTACTGAAAAAGGGAAAAAACTGATCGAGTTTGCACAATTAAAGAATACCTGTATTGACAGCGAACAGAATGGATATGGTACGGAACTGTCGTCCATCATGGCAGCGATAGAGGAGCAGACACTTATACCGCAGGAAGAAATGAAGGAATTTTTTTGGAATATGTTTATTGCGGATGCTTTTTTAGGGAATTTTGACCGCCATAATGGGAACTGGGGTGTTCTGGTCGAGGAAGAGAAGCTGGCAGCAGAAATGGCACCGATATATGATTGCGGTTCCTGCCTCTATCCGCAGCTTGCAGCAGAAGATATGCAGAGTGTGATGCAAAGAGAAGAAGAGATTGACAAAAGGATCTTCCTGTATCCGACATCGGCAGTGGAAAAAGAAGGGAAGAAAATCTCCTATTTTGAGTTCATCTCATCCCTGGAAAATCAGGACTGTAATGCAGCCTTAAAGCGTATCTACCCAAGAATTGATATGAAAAGCATTAATCGACTGGTAGAGGAAACACCATTTATTGAGCCGGTCCAGAAGGAATTTTATCAGATCATGCTGAGGGAAAGGAAAGAAAAAATACTGGGTTACAGTATGAGATTGCTTCTTGGATAATTGTATGGACAAAACGATAAATCTTATCAATAAGCTGCCGTTATTTGTATCTTGAGCAACAAATAACAGCAGCTTATTGTGTTATTATGAGTTAGTTAAAACTAATGCGAATCAAAGCAGACTAATGATGAAACGACTAAAAGCTTTATTTCTGGTAGTAGCCATGCTGCTTGCCCTTACCGGTTGTGGAACGCAGACCGCAGAGGAAACGAAGGTGCAGGCAGAGCATTGACCAATATCAATCTGGAAATTGCAGGAAAAGAAATTGTAGCCATTGTCGGCCCCTCCGGCTGTGGAAAATCCACCCTGCTGAATCTGATCGCCGGGCTGATCAAAGAGGATAGAGGAAAAATCGATAATCAGGCAGGAAAAATCGGATACGTGTTTCAGGAGGACAGGCTGCTGCCCTGGCTGACCGTATACGAGAATATCCGGGTAGCAGGCGAAAAAGAGGATAAAGACCGGATCCATGAGCTGATCCATAAGATGAAGCTGAAGGGCTTTGAACACTATTATCCGGCCCAGCTTTCCGGAGGAATGCGCCAGCGCTACGGCATTGCCAGAGCCCTTTATTACGGCAGCAGCCTGCTGTTGATGGATGAGCCCTTCCGTTCCCTGGATTACGGACTCAGGCTGGAGATGCTTAAGCAGGTCAAGGAGATATGGAAAACGGAGTACACTTCGGTGATCTTTGTGACCCACGATATTGAGGAGGCCTTAATGGTAGCGGATCGGGTATTGGTTTTCGGAAAAAGACCTTCTACGATTATTAAAGAGGTAAGGCTTCCACAGACGGAACAGCTGAGAATGGTGGAAGAAGAAATGCTGGTGAAGGTGAAGGCGGAAATCCGGGAATTGATCGCGTAGATCCGGCAATTAAGGGATACCTGAATCCGTGAAACTTAGTTTTTTATAAGCAGGAATTTCACTCCGAACGAGGATTTCTGAAAAAACCTCATCTTTTAGGAATTATATTCCTGCAAGTTGCTTAATTTTTTATCCATATAGCTTTTGAACCTAAAAA
>JAFSIS010000073.1 GCA_017439665.1 Lachnospiraceae bacterium
AGGAGTCCGCCTCTTCCTGGTTCTTCTGCGATACAGGACGGTATACGGTTTCCATGCAGCTGAACATCATCCGTAATATGTACGAGGAATCTGTGGATGGTGTTCCTGTAGCCCGATTTGATCTGATGACCAAAGAACAACTGGAGCAGGTGGCGGATGCCATTGATTTCTCCCTGGAGCCAAAGCTCATTGAGGATTGGGAATCCTTGTCCGACAACGCAGTATCCTCCGGTCAGGAGATCAACGGTTACACCATTGAGCCTCTCTCCGCTTTTACTGATGGATACGGCTATCAGATTACCCTGAAAATCAGCGCCCCGGAGGGAGTAGCCCTGACAGACCCGGAAAATCACAATGTGCATGTTTCCGCAGGCTCCGGTGTGTATGGCAGCAGTCAGGACGATGGAGACGGTAAGCTGAATACGTGTTATTTTATTCTGGAAGAGTATACTTCTTCCTGGGATTATCCGGAGAATGGCAGCAAGGTTTATCCAATGGGCCATATTATCCCTGTCTACTGGGAAGATCTCTACCTGCATAGCTATGATCCTGAAACCAGGAATAGCCAAGAGGAATTGCTGACGGAGGGTACTTGGAAATTCGATATCCCCCTAAATGATTGGGATCCGCGCCAGATCGAACTGCTGTCGGAACCGATTACAGCTAAGGCCTGTACTGGCTGGAAAATGGACGGAACGGATGTGATTGAGGACCTTAAAGTCACTTCCATTAAACTTCGCGCTTTGGGCATTCAGTTGATGCATGAAGATGTAGAAGGCAGTCCTGATTTCTTCTGCTGGACTGGGGTACAGTCACGGATCGTGATGCAGGATGGTTCCCATATGGATTTTACAGGCGGAAGCGGCTTTGAAAAGCCCATTGATCTGGATGAAGTTGCCTATATTCAGCTGGCAGATAAAACCATCATCCCCATGCCTGGTGTCCGGCAGGAGAATGTAGATTCCATTGCGGAGACTTTCCCATTGGAACCTCAGGATCTTCCTATGATTGAATTTGAGGGCGGTATAGAACTGCTGAACAATCCGGTCACCATGAAGAGTCTGGCAGGTTATGTCACAGATTTCACAGGCGCCATGGATCCTCTATACGAATACTTCACCATTACCTCAGCTGTTCTCCATCCTGAGGGTCTTGCTTTGGTAGGTACCCATGCCTTTGACTTCCCCGAGGAGCAGGCTACCGTAGTGATGAAAGACGGAAATGAAATTCTTCTGACTGGCATGAACGGTGCGCCTTATTGCTCTGTAAGCATGAGCCAGCTGGTATCGGAATCTACGATTGATCTTTCGCAGGTAGACTATATTCTGTTACCGGATGGTACGAAACTTTCCATGCCATAAGTATTGTTTATGTAATCCCTGTTTCCATTACTGAAACTGTCTCTGAAGAAAAAAACCACCGGCTTTGCCGGTGGTTTTTTCTGATAACGAATTGATAACGGGCTCTGCAGAGAACGTGTTGTCAGAACACCCTGTTTAATCTAAAAAAGTTGCCAATACAATATCCTCTTATAAAAAGGTGTCATTGCAAAATCATTTCCGCTGTTTTTATTTCGCTCAAAAGAGCAGAAAGAAGATGATATATTTCCGGTTTTATAAACATCATGGCATGATATTCCCAAATATATCCACAGTTAGGTGCAAAAAATAGACCTCAAAGGAAAAATCCTTCAAGGTCTATTCAGCGAAAACTTTATGCTATTTTATCGAGAGGGGAAGCGCACCGTAACACGATCTTTACTCCCATTCGATTGTGCCCACAGGCTTCGGCGTGAGGTCCATCAGGACACG
>JAFSIS010000074.1 GCA_017439665.1 Lachnospiraceae bacterium
ATGCATTTATGAATGCACTTCCGGCATTGTTGAAAACGCAACTCCAAGCCGCTTAAGATCTGAATATTGACAATTGAATAACTGCCAGGTATTGAATTTTCAAGGTGCATAGCTAAAATTTAAGTGCGAAGTTTGAGTTATTGAAAGATTCATGGTGAAGAAAAGAAAGAAAAATACTACGCCGCCATATGGGAATCTGTTGATGCTGATTCCGGTGATCAGCCTGTTTATCTTACATAGTATGATCTATTTTCATTTAAAGAATAGAATCATTGTCATTATTGTGAGTGCAGGTATCCTTCTGATCAATTTATTGATCTTTTATTTATATGATGCCCTTATAGAAACCTATGAAAGACTGCAGGAGAGTATGTTTTTCGAACGCCAGGTGGCCAGCTATTCACATCAGCTGGGTGTCATGATGAAAGGTGAAGAGAAGATGTCTCTGCTCCGTCATGATATGAGACATCACTTGAATGAATTATGTGCTATGGCAAGGCAGAACAGAGGAACAGAAATTGAAGAGTATATCAGTCATATGAAGCTGTTTATTGAGAATGACAGGGAATATTGCAGAAGCGGAAACAAAGAGGTGGACAGCCTTTTTAATTATCTGCTCAATGGGGCTCAGGATGTTCTGAATGAGGTGTCTTATCAAATCAACATTCCCAAAGAATTGGGCATAAAACCATTTGATCTGAATGCGATCTTGGGAAACCTGCTGGAGAATGCGATTCATGCTGCACAAAGTTCGGAAGAAAAATGGTTAAATGTAGAGGCAGGCTACCATAAGGGGATGCTATTTATCTGTGTGCAAAACAGCTATCAGGGTAAGCTGGAAAAAGATGGATCCGGCTTTTTGTCGACAAAAGCAGATAAAGAGAACCATGGAATCGGTCTGCGCAGCGTGAAGCGGGTTGTAGACACTTATCAGGGAACCATGGAGATAGAGCATTCAGAGAATATCTTTAAAGTCAAAATTATGCTTTATGTGTAAAAGAGAAGAGGGGGAAAACATGAAGGGATTGAATCGTACACAGCTAAAGCTTATTGCGATTTGTGCCATGGTGTGTGATCATGTGGCATGGGGATTTGTGGAGTTTATGAGTCCCCTGGGACAGGTAATGCATGTTATTGGAAGGCTTACTATACCAATTATGTGTTTCTTCATTGCAGAAGGGTTCAGGCATACCTCAAGTGTTACAGGCTATATAAAGCGTATGGCTTTATTTAGTGTGGTTGCTATGGTTCCTTTTTATTTATTTTTCCATGAGCTGTATGACTACCGGCAGAATATTATTTTTGACCTGCTGCTTGGTGTACTGCTTTTGGCGGTGCTTGAGCATAGAGCATTGAGGAAATGGCAAAAGTTGCTTTTGGTATGTATATTATTTTGTATTTCCATTACCATTGGGGGCTGGATCATTATGCCTATGCTGTACATTCTTGTTTTTTATTATGTAAAAGAGTTCAAGAAGCAGGCGGTGTGGGTAGTTGGCCTGACCATCGCTTTAGAAATATTTTTAATTGCGGCTGTTGAACTGAACAGGATATGGCATTTTTCCCATTATGACTGGCCATGGTATGATAAACTCTATTTCCTGGGCTTTATGATACCGCTGCTGTTGTTGAAGCACTATAATGGTGAAAAGGGTAAAGATATTATTGGCAGATACTTTTTTTATCTCTTTTATCCGGCGCATTTTCTGGTGCTTGCCGCTATCAGAGCACTGATTAACGGTATTACGCTGTATCAGCTGTATGTGGGGCTTCATGTCATTGCGTTAATTGTCTGCCTGGGAATCCTGCTTTTGGTGTTGTGGGCAAAGCCTTCAAGAGGACAGAGTGGTACTTTGCTTCTGGTACTTGCAGGCTGTACATATACCTTTGGTTTCCTTGTGGAAATTACCTCAGGGAATGTTGGCGGATTTTATGCGGCAACACTTATGCAGTATTTTGGAGAGTGTATACTGATGATCGGATTTACCCTGTTTGTGGGCGAGATGTGCCGCAGGGAAATTCCAGCCTTTGTTTATGCACTGGAGTGTCTTTGTGGTGTGGTGATCATGTGGATGCTCCTTACGACACGGGACAATCAGATTTTTTATACCTTTATCGGAATAAATGAAGAGGGTCCCTTTCCCAGGCTTGTTTTGGAGTACGGCTGGGGGTTTGATGCCTTTGTGGGATATATGGTGATCGTATGTGGTGGCTGCCTTTTGATGTGTATTCTGGCAATTCGCAAATCCGGTGGTGTTGAACGAAAAAGGATTTTGTGTGCAGCTATGGCGATTGTATGTCCGTGGATTCCTAATTTTATCAGGTCTGCAGGGATTACGGCAGGCTACGAAATTCCCTGTTTGGGAATTATGGGTGCGGTGATTCTGGTGGGAATGGCACTGGTTAAGTACGGCTACTTCGACTCTATTGCCATCGCCGGTGAAAATGCCTTGAATCATGGGCAGGAAGGGATTATGGTGATTAATAATAATCATGAGATTACTTATTATAACTCAAGAATGAAAGAATTGTTTGGAGAACTTTCTTTAAAGCAGAATGCATACAGGCATGAGCTGTTAAGGGAGGTATTTGAGGGGAGGAAAAAGACCCTGGAGCTTGAGGATAATATCTACGAGATGCGTGTGGAGTATCTGAAAGAAGGCGGTTATGTGCAGGGGCAGATGCTGTGGTTGCTGAATATTACCGAGCATCACAGATTACTGACTCAGGTCAGTGACCTGGCCCATAAGGATTCGCTAACCGGGATTTTTAACCGAAGTTATTTTATGACGCTATTAAAAGAGTATCTGGATGGGGGTGGCGGCGGAAGTCTGTTTATGATGGATCTGGATCATTTCAGGCAGGTGAATGACCGCTTCGGGCATCAGGCAGGTGATGATATTCTTGCAAAGTTTGGTCAGGTGCTGCTGGCCCAGGGTGAGGAAGTGCTGGCATGCAGAATAGGTGGAGATGAGTTCTGTCTGTTTTATAAGGAAGCCATTGACGTAAAGGAACTTGAATTTATGGCCGGAAAGATACTGGCTGATTTTAAGGATAGGATAAGGAATGAGAAGTATGCTGAAAATGCCAGTGTGTCATTCGGTATTGCAAGAATTATAGAGGCCTCAGAAAGGGATTTTGAAGAATTATACAGTAATGCAGATAAGGCATTGTATGTGGCTAAGAATAGAAGTAAAAACCCATGGTACATTTTGTAGTGTCAGGAGAATGAGGGGGTGATTTTTTATGAAGTTTTTTAGAAGAACGGTATGGCTTGTCGTAGGATTTAATCTTGCATTGCTGCTCTTTGTGATATTTACATTTAACGTGGATGATATGACCCTTTCCAAAGGACAGATTGATGAATTTAATACCGGCTGGCAGATGGTAAGGCAAAATGGGGAGAGTGATGAGATTCTGCAACTGCCCTATCTTGGAAAAAGTGAGCCGGGGGAAGTGATAGTGCTTAAGAATACTATTCCGGGAGAGTATTTTGGCAAAACCATGGCCTTTTTATCAGCAGATAAAACACTTAAAGTGTGGATGGATGAAGATCTTGTTTATGAATTTGGGGTAATGGATGAAAGAAGCTTTGGCCGAACACCCGGAAGTGTATACAATTTTATTGATATTCCCGATGACCTTGTTACGGGAAGTATAAGAATGGAAATGGTTTCGCCCTATAATGATTATGCAGCCAGAGCCAGCAGGATAACGATTGGTGAACGTGATGTATTGATTCTCCGGCTGCTACAGGATAATTTATTATGGATTATCTGCAATATCATCATTCTGATCTGTGGAATCGTATTTTTACTCTTGTTTCTTATCCAGACGGTATCAGGACAGGATAATGGAGGAATGCAGTATTTATGCGGATATTGTATTGTGACTTCCCTGTATTATTTTGTTGAAACCAAGGTGCTGCATATTTTTTATGGAAATCAGACGCTATATTCGGTACTGGTGTTTTTATGCGTTATGATGATTCCGTTCTTTATTGCGATTTATTATGCCAATGGGATATTGGGAAAATACAAACTGAGATGGAAGATCTTGCTTGGACTGATCTGTGCCAACATAGCCCTGCAGATGATTCTGCAGCTTACCAATCTGGTGGATTTTATGAATATGGCTTTTCTCTCCCATGCATTGATCTCGTTGACCGTTTTGGTGGTTGCCAAGTCTTATCTTGATCTGATGAAGGAAAAGAAGGACAAAAGTATTCTTATAGGAATGCTGGGCCTGCTTTTTATGGGAATTGGCGGAACCGTTGATATTGTGAGGATGTATGTGGTGGCCGTCGGTGACATGGGTAAATTCAGCAGACTGGGAACCATGTTTTTCAGCATCATCATGCTGTATCAGCATTTTGACCGGGTAACCAGAGGATATGCGCATAATGTAGAAGAAAATGCCAGACTGTTAAAGCATGAAATGGAGTTCATGGAAAAGAAAAATGAACAGCTTAGGAAGGCCACCGAGCTTGCAGAAGAAGCAAGAAAAGAGGCTATTGCAGCTAATGCGGCAAAGGGTAAGTTCCTTGCCCAGATGTCTCACGAAATCCGAACACCGATCAATGCGGTGCTTGGTATGGATACCATGATTTTGAGAGAATCCAAGGATATGCAGATTAAAGAATATGCCCTGGATATTCAGAATGCAGGGCACAGCCTGTTGGCGCTGATCAACGACATATTGGATTTTTCCAAGATTGAGTCCGGAAAACTGGAGATTATCAATGTTGAGTATGATTTCAGCAGTCTTTTGCATGATATTTCCAATATGATAAGAGTGAAGGCAGAGGCAAAGAAGCTGGAGCTGGAGATTCATGTGGATTCACATATTCCGTCAAAGCTTCTGGGTGATGATGTGCGTATTCGCCAGGTATTGGTGAATCTGCTTAATAATGCGGTCAAATATACCCCTCAGGGCAAGGTGATGCTTCAGATTGAGGGGAAAATTGAGGGAAGAAAGGCTGTTTTGAATTTTTCCGTGCAGGATACAGGCATAGGAATCAAGGAAGAGGATATCGCCAGGTTATTTGAGGAATTTGAACGAATTGAGGAAAAGAGGAATCGTAATATTGAGGGGACCGGACTTGGAATTAATATTACAACGCAGCTTCTGCACCTTATGGGGAGCAAATTAAATGTGGCAAGTGTATATGGGGAAGGCTCAAAGTTCTTTTTCACCCTGGAGCAGCAGATTGCGGATTCTACTCCTATTGGCAATCTGGAGGAACGGATTAGTGGGCAGGTTATGGAATATGCGTATTCTTCAGCCTTTGTTGCACCGGAGGCCCATATTCTGGTGGTAGATGATAATTTGGTGAATCTTAAGGTGTTTGTAAGCCTTCTTAAGAATACAAAGGTCAATGTGGATGTGGCTGATAGTGGAATGGCGGGACTCAGGCAGGTTGCTGATAAGCATTATGATCTGATTTTTCTTGATCACATGATGCCGGAAATGGACGGAATAGAGACCTTGCACCGGATGAAGAATCTGGGAGATAACAGGTGTGTGGATACGCCGATTGTGGCACTTACGGCTAATGCCATAACCGGAGCCAAGGAAATGTATCTGGCAGAAGGATTTGATGCCTTCCTTCCCAAACCGATCAATCCGGAGAAACTGGAGCAGATGATTTTAAAGCTTCTTCCCAGGGAGCTTCTCAGATTCGATTTGGAGGAGGAAGAGGATACCGCACCGGTGGAAACTGTGGGAAGCCGGATAGAAGGCAGAACAGAAAGCCGGACAGGAGGCAGAGAGACAAGGGAGCTTCCTATGGTGGATGGAATTGACTGGAGCTATGGACGCCTGCATTTGCCGGATGATGAACTGCTTATGGGTACGGTTTGTGACTTTTATAAGACGCTGGCCTATGAAGCAGAAACCTTAGATGGGTTTTACAGACAGTTTAATACGAATCAGGACATGGTGGCACAATACAGAATTAAGGTACATGCGATGAAGAGTTCAGCGAACCTTATCGGAGCCATAGTTCTTGGTGGTATGGCAAGGGTTCTTGAGAGTGCTGCTGCCGGGGCAGATATAGCGGTAATTGATTCTTTGCATGATATTTTTATCAGGGAATGGCTGGGTTATAAGGAAAAGTTAGCAGAATGTGTGGCTGATTTTTCCTATGATGAGTCAAATAATTTGCCAAAAGAAGAGGTAAGGGATTATACTGTTATCAAAACTGATCTTGAAAGGTTGAAAGCGGCGGCCGCAGAATTTGATATGGATGCCATGGATGAGGCAATGAAGAGGCTGGAGGGTTTTGCTTATCCTGAACATATTGCTGTGAATATAGAAAAGCTCGGTGTTTTTGTGACCAATATGGACTGTGATGGTGTAAGTGATATAATAGAAGCAATGATCAGTGAAATAGAATAATAAAACGGAGGATGAAGTGATGGAAAAAATACTTATTTTAGGGGATTATAATCAGCTGGTTGGCAGTTTGAATCAACATTTATCAACCAGGTTTACGACACAGATGTGCATGGATAATCTTGAATATGTGGAGAAGATAGCCAAGATTTATAAATTTGATATGGTAGTTGTCTGCTTAAGAGGTGTGGGAGAACTGGATAAGAAGGTTTTGGATTTTTTTGCCGGCTGCAGGGCAAAAAGGCCTGTACTGCTTATTGGAACCGAGGAGGAGTGCAAGGTATATGAAAAGTACTATGAGGAGGAACAGTTTGAATGTATTACCCGTCCTACCACACTGGGGATGCTTCAGAGAAAATGCGAGGAAATGTTGGATTTAGTCGAAGATGTTGAAGAAGAAACAGTGGTTGAAGAAGCACCGGAGCAAAGAAAGAGTATTCTTGCGGTGGATGACAGCGGAATTCTGCTCAGAAGCGTTAAGGCGATGTTGGAAAAAGCTTATGATGTAATGGTAGCAAATTCAGGCATGGCAGCCATTAAGCAGGCCAAGAAAAAAGTACCGGACCTGATCCTTTTGGATTATGAGATGCCGGAGTGGGATGGAAAAAGAACGCTTGAAGAGATCAGAAATGATGAGGAGTTGAAGGATATCCCTGTAGTATTTTTAACTGCAGTATCCGATAAGTCCCATATTATGGCGGTCTTAAACTTAAGACCTTCTGGCTATCTGCTAAAACCCATTGATCAGCAGGTGCTTCTTGACACTATTGAGAAGGCCTTGATTAAAATCTGAGAAAATTTTGGCTTTAAATAAAAAAGATGGAGTATTTTTTGTATTTACTCCATCTTTTTATGCCTTTTCGATTAGTTGGGAACAAAAATAGATTACATAGAACTAATTTTTACCTTCCGTATATTCGATGATTTCCCGGTATTCAGGATATTCTGTAATAAACTGTTGAATGATCTGTGGCTGTTCCCAATAATGCATGGGAAAGACGCGGCCTGCTTTTACCTGCTTTAAGAAATAGAGAACCCCTCTTGCATAGTCTTTTTCCTGACGGGGATCCAGAGGAAGAAAGGCTACATCCACTTTCCGACCCTTCATCATATCGATCTCATGGCGGTAGTTTCCTGTCATCTGTTTATTATACTGTTCATCTTCACCTTCCCATACCCAGTCATTCAGATCACCAGCATGATAAATACAGCCCTCGGGACAGGTCAATAGGAAGGCCACACCTTCGTCGGTAGACAGAAAGGTTTCCAGACGGGTTTCATAAGGAAGCGCATATTCCTGATGGTGAGTGACCCGGATAACCGGAATGTTACCGGGGTGGGCTTTTATGGGAATATCCTTGGATAAAACAGCAGTGATCTCTTTCATGCCAAGATCTTTTAGCAGGGAAAACACCTTCTGGTCATAATGGTCGGGATGAGAGTGGCTGGCAAAAACCAGAATGGGCTTTTCCTTTTTCAAAACGGGAAGCTTTCCCTTATAATAGTCAAAAAGATAGTAGCAGCTATTGGTCTCTACAAGAAAGCTGCTGTGAAAGATGTAGGTAATGTCCATATTTTCCTCTCCTTTTGTTGGCTGGATAGTTTTAAAAGCTATTATTTAGAACATTATATCCTGCTTCTTTTAAAAGATGAAGGGTTGAAAATTGGGAAATTTTTCTGTATAATACTGTCGACAGGTGGCAGAGCCACCATTATTTGTGTATAGGGGAGGAAGAAACCAGATGAAAGGGAAGTTAAATATTCTTCTTGCGGTCCTTATTTTTGCTTTCTGTCTGGCAGGATGTGGAAATGAGGAAGAACCGGTAGAAAACCGTATCAATGTAGATGTACAGCAAGAGGTGGAAGAAACTGTCGAAGAGCCGACTACAGAAGAAGAGGTTGTAGTAGAGGACGTGATCCCGGAGGGCATGTACCGAAGCGAGCTGACCAACGAATTGATTTCCGAAGAGCTTAAGAATCAGAGACCTATTGCGGTTATGGTGGATAATGAGAAGACAGCATTGCCTCATTTTGGTATCAGCCAGGCAGACGTTGTCTATGAGCTGATGAACAGTACCAAAAATGACCGGATCACCCGTCTTATGGTGTTGGTGAAGGATTGGGGCAGTATTGAACAGTTGGGAAGTATCCGTTCTCTTCGTCCGACCAATATCTTACTGGCAGTAGAGTGGAATGCAGTAATCTGTCACGATGGCGGACCATTTTATAATGATCCTTATCTGGAACCGGATTATGTAGAGAATTTCAGCGGAACCTTTTCCCGTGTAAAAAATGGTAAACCTTACGAATTTACGGAATACATATTGCCGGGTGATCTGGAAAAGAATTTTGCCAGCAAGGGCTATTCTACTGAATATAATGAATATTATCCCGGTCCCCATTATCAGTTTGCCACAGAAGCTAATCCGGTGAATTTGTCAGATGAGGATGGAGCAATAGCCGCAGATAAGGTTATTTTCCCTTTCAAGCATAACGGTTCTTATCTGGAGTATGATGAGGAGAGCGGTTTATACAAATATTTTGAATATGGAAGTGCCCATGTGGATGCAGGAAATAATAATGTGCAGACTACGTTTAAAAATGTCCTGATCCAGAAATGTACCTTCCATCAGTATGATGAAAATGGTTATCTGATCTTTAACTGTATTGCAGAAGCAGAAGAGGGCTATTATCTTACCAACGGTAAGGCCATTCCGGTCACCTGGACGAAGAGAGGAGACCCGGAAATTTCCATTACCCGCTACTATGATGCAGAAGGCAATGAAATCACCCTGAATACCGGTAAGACCTATATTGCCTTTGTACCTGACGACAACTGGTCTCAGTTGGTTATTCAATAAAGGAAGCATAGAAAGAAGAGTCGTTTGTCCAATTTGGGCAGACGGCTCTTTTTAGGTCTTTTTCCGGCAGACCCTGCATATACATGAAACAGGTTTTCGGGAAAATAAGGAGGGTATATGGAACAGCCGGTTAAAAATACATACGATTTATATAAGGATATACAGCTGCGTACAGGAGGAGAAATATATCTGGGAATTGTGGGTCCTGTGAGAACAGGAAAATCCACCTTTATCAAACGGTTTATGGAGCTGCTGGTTCTTCCCTCCATGGAGACGGAGGAGGAACGAAGCAGGGCCAGAGATGAGCTGCCACAGAGTGCAGGAGGAAAGACCATTACCACCACAGAGCCTAAATTTATTCCCCAAAAGGCAGCTGTGATCAATCTGACGGATGATATCCGGGTCCGGGTAAGGCTCATCGACTGTGTAGGTTTTATGGTAGAGGGTGCTGCCGGACATATGGAGGAAGGAAAGGAAAGAATGGTGAAGACACCCTGGTCTGAGGAGGCGATTCCTTTTACGAAGGCGGCAGGGATCGGAACCCAGAAGGTAATCAGTGACCATTCTACGCTGGGACTGGTGATCACTACAGATGGAACCATAGGAGAATTGGAGCGAAGCCAGTATCTGGAGGCAGAGGGGCATACCATCAATGAGCTGAAACGTTTGCAGAAGCCTTTTCTGGTACTGGTAAATTCCAGTCGTCCATATGCTGAAGAAGCACTCAGGACAGTAGAGGAAATCCGGCAGAAATACGATGTCCCAGCCCTGGCGATCAATTGTATGCAGATGAAGATTGAGGATATCTATCGGTGTTTAAGAACCGTGTTGGAGGAATTTCCTGTATCGGGAATGGAGTTTTTCGTTCCCAAATGGGTGGAAAGTCTGCCAAATCTTCATCCACTAAAGGCCGATATTATCAATAGAATCAGAAACTACATGGAAAAGATAGGGAAGATGAGGGATGTGCTGCAGGAGGAGACTGATCTGGTAGGAGAGTATATTACCAGATGCACCTGTACGGAAATGTCCATGGCTACCGGAAAGGTGGTTTTCTGCCTGGATGTAGATGAACGATATTATTATGATATGCTCAGTGAGCTGACAGGTGAGGAGTTGAAAAGCCAGTATCAGCTTTTGCAGCTGTTAAAAGGATATAAAGGTAGAAAAAAAGAATATGAAAAGGTCCTGGGGGCAGTAGAAGATGTTCGCCGGAGGGGGTATGGTGTGGTTACTCCTGACCGGGAGGAAATTCTTTTAGAGGAGCCCCAGGTGGTCAGACACGGAAATAAGTTCGGGGTGAAGATAAAAGCAGAAAGTCCTTCCGTGCATATGATCCGAGCCAATGTAGTGACCGAAATTGCCCCTATCGTCGGAAATGAACAGCAGGCCCATGACCTGATCGACTATATTAAAAGTGAACGGGAAACAGAAAAAGGAATCTGGGAAACCAATATTTTTGGAAAGACGGTAGAACAGCTGATTTTTGATGGTATACAGAATAAAATTGCCGGGATCGGAGAAGAAAGTCAGCAGAATTTACAGGAAACCATGCAGAAAATCCTTAACGAAAGCAAAGGAGGAATGATTTTTATACTCATCTGAAAGGCACCCTGTCTCCCGGTAAGAGACGGGATAAAATATAGGTATACAAAAAGAATCTACCTATGGTAAAATAGTAGCGTTATCAAAATGGCGCTACTATTTTTTGTGCCGAAAGGAAGCAGATTTAAGGAGGCTTTAACAAAGGATGGCAAAACAGGAATTATATGAATATCAATATACGACACCCAACAAACAGGTGGTTAAGGCCTTTCTGCCAGCATTGAAAAAGCCTAAGGGAAGATCCGGTCCCAATAAAAAAGTTACCTGGGGAATTATTTTTCAGCTTATCGGTATTGTGGGCTTCATTACCATGCCTCAGATGGTTGCGGATGGAGCGGGAGTTTTCAGCTTGTTAAGTAAGATGATCGTTCATGGTATCCTTCTCGTGGCGGGAATCATCCAGGTCAGGCAGGGCAGAGAGGGGCTGAATCGTCTGGAACGTTATTTTCGCTATATGAGAGTTTTTGAAGGCAGACCATATGCCTCCATAGAGGAACTGGCATCTACGGTGGCCAAGAAACCAAAAACAGTGATGAAGGATCTGGAATACATGATGGATGAGGGCTGGTTTCTGGAGGCCCATCTGGATACCAAACAGAATTATTTCATGTTAACGAATCAGGCCTATCAGCAGTTTAATGAGGCTGAAAAGAGTAAACGTTTGCGGGAGAAGGAGGAACAGGAAAAACAGGCCAGAGAGAATGATCCTGCCGCAAAAGAGCTGGACCGTATTCTTGAGGAAGGAAAGGAATACATCAGGGAGATTCGAAGACTGAATGATGAAATAGCCGGAGAAGAGGTCAGTAACAAGCTGTATGCCATTGAAGATGTGGTAGGCAGTATATTCGAGCAGGTGAAGCGGAAGCCGGAAAAGATGACGGATATCAGAAAGTTCATGCAGTATTATCTTCCCATGACGGTAAAGGTAGTCAGGACCTATAGAGATTTTGAGAATGAAAATCTGCCCAGTGCCCAGTTGGAGGAAAGTAAGAAGGAGATCGAAGAAACCCTGGATAAGGTTCAGGCAGCTTTCGTCAAGCTCAGGGAAAAACTGTTTGCGGAGGATGTACTGGACGTTTCTACTGATCTGGATGTACTGGAAACCATGATGTCTCAGGAAGGTTTGATTTCTGATGAATTTAAATGAAAGAGAGGATAAGCGGATGGACAAATTTACGGATGCAGAGGTTTTGGAATCCACCCCCACACTTACTTTTGAACCCTTTGTAGAGGAAAAGGAGCTCCCCACAGCCAGGAAGGAAGAGGAGCTGGCCCAGATCAGGGAAGAGCTGGAGGAGACTGCATTAACACCCGAAGAAAAGAAAATGGTGCAGGAGTTCAGTGAGAAGATTGATCTGAAAAACTCTAATCAGGTATTACAGTATGGTGCCGGGGCACAGAAAAAGATTGCAGATTTTTCCCAGTCTGCTCTGGACAATGTTCGTACCAAGGATCTGGGAGAAGTGGGTGATCTTCTGGCCGGTGTAGTAGGTGAGCTGAGGGAATTTGATGCACAAGAAGAAGAAAAGGGCTTTTTCGGTATATTTAAAAAGGCCGGTAATAAGGTGGATACGCTGAAGGCCAGATATTCCAAGGCAGAATCCAATGTAAACACCATGGTTCAGGTACTGGAAGGTCACCAGGTCCAGCTGATGAAGGATACTGCCATGCTGGACAAGATGTACGATATCAATAAAAACTATTTTAAAGAGCTGAATATGTATATCCTGGCAGGTAAACAGAAGATCAATCAGGTAAAAACCGTAGAGCTTCCAGCTATGATGGATAAGGCACAGGCCAGCGGACTGGCTGAAGATGCCCAGGAAGTAAACGATCTGAAGGCCATGGTGGATCGCTTTGAGAAGAAGATCCATGATCTGGAACTGACCAAGACCATTTCCCTGCAGATGGCACCGCAGATCCGCATGATCCAGAATAATGATGTGGTAATGGCGGAGAAGATCCAGTCTACTCTGGTGAATACCATTCCATTGTGGAAGAGCCAGATGGTGCTGGCTCTCGGGATGAACCGTTCTGTAGAGGCTGCCAAGGCTCAGCAGGCAGTGACCGACGTGACCAATGAGCTGTTACGAAAGAATGCTGCCGTTTTACATCAGTCCTCAGTGGAAACAGCCAGAGCGGCAGAGCAGAGTATCGTGGATATCAATACCCTTACGGAAACCAATCAGCTTTTGATCCAGACACTGGATGAGGTAATGCAGATCCAGACGGAAGGCAGACAGAAGCGACAGCAGGCAGAAGTGGAATTGAATCGGATTGAGGAAACATTAAAACAGCGTCTTTTACAGATGAGGGGCTAAGTAACAGAAGCTTCTTTAGAAAAAATATGGATGGAAAAGGCTGCTTAGTGCGGCAGAATGTGAGGTAAAATGAGTCAGGCATATGATAAGCTGGTAAGCTGCTATAACAGTATTTGTGAGAAAATAAAATTTGTTCCCGATGTGGCCATCGTTCTGGGGTCAGGGCTGGGAGATTATGGCAATGAGATCCGTGTGGAGGCAGAGCTTTCCTATGCAGATATTGAAGGCTTTCCGGTTTCTACGGTACCCGGGCATGCAGGAAAGTTTATCTTTGGTTATGTAGGAGAGACGAAGGTGGTCTGTATGCAGGGAAGGGTACATTATTATGAAGGATACCCTATTTCGGACGTGGTTTTACCCACCAGACTGATGAAAATGATGGGGGCCAAAATCCTGTTTTTAACCAATGCATCAGGAGGAATCAATCCTTCCTTTACGGCAGGAGACTTTATGATGCTGACGGATCACATTTCCCTTTTTGCCCCCAATCCGTTGATCGGGCCCAATATGGATGAGCTGGGAACCCGTTTTCCTGATATGACTACCGTTTATGATAAGGAGCTTCAGGATATTTTAGAGGAAACTGCAAAGGAGAATGGAATTGGGCTGAAGAAGGGAATCTATGCCCAGCTTACAGGCCCTTCCTTTGAGTCACCGGCAGAAATCCAGCTTCTGCATAAGCTGGGAGTAGATGCAGTAGGAATGTCTACCGTAGTGGAGGCTATTGCGGCCAACCACATGGGAATGAAGATCTGTGGAATTTCCTGTGTATGTAATCTGGCGGCCGGGATGAGCCCTAATCCTCTTACCCATGATGAGGTACAGGAGGCAGCCAGAATAGCAGCACCTAAGTTTAAGCAGCTGCTGACTCAGTCGGTCATCAAATTTGGAAAAAACTGTTTATAAAACCTATAGGATAATCAATAAATATGCTGGATGAAACAGTAGAAATGGGAGGAAGCATGAGTATTCGTTTTTTTAATGCCCGCATCATGTCCATGGCAGAGGCTGGAGTGATCATAGAAGGAGAAGTCTGGGTACAGGATAATCGTATTCTCTATGTGGGGGAGGGGAAAGATGCCCCTGCGGCCCCTGTCTGGGAGAGAGAAGTTGACTGCAAGGGAAATCTGTTGATGCCGGGTTTTAAAAATGCCCATGCCCATTCGGGAATGACGGTTTTTCGTTCTCTTTGTGACGACTACAATCTGCAGGACTGGCTGACTCAGGAAATCTTTCCCCGGGAAGCCCAAATGACGGGTGAAGATTGTTACCTGTTGACAAAACTTGCCATTTTAGAGTATCTTACCAGTGGTATTACTGCCATAGGTGATATGTATCTGACACCGGAGACCATTGCTGATGCCTGCAATGAGATGGGGATGCGCTGTGTTCTGGTCAGTGGTCTGAATAAATTCGGTCCTCCTCTTGAGGTAATGGAGGAACGTTATAACAAGCTGAACGGAAAGTATGATCTGGTGTCCTATAAGATGGGTGTTCATGCAGAATACACCTGTTCCAAAGAACTATTGGGGGCGGTATCTGATCTGATCCACAAATATCAGGCTCCCCTTTACGTGCATATGTCCGAGACGAAGGCCGAGGTGGATGAATGTATTGAACGTTATGGCATAACGCCGCCTGCACTCTTTGAGTCTCTGAGGTTGTTTGATTTTGGCGGTTCCATTTATCATGGTGTCCATATTACGGATGAGGATATGGAGATTTTGAAAAAGTACGGGATTAGTGTGATCACCAACCCTGCCTCCAATGCCAAGCTGGCCAGTGGAATCGCTCCTGTAGGCGAGTACCTTCGTCGGGGAATTCCGGTAGGAATCGGGACCGATGGTGCCTCCAGTAATAACTGCCTGGATATGTTCAGGGAAATGTTTCTGGTGACAGCGTTGGCCAAGCTTAAGGAGAATGATCCGGCGGCAGTAGATGCCATCAAGGTTCTTTCCATGGCTACGGTAAACGGAGCGCTCTCTATGGAGCTTACTGATGCAGACATTCTGGCTGAGGGTAAGCTGGCAGATATGATCATGATCGACCTTCACCAGCCCAACATGCAGCCTATCAATAATATTGCCAAAAACCTGGTTTACAGTGGCAGTAAACTAAATGTAAAAATGACCATGATCAATGGAAAGATCCTCTACGAGGATGGCAGATTTGCGAAAGAAACGGATGCTGAGGCAATCTATGCCGAAGCAAATAAGATTCTGGAAAGACTGCGTTAAAGGATTGTAAGCCAAAGCCGGCTTTCAATAGATGGGAAGCCCCTGAGGCTTCCAAATATTATAGATTTTCTATGAGACTAGGAGGTAGTAAAATGTTAGAAACGTTTTTCCGTTTAAAGGAAAACAAAACAGACGTAAGGACCGAGGTTATGGCCGGTATTACCACGTTTATGACCATGGCTTACATTCTGGCAGTTAATCCCAGTATCCTTTCTGCGGCAGGGATGGATGCAAATGCCGTTCTCATCGCAACTGCACTGAGTTCCTTCATCGGAACCCTGTGTATGGCATTCTTTGCCAATTATCCCTTTGCGCTTGCACCTGGTATGGGGTTAAATGCTTACTTTGCCTATACTGTGGTTCTGGGCATGGGATACAACTGGCAGGTTGCGCTACTGGCCGTTTTTGTGGAAGGTATTATTTTTATCCTTCTTTCTTTGACCAATGTAAGAGAAGCAATTTTTAATGCCATTCCCATGACCCTGAAAGCAGCGGTAAGTGTGGGTATCGGCTTATTTATCGCTTTCATCGGTCTGCAGAATGCCAAGATCATTGTAAACAATGATTCCACGCTGCTGACCTATCAGACCTTTAAGGGAGAGACCTTTCCTTCAGTAGGTATGGGTGCACTGCTTGCCCTGATCGGTATCATTATTACTGCAGTTTTTCTGGTAAAACAGGTAAAGGGCGGAATTCTTTTTGGAATTCTGGTCACCTGGGTACTGGGCATTCTGGCAGAGCTTATGGGGATCTATGTTCCCAATCCTGAGCTGGGGATGTACAGTACTATTCCTACAGCTTTTATCAGCTTTGATTTCAGTTCCCTGGGAAGCACCTTTGGACAGGTATTCAAGGCGGATTTCTCAAGCCTGAATATTACAGACTTTATTGTAGTAATGTTCGCCTTCCTTTTCGTGGATATTTTTGATACCCTGGGTACCCTGATCGGTGTAGCCAGCAAGGCAGATATGCTGGACAAGGATGGCAAGCTTCCCCGGATCAAAGGTGCCTTACTGGCCGATGCGGTTGCCACTACAGTTGGTACAATCTTTGGTACTTCTACCGTTACTACATATGTGGAAAGTGCTGCAGGTGTGACTGCAGGAGGAAGAACCGGTCTTACCGCAGTGGTTACCGGACTTTTATTCCTGCTGGCGATGATCTTCTCACCCCTGTTCTTAACCATTCCTTCCTTTGCGGTAGCTCCTGCCCTGATCATCGTGGGCTTCTATATGATGGGTTCCGTAACAAAGATTGATTTTAATGATATGACAGAGGCAATTCCTGCCTTTCTGACCATTCTGTTCATGCCTTTGGCATACAGTATTTCTGAGGGTATTGTAGCAGGTGTGATCTCCTGGACATTGATCAATCTGATTTCCGGAAAGGCAAAGGAGAAGAAGATCAGTATCTTAATGTATATATTGAGTATTCTTTTCGTATGTAAATTTATTTTCCTGTAAAGGGAAACAGATTTGGGATAACAGAGCAGTTGTTCGGTTCTTAAACCGTTATGCAAAAGAACCTTGTGCGGGGGCACAGGGTTTTTTTGCACAATAAAATTTATATTTTTTAAAGGATATGACAGAATGGATGATCTGATCATTTTAGGCAGTGTGTTTGCTGTATTTATCGGGGCTATATGTATAGGCTTGAATGAGGGAAGAAAAAGGCAGAGGACTCTTGTCCGGACGTTAAAAGAAAACTATGGGAAGGCCAATTTGCGGAAGTGGAAGACAGAAGATCTGGAACGGATATCTTACTATTCAAAGAGCCAGGATAGGATCAAGGATGGTAGTAACGCAGATGCAGGCAGAGCGAAAATAAGGATTGATGACCTGACCTGGGCTGATCTGGGGATGGATGATCTTTTCTGCCAGATGGCCTATACCGGTTCTTCCGTGGGGGATGATTATCTTTATTATCTTCTGCATCATCCGGCAGGATCCGGAATGGAGCTGGAGCGCCTGGAAGAAAAGATTGCCTACTATCAGGAAAATGCCGGAGAAAGACTTAAGCTGCAGGTTCTTTTCCATGAAATGGGAAGGCTTCAGAATTATTCTCTTTCCCGCTATATTCAGTTTATGGAGGATATGGAGCCGGGAAAAAATTTCAGGCACCATGCAGCCAATGGATTGCTTCTTCTTTCTCTTTTACTGATGACGGTCAGGACAGGGCCTGGTTTTGGACTATTTCTGCTCTGCCTTTGCTATAATTTTCTTTCCTATTTTCGTTATAAAAGAGAAATGGAACCCTGCCTGGCCAGTTTTCGCTACATTCTTACTCTGCTGAAAAATGCAGAGAAGATTGCAGGGGCATTGACTCCGGTTTGGAAGAAGGAGCAGGAGAAGCTGAAGGAAGAATTGAAGCAGTTTAATCGCTTTCGGAAAAACTCCTATCTGCTGGGTTCAGGAGGAGGCGCAGGAGGGCAGGAGATGGAGATTCTTCTGGATTATCTCAGAATGTGCTTCCATCTGGATATTATTAAATTCAATTCCATGCTGGATGAGCTGCAGCAAAAAGCAGACAGCTTATGGGAGCTTTATTCCCTGCTGGGTGAGCTGGACAGCTGCCTGGCCATAGGGGCCTACCGGGCCTGGCTTCCCGGCTGGTGTATTCCGGATTTTACAGAAAAAAAAGAACTTATCCTTGAAGAGGGCTATCATCCTCTGGTAGAGGATGCGGTTCCCAATTCACTGGTGATGGATAAAAATGTTTTGTTGACGGGTTCCAATGCTTCAGGTAAGTCCACCTTTTTAAAGACCATGGGGATCAATATCCTTCTTGCCCAGACCATCAATACCTGTACAGCCAAAGGGCTTAAGCTGCCTATCTGCCAGCTTTATACGGCCATTTCCTTAAAAGATAATGTTCGCCTGAAGGAAAGCTACTATATGGCAGAAATACGGGCCATCAAGCGGATACTGGACAGTGCAGGTGAAGAAAGACAGGTTGTCTGTATGGTGGATGAGGTGTTGAAGGGAACAAATACGGTAGAACGGATCGCCGCCTCAACGCAGATTCTAAGGAAGATGAGTCGGGAGGGAATTCTCTGTATAGCAGCCACTCATGACAGTGAACTGACCAGAATTCTGGAAAAAGAATATCAGAACTATCATTTTGAGGAAGAAATGGCAGAAGGTGATGTTCATTTTTCCTATCAGTTAAAGTCCGGAAGTGCCAGTAGCAGTAATGCTATACGTCTGCTGGAAGAAATGGGCTATGGGAAAGAGGTCACTCTGGGAGCCAGGGCGATGATCGAAGAATACAAAATACAGGGGGAGTGGAAATGAAGGTAACCATTTATACGGATGGGGCGGCCCGGGGCAATCCGGAGGGACCGGGAGGCTACGGCTGCCTGCTGCATTATATTGATTCTACAGGAAAGCTCCATATCCGTGAGTTTTCAGCAGGATATAAGAAAACCACCAACAACCGTATGGAAATGCTGGCGGTAATTGTGGGACTGGAGGCACTTACCAGACCATGTCAGGTTACGGTGGTTTCCGATTCTAAATACGTAACCGATGCCTTTAACCAGCACTGGCTGGAAAACTGGCAGAAAAACCAATGGAAGACCAGTACCAAAAAGCCGGTAAAAAACAAACAGCTCTGGCTGCGCATGCTGAAAGCTATGGAGTCTCATCAGGTACAGTTTCAATGGATCAAGGGACATGCCGGACATCCGGAAAATGAACGCTGTGACGAGCTGGCCACCTCTGCAGCAGACGGAGAGAATCTTTTGGAGGATAATCTGGGAGACTGATGCTGTATAGGAGGGTTTTTGACAGGGATGAGACAGATAACAGTTGCACAACCCTTTTTTTAGTGCTATGATTATAGGCAGAAAGGTAAGGTGAGGGACATGACAAGTTTAATCACTTTTTTGAATGCATTCAGTTCTTATCTGCTGTTGGTTATCGTTTTTGCGGTTGTTGCCGTTGTTGCGGTGTTAATCGGAATTCGTTTGAGAAAGAATAAGAACCGTAAGGCTAAGACAGAGGACAGCCTGGCAGGAGAAGCCTGATCAAATGAACAGAATGATCATGAATAGGAAACGTGAAGGAATGACTGTTGGTAAGAAATAGTCATTCTTTTTTGTTCATTTTTTTAGAATAAGTATTCGTTGACAGATACTTCATCTGCAACTATACTAGTAAATACACACAAGATATAGTTGCCTTCCTGGAAATAATTACCACATTCTGTATGTTGGATTTGAAACAGAATATGGATTAGTTATCAACACATGACTGCGAAGGCCTGGGCAGTTACACCAATACAAATAGGAAAAGAGGGAGAGGGAATGAGCAGTTTAGTTGCAGAAAGTTGTGCACAGGATACAGTAAATTATGGCAGCGAGTACAGTCCTGAAAAAGAGGTTAAGGTAGTAAAAAAGGACGGAAGTACAGAGGGCTTCAACGTTCAGAAGGTCATCGATGCCATTGGCAAGAGTGCTTACCGTGCATTGACCAGATTCACTGAGGATGAGAAGCGGCATATTTGTCAATATGTGGTAGATAAGGTGGATGAGCTGGATACTACTGAAATTCCAATCTCAATCATGCATAATATCGTAGAGAGTGCTTTGGAGGAGGTTAAGCCCATTGTAGCCAAAAGCTATCGGGATTACCGTAACTATAAGCAGGACTTTGTACGTATGTTAGATGATGTCTATAAGAAGAGCCAGTCCATTATGTATGTAGGAGATAAGGAAAATGCCAATACTGACTCGGCCCTGGTTTCTACCAAAAGAAGTCTGGTATTCAATCAGCTGAATAAGGAGCTTTATCAGAAGTTTTTTATGACTACGGAGGAGATTCAGGCCTGTCGCGATGGATACATTTATGTGCATGACATGTCTGCCAGAAGAGACACCATGAATTGCTGTCTCTTTGATGTTGAGCACGTTTTATCCGGTGGCTTTGAAATGGGAAATATCTGGTATAATGAGCCTAAAACCCTGGATGTAGCCTTTGACGTGATCGGAGATATCGTGTTAAGTGCGGCCAGTCAGCAGTATGGTGGATTCACGGTACCCAGCGTAGACAATATTCTGGAGCCTTATGCAGAGAAATCCTATCAAAAGTTGAAGGACAAGTACCTTTCCCTGGGCATCAGTGAAGAGATTGCCGAAGCCGAGGCACTGAAGGATGTGGAAAAGGAGATGGAGCAGGGCTTTCAGGGCTGGGAATATAAGTTCAATACGGTTGCCAGCAGCCGGGGAGACTATCCTTTTATTACCGTTACCGCCGGTACCGGAACTGGAAGATTTGCCCAGATGGCTACCATCGTTATGTTAAGAGTAAGAAAAGGTGGACAAGGCAAGAAGGAATGCAAAAAGCCGGTACTTTTTCCAAAGATCGTTTTCCTTTATGATGAAAATCTTCATGGGCCGGGCAAGCCTTTGGAGAAGGTATTCGAGGCAGGTGTGGAGTGTTCTGCCAAAACCATGTATCCGGACTGGCTGAGTCTTACCGGAAAGGGCTATGTGGCCAGTATCTATAAACAGTACGGTAAGATCATTTCTCCCATGGGATGCAGGGCATTTCTTTCTCCCTGGTATGAACGGGGTGGTATGCATCCGGCAGATGATGAAGATACGCCTGTATATGTAGGGCGGTTTAATGTGGGAGCAGTTTCCCTGCACTTACCCATGATCCTGGCAAAGGCAAGGCAGGAGAGCAGGGATTTTTACGATGTGCTGGATTATTATCTGAATCTGATCCGCCAGTTACATATCCGCACCTATGCTTATCTGGGTGAAATGCGTGCCTCTACCAATCCTTTAGCCTATTGTGAGGGTGGATTTTTAGGTGGGTATCTGAAGCTGAGTGATAAGATTAAGCCGCTGTTAAAGAGTGCTACAGCGTCCTTTGGCATCACCGCCTTAAATGAGCTGCAGATGCTGTATAACGGTAAATCCCTGGTGGAGGACGGAGCCTTTGCCCTGGAGGTTATGGAGCACATTAACAAGCGGATCAATGAGTATAAGGAGGCTGATGGCCATCTTTATGCCATTTATGGAACTCCAGCAGAAAATCTCTGTGGTCTGCAGGTACAGCAGTTTAGGAAAAAATACGGTATTATTGAAGGGGTTTCCGATAGAGAATATGTGAGCAACAGCTTCCACTGCCATGTAGCAGAAGATATTACTCCAATTCAAAAGCAGGATCTGGAAAACCGGTTTTGGAATCTGTCCAACGGTGGTAAGATCCAGTATGTCAAGTATCCTATCGATTACAATATCGAGGCCATTAAGACTTTGATCTATCGTGCAATGGACCTGGGATTCTATGAAGGGGTAAATTTAAGTCTGGCTTACTGTGACGATTGTGGTCATCAGGAACTGGAGATGGATGAGTGCCCCAAATGCGGAAGCCGCAATCTGACTAAAATTGACCGGATGAATGGCTATCTGTCCTATTCCCGGGTACATGGAGATACCAGATTAAACGATGCAAAGATGGCAGAAATTGCAGAAAGGAAGTCTATGTAGGTATGCGGTATCACGATATAACGAAGGATGATATGCTGAACGGAGACGGGCTTCGGGTTGTACTTTGGCTTGCCGGCTGTAACCACTGTTGTAAGGATTGTCAGAATCCTGTAACCTGGGATCCGGATGGAGGCCTGATGTTTGATGAGGCTGCCAGAAAAGAAATCTTTGATCAGCTGGATAAGCCATATATTTCCGGGATTACCTTCTCCGGTGGAGATCCCCTCCATCCTGCCAACAGCCTGGAGGTAAAAGAGCTTATGGCTGAAATAAAGGAAAAATATCCCAGGAAAAGCATCTGGCTCTATACCGGTGGTGACTGGGAGGTTATCCGCCATATGGCCCTTATGCAGTATGTAGATGTCTGTGTAGATGGTGAATTCAAGCTTGAATTAAAGGATCCCAAGTTGTTGTGGAAGGGAAGCTCCAATCAGAGAGTGATCGATGTGCAGGCCTCCTTAAAGCTGAATTCTGATGAACCTCCCATTTTGCATTGCGGCAATTATGAATAAAGAGTATAATGAAAAGGTGTCAGGATATTTCTGGCACCTTTGACTGATTATGGAAATGGAGGAAATCTATGCAGCGTATTGCTCAGTTTTTTAAAGTCAGTTTCTCCCAGTTTGAAAAAGGGATCAGGGATTGTATCCCCGGCATCCCAGAGGAGAGCATCCGGGAAATATACGAGGGGATCAGCCTTCCCAAACGGGCTACCAGAGGAAGTGCGGGATATGATTTTTTTACTCCTGTTTCCATCAGCTTAAAGCCCGGTGAAACTATTAAGATTCCTACCGGTATCCGTGTGAAAATGGAGGAAAACTGGGTGCTTAAGCTGTATCCCAGAAGTGGATTGGGATTTAAATATCGTCTTCAGTTGAATAATACGGTGGGAATTATCGACAGTGATTATTACTATTCAGATAATGAAGGGCATATTTTTTCACGGATCACCAATGATTCCAATGAAGGAAGGGAAGTATGCTTAAACAGAGGGGATGGCTTCATGCAGGGGATTTTTCTGGAATATGGGATAACCGTGGATGATGAAGCTGACGGAATCCGTAATGGCGGCTTTGGAAGTACCGGATGATCAGAAAAATAAAGTTTAAGATAAAAAAAGAATAGGAGAAAAGTTGTGAGTAAATTTAAAATTGTAACCGATTCTACTGCCGATTTGCCGGTAAAGTATATCGAAGAGAAAAAACTAAGTATTGTTCATCTGTCCTATATCATTGATGGGGAGACTTATACCGGTGATAAGCAGCTTGGGGTAAAAGACTTTTATGATAAGATGCGAAAAGGAATGATGCCTACCACCTCTCAGGCAAATCCGGAGGATGCGAAAGTAATTTTGGAGGCAGAACTGAAGGAATGCAAGGAGATTCTCTGCATTGCTTTTTCTTCCGGTTTAAGCGGAACCTGTAACAGCTTCCGTATTGCAGCCCAGGAACTGATGGAGGAGGATGAAGAAGCCAAGATCATCGTTGTGGATACTCTGTCAGCCTCTCTGGGCGAGGGACTTTTGGTACATAAGGCAATTAAGCTTCAGGAAGAAGGAAAATCCCTGGAGGAGACGGCTAACTGGATTGAGGCACATAAGCTGCATCTGGTACATGCTTTTACGGTAGATGATCTTTTTCATCTTCATCGGGGAGGACGGGTAAGTAAGGCTACCGCAATCGTTGGCAGCATGATCAACATCAAGCCTATTTTACATGTAGATAATGAAGGGCATCTGACGGCTCTTTCCAAGGTAAGAGGGCGTAAGAAATCCCTTCATGCACTGGTAGACTACATGGGAGAGAAGATGGGAGACTTTCAGAAAGAAAATGATACTATTTTTATCAGCCATGGAGATTGTCTTGAGGATGCCATGCTGGTGAAGGAAGAAATTGAAAAGCGTTTTGGGATCAAGGATTTTCTGATCAATGAGGTAGGACCTACTATTGGAGCACATTCCGGTCCCGGTACCCTGGCTCTGTTCTTCTTTGGAGAAAGCCGATAGTTTTATAAACAGATCAAGCAGAATAGGCTTCTACATAAAAGTGGGGGCTGTTGTATAATTCTTGAAAGAGCTTACTGTTTATCCACTTGTATGCTAAAAAAGAATTATGCAACAGCCCTTTTTTAAGCTCTATTTTTTACAACGGTCAAAGCCGGGATTGTACTGATAAAAGTTCTTCGGATCCAAATCCTCCTGAACACGCCTAAGGGCTTCACCGAAACGCTGAAAATGCACGATTTCTCTCTGCCTGAGGAAACGTATTGGGTCTGCTACTTCGGGATCCTTAACTACACGCAGAATATTATCATAGGTGGTTCTCGCCTTCTGTTCGGCAGCCAGATCCTCGCACAGGTCGGTGATCACATCTCCCTTGGACTGGAATTGATTGGCATTAAAGGGGACTCCGCCGGCAGCCTGGGGCCATAGAGCCAGCGTATGGTCAATATAATAGGGGCCAAAGCCTGACTCTTCAATTTCTTCCATGGAAAGGTTACGGGTCAGCTGATGGACAATGGTTCCTACCATTTCAAAATGTCCCAGTTCTTCCGTACCAAGATCCGTCAGCAGAGCGGCAACCTCCCGGTAGGGTGTAGCATAACGCTGGGAAAGATATCTCATGGAAGCTCCCAGCTCCCCATCAGGACCTCCGTATTGGGAAATAATATACTGGGCCAGCTTTGCATTGGGGGTGGTAATATTTACCGGGTACTGTAATCGTTTCTCATAATCCCACATTTATTCTTCTCCTCCTTCCCAGGGCCAGGGCTGTATTGTCCATAAAAATTCATTTGTCCCTCCTCTGGCCTGATCCAGGGAAAGAGGGCCATAGATTTCCCCATATTCTTTCATCTTTTCCTGCTTCATCCGGTTATAATAGTCAAAATAGTGCATGGCTTCCTGACTGGTGGGATGTGTATCCAAAAACAGTACCAGTTCTACCAGAGTAAAATCCAGAATATTGATCTCCTCCAGTAAGCGTTCTCTTTCACATTTCATCGTACACATCTCCTTCCTGTAAAGGGTTTATCCAGGCTGGGAAAAATAGTGCCTGCACTATAGGCTTTCTGTAAATTGTCATACATCATCAGGCTTTCCTGCATGGGAACATAGGCCATGCCCAGAGGAAATCTGTCCCTATCCACAGAAAAACAGCCCATATTGGACCTTCCTTCCATGATGGATCTTCTGTCTATATCAGATTCACCTTCCATGGTTCGCTGGCTGCCACAGTTCATGGGATATTGCATATTACTGCTTCGATTCATATTCATATCCATCATACCGTTCGTTGACATACAAGTATTCAACTGTTTCTGTCTCCTTATTCCTTTTTTACTCTTAATTTATGCCTATACTGATCTTTTGTTACAACTGAAGGCAGGGATAGAAGGAGTGAGGCATCTTTGTTGATTTGGTTATAAACGTTAAAGAAATAACGCTATTTGCATATTGTTCTTGATTTCGGAAGAAGTTTGTGTAAAAATAAACGTATGTGAAAATTTGTACCTTTCTGATTTTCTTTTTGAAGGGTCAAAAATAGGGGAGGGAAACCATGAGAGGAATAGATACTCAGGTTCGGGTGACCAGAAGGCGTGTTTTCAGTGAGGTGGCCAGGCTGGCTTATGACTCGGATAATTTAAAGGATGACATAGAGGCATTACCATATAAAATTGTCAATTACGATGAATCCAAGCATTGGGAGAATATTTATCGGGAAAGAGCCATCGTTCGTGAAAGGATCCGACTGGCTATGGGTCTTTCTCTGCGGCCGGAAAATGTGCCGGTACATCTTACTCAGGGACTGGAGGAGAGTAATATCTCCGAGAAATATTATGAACCGCCTTTGATGCAGGTTATTCCTTCAGCCTGTAATGCCTGTCCTGTGAATCGTTATGAAGTAACCAACAAATGCATGGGCTGTGTGGCTCATCCCTGCTATGAGGTCTGCCCCAAGGATGCTATTTCCATGGTGCGTGGAAAATCCTATATCGATCAGGAAAAATGTATCAAATGCGGCAAGTGTAAGGCCATCTGCCCTTACGATGCTATCTCCCATCAGGTTCGTCCCTGTGCAGCCGTTTGTGGAGTAAATGCCATCAAGAGTGATCATATGGACAGAGCGGTGATCGACGAAGAACTCTGTGTATCCTGTGGCCAGTGTATGGTCAGTTGTCCGTTTGGTGCCATAGCGGACAAGTCCCAGATCTTCCAGCTGATCCGTGCACTGCAGTCAGGGCGTAAGATTATTGCGCAGGTTGCCCCTGCCTTTGTAGGTCAGTTTGGTCCGGATGTTACACCGGCTATGTTGAAAACGGCGTTAAAGGAGCTGGGATTTGCAGATGTATATGAAACGGCTATCGGTGCGGATATGGGCTGTATGGAAGAGGCTGAGCACTATGTCCATGAGGTGGCCACAGGAGAACTGCCTTTTCTGCTGACCTCCTGTTGTCCTTCATGGTCAGTGATGGCTAAGAAGTTCTTCCCGGAAACCATCGACAATATTTCCAATGCGCTTACCCCTATGGTGGCTACGGCCAGAAAGATTAAGGAGGAGCATCCGGATGCTTCTGTAGTCTTTATCGGTCCCTGTGCTTCCAAAAAGCTGGAGGCCTCCAGAAGAACCATACGTTCAGATGTGGATTTTGTAATTACCTTTGAGGAACTTGCAGGAATGTTTGAGGCTAAGGAAATGATCCTCAACCAGATCCAGCCCCTGGATGAAATGGAAGATGCTACCGGTGCAGGAAGAGGATACGGTGTGGCAGGAGGAGTAGCCAATGCCATTGAGAATTGTATCCGTGAATACTATCCTGATGTTGAGGTCCATATCGAACATGCAGAAAGTCTGGCAGAGTGCAAAAAGATGCTGATGATGGCCAAGGCAGGCAAAAAGAATGGCTGCCTGATCGAAGGAATGGCCTGTCCAGGAGGCTGTGTGGCCGGTGCAGGAACCAATATTGCTATTTCCCAGGCAAATAAAGAGGTAGCCGGCTTCAAGAAGGCAGCAAAACAGCCTGTTCCCAGCCGGGAATAAAAAAGCTGCTAAAGCAGCGGATGGAGGTGGCGTGAAAAGAACTTCTAATGCTCACGGCCAAGGCTGTTTTGCAAAGAGGTTCCAGGTTTCACGCCGAAGAATGCCTGGAATACGACATTTTTCATCCGGATTTGAGTTGCAGCTAAGCTGCAATATGGAGGTTAGAATGAGTAAAGTAAGAACGAGATTTGCTCCCAGTCCTACAGGGAGAATGCATGTGGGAAATTTAAGAACGGCCCTCTATGCCTATTTAATCGCCAAACATGAGGATGGTGATTTTCTTCTTCGTATTGAGGACACCGATCAGGAAAGGTATGTAGAGGGGGCAGTGGAGATCATTTACCGTACTTTGGAAAAAACGGGATTGATCCATGATGAAGGTCCGGACAAGGATAAAGGCTGCGGACCCTATGTGCAGAGTGAACGTCAGGCAAAAGGAATTTATCTGGAATATGCAAAGAAGCTGATTGAAAAGGGAGAAGCTTATTATTGCTTCTGTGACAAGGAACGTCTGGAGACCTTGACGCAGACAGTGGCAGGTAAGGAAATTAATGTTTATGATAAGCATTGCCTTCATTTGTCCAAAGAGGAGGTTGAAGAGAAGCTGGCAAAAGGAATTCCTTATGTTATCCGCCAGAATAACCCTACCACCGGAACGACTACCTTTAAGGATGAGATTTACGGGGATATTACTGTAGATAATTCTGAGCTGGATGATATGATCCTGATCAAATCGGATGGCTATCCAACCTATAATTTTGCCAATGTAGTAGATGACCATCTGATGGGAATTACCCATGTGGTAAGAGGAAATGAATACCTGTCCTCATCACCCAAATACAATCGGTTGTATGAGGCCTTTGGCTGGGAGGTTCCCGTTTATGTGCACTGTCCGCTGATCACCGACGAAGACCACCATAAGCTGTCCAAGAGATGCGGTCATTCCTCCTATGAGGATCTGATCGAACAGGGCTTTATTACAGAAGCAGTAGTCAATTTTGTAGCGCTTTTAGGCTGGAGTCCTTCTGATAATCAGGAGATTTTTACACTGGAAGAGTTGATCAGGGCATTTGATTACCATCATATGTCCAAATCACCAGCAGTTTTTGATTATACCAAGTTAAAGTGGATGAATGGGGAATATATTAAGGCTATGGAAGAAAAGGCCTTCCTTGAGCGGGCTCTGCCCTATTTAAAGCAGGCGATTACCAAAGAGCTGGATATGGAAAAAATTGCGGCTATGGTGAAAACCAGAATAGAGGTATTTCCCGATATTCTGGAAATGGTAGATTTCTTTGAAGCTCTGCCGGAATATGATACAGCCATGTATACCCATAAAAAAATGAAGACCAGTGAAACAACCTCTCTGGAGGTATTAAAAGAGGTGTATCCACTTTTGGAAAAGCAGGAGGATTACAGCAATGATGCTCTGTACCAGATGCTGAGTGGATATGTGACTGAAAAAGGATGCAAAAATGGATATGTGATGTGGCCTATCCGTACGGCGGTAAGTGGAAAACAGACGACCCCTGCAGGTGCCACAGAGATTATGGAGATTTTGGGAAAAGAGGAAGCCTTAAGAAGAATTCAGAAGGGAATCGAAAAGCTGGAAAATGTCCTCGCCCAGTAATTCTCAGTTGAAGGCAATTACCCACGGAGCCGGGCCCATGCTGGTATTGGCAGGGCCCGGCTCCGGAAAGACCTTCACGATGATCGAAAGGGTAATCTATCTGATCACCGAACTTAAGGTTGATCCCACATCCATACTGGTCATTTCTTTTTCCAGAGCCTCTGCAGGAGAGCTCAGACAACGGTTCAAAAAGCGGACAGGCCTTCCCGAGGGAGTTAATTTTTCTACCTTCCATTCCTGTTTTTTCCATATCCTGAAAACAAATTTGCATTACAGCTCTAAAGATATTATCACTCCCGGGGAACAACGGGAGATCATGAAGCTTCTTCTCATGGATCCGGTTTATCATGAAACAGATACCCGGGAAAAAGAGGAAGAGTATCTCAGCAAATTCTCTTATTATAAGAACAAAGGACTGAAAATCATGGCAGAAAAGGAAAGTGAAGCTTTTTGTCATCTTTTTCATGCTTACCAGCAGGAAATGCACTCCCGTCATCGCCTGGATTTTGATGATATGGGACTTCTGTGTCTGCAGCTTTTTAAACAACAGCCACAGGTGCTTGCTCACTGGCAGGATAAATTTCGTTATATTCTGATCGATGAATTCCAGGATATTAATCCTATCCAATTTGAGATCATCCGTTTATTGGCCGGAAAGGAAGAAAATCTTTTCGTGGTAGGAGATGACGATCAGGCCATTTACAGTTTCCGGGGTGCCAGTCCGAAAATCATGTTAAATTTTACTTCCTATTATCCTTCAGCCAGAAAGGTGCTTTTGGAGATCAATTTTCGATGCAGCGGCAATGTAGTCAAAGAGTCTCTGAAAGTAATCGGTGAAAATGAACAGCGTTTTTCAAAAGAGATCCTTGCCCACCATGAAGCAAAGGCAGAGGTGGGCTATAGAAAATTTGAGACAGTTTTTGAAGAATATCGTTATCTTTGCGAAGAGATTGAACAGCTTTTGTCCACAGGTGTTAAGCCCTCAGAAATCACCTGTATTTTTCGAACCAATCAAAATATGACAGGATTGGCAGAGTGTCTGGCACGCCGGAGACTTCCCTTCGTGATGAAGGAGAGTACAGGGAGTATCTTCAGGCATTATATTGCCAGGGATATTCTGGCTTATCTGCAGTTTTTTCTGGAGGGAAAAAGGCGGAAGGACTTTCTGGTGATCATGAATAAGCCTCTTCGCTATTTTTCCAGGAATGCCTGTATAGAGGAGGTGATCACCTGGACAGATTTACGGGAGTATTATCGGAGTAAGCCTTATATGCTAGAAAAGATCACCGAGCTTCAGAAGCTGGAAAAATGGGCAGTAAGACTGGATCTGTACGGAGCCATCAGTTATATCCGAAAGGCAGGAGGATATGAAGCCTACCTGAAAGAATATATACAGGGCAAGAAGGATTCCTGGGAGGAAGCTCAGGAAATACTGGAGTTTATCCATAACAGTGTAAGAGGAGTAAATTCCTTACAGCAATGGAAGCAGGAGATTCGGGAATATGAGGAGGCATTACAGCGGGCAAAAACAGAAGAAAAAGAAGGGATACATCTGATCACCATGCATGCCTGCAAGGGACTGGAATATCCTTATGTATTCCTTCCCGATTGCAATGAGGGAAAGGTTCCTCACAAGAGGGCTGTGACAAAAGAAGAGGTGGAGGAAGAAAGAAGGCTGTTCTATGTGGCCATGACCAGGGCTATTGAAAGACTGGAAATTCTTTATGTTCAGGATAAATTGGGAAAAAAACTGGAACCCAGCCGTTTTCTGCCTGGCAGAAAAAGGATAGATTGGAAGTTGCCTGTAAGATAAGAAAAGAGGAGGATTACTCCTCCTCCATAAGCTCATCAAATTCACAGTTGTCCAGATATTCGTCAAAGGCCTCTTCCACCTTTTCCCACTCTTCATCACTGTCAATGAAATCCAGAACGGGTTCTTCATTCGGATCATCAGGATTCTCGCTGTAGCGATAGAACCAGGTTTCCCCATCTTCATTTTCCCCGTTTTCATCCAGGGGAAGGAGGGCAATATAATCGTGGTCTTCAACATGAATAATGGTAATGATCATGCAATTGACGATGGTGCCATCTTCAAGAGTGATTTCTACGGACATCTCTTCTTCTAAATTTTCCTGTTTTCCCATGTAAGGCCTCCTTAAGTGTTTAGTTTAGTCTTATTGTACCCGCCGGAAAGCAAGATGGCAAGGACAAAATATTGCCCAAGGTAAAGAAAATATGCTATAGTAGAAGAACAGCAATTGAAGGGAGAATGGTATGAGACATTTCCATGTTGGCAACATGCTTCCCATGGGCGCAACCCCTGTAGGTACTAATGCAGTACAGTTTGTTTGTCAGAATACCGGCAGAAAGAATGCCGGTTTGGTTTTATATGAAAAGAAAACAGGAAAACGGGAAGAAATCCCGTTTACTGATAACTATCAGATCGGTAATGTATATTCGCTGGTGATTGAAGGAATCAATCCGGAGAAATATACCTATAATTTTATCCAGGACGGAAAAGAAGAGGTTGATCCTTATGCCGGACTCATTGCAGGCAATGAGAAATGGGGACAGATGGATGTAAGGCTGTCCGGAAGAATCGGATTGTCAGACTTCGAATGGGAAGGAGATGAACCCTTAAGGCGATCCTTTTCAGACTGTATTTTTTATCAGCTCCATGTCCGGGGCTTTACCAGACATTCTTCTTCAAAAGTCAGGAAAAAGGGAACCTTTGAAGGAATCATAGAGAAAATTCCTTATCTGAAGGAGTTGGGGGTGAATACTCTGGAACTGCTTCCGGCTTATGAATTTATGGAGCAGGAAGCTTTTGTTGATGTCCCAGAGCGGGAAGTAACGATGGAATTTGCCCGGGCGAATTATCACCTGAAGCCTTCCGAAGAGGGGAGACCGAGACTGAACTATTGGGGATTTAAGCCAGGCGCCTATTTTGCTCCCAAGGCTTCTTATTCAGCGGGGAATAAACCGGATATTTCTTTTAAAGGGCTGGTTAAGCACCTGCACCATGGAGGCATAGAGCTGGTGATGCAGTTTTATTTTGAGCCTGCAATGAGCCCCGTTTATCTTTTGGAGATTCTTCGTTACTGGGTCAGAGAATATCATGTGGATGGGTTCCGGCTTTTGGGAGCCGGACTTCCCATTGAATTTTTGGCTGCAGATCCGATACTTTGTAATACCAAGCTTATGTATGAAAGTTTTGAAGAAGGTCGTGTCTATGACAGTAAATACTTTCCGGTTTATCGTAATATAGCGGACTATAATGACGGTTATCTTTATGCCTTGAGGCATTTTATCAAGGGAGATGTGGGCTCGCTCGGCCGCGCCTTTGAAGCCATGCTCCATGATGAAAAAAAGATTGGAAATATGGTTTATGTGACCAATTATAACAGCTTTACCTTAAGAGATATGGTTTCTTATGATAGAAAGCATAATGAAGAAAATGGTGAAGAGGGCCGTGACGGAAATAATTATAATGTCAGCTGGAACTGTGGGACGGAAGGAGCAAGTAAGCGTAAAGCCATCGTGGCACTTCGCGAAAAACAGATGAAAAATGCCCTTACCCTGCTTCTTTTTTCCAAGGGAACGCCGGTTCTGCTTGCAGGGGATGAATTCGGGAATACCCAGGGGGGAAACAATAATCCCTATTGCCAGGACAATGTGGTCTCCTGGCTGAATTGGAAGGATTTAGAAAAAAATAATGACTTTTTTCATTTTGTAAAAGAAGTCATCAGCTTAAGAAAGCAGTTTCCGCTTCTCTTAAAGCAGGCAGATACAGGTACGAAGAGAACGGGAGTGGAATATCCTTATCTTTCCTATCACGGAAAGGAAGCATGGAAGCTGATCTGGAATGAGGGAAATGAGGAAGCCGGAGGAATATTATTCTACAGTGAACAGATCTATCTTTACCTATGTGTGAACATGCATTGGCAGGGGACAGTCCTGGCCCTGCCTAATCTACCGGGGAAACAGCCCTGGGAGCTCCTTTTGGACACCTCCGGAGAAAAGAAAAAGGGTGAGCTTTGGCAGGGGAAGTCGATTGCTATGGGCCCCCGGTCCGTTAAATTAATTACTGCAAAGGGGAAGAAGGGTGATTTTGAAGAAGGCTTATCTGCATTTTAAAACCATAACCTATCATAAATGGCTGGTCATGAAGGGATGCTTCTCCATAGGGCTTTACCGCCAGGGAATCTGTCACGATCTATCCAAGTACAGCCCTGTGGAGTTTCTGGTGGGAGCCAGGTTTTATCAGGGAGATCAGAGCCCTAATAATGCAGAGCGTGAGTGGAGAGGTTATTCCCAGTCCTGGCTCCATCATAAGGGCAGGAATAAGCATCATTATGAATACTGGATCGATTACAGCCTGGAAAATATCAAGGGAGGGATGGCACCGGCTCCCATGCCTATCCGGTATATTCTGGAGATGATCATGGATCGGATTGCTGCCAGCAAGGTCTATGCCAGGGATAAATACACACCTAAAAATCCTTTGGATTACTATTTATGGGGCAGGGCAGATGCGCCCCTCCATCCTAAAACCCGCGGAACCATGGATCTGCTTCTCCAGTTACTTGCAAAATATGGAGAAAAGGAAACGGTGGCCTTCATTAAACGAGAGGTCATGCCTTTTAGGGAAAAATGGGATAATCCTGAAATCTGGCCTACTTTGCTGGAAACTTATCGAAAAAAGTATTCACTGGAGAAACTGGGATAGGCACCGAAGTACATTTCAGGAATATAATGGAGTAAAGAAAAGGGAGACACTATCATGAACTCTTTATTTTTACTCATTATACTTTTTTGCTGCCAGGGCAGTTTTTTCGGATGTCGGGAATGCCGGGAAAATGATGACAGAAGTGGCAGATGTGATCGTGATGATCGTAGAAGAGACATCTCCTGGGGAAGAAACGACCGCCGTGGAAACAACTCCTGTGACTGTGATGACCGCTGGAAAAGCAACTCCTGTGACCGGGATGACCGCTGTGGAAACAACTCCTGTGACCAGGATGACCGACGGGGAAGCAATGCTTTTGACAGAGATGACCGTCGCGGAGGTTCTGCATGTCCGCCCCCGCCACCTATGGCCAGAGCCCAATTTCCTTATATGGAAAATGAACGAACCTGTGGCTGCGAAGAGCAGTAGTCCCCAAAAGCCTGTTTTTACAGGCTTTTTTTATGCTCACAAGAATAGTGAAAAAAACAGTTGCATCCATATCGAACATATGATATAGTTCATATACAACTAACATACAGTTCTTTTACTTATCTGCTGAGTATTATACTCAGTCACGCACAGGATCTTCCTGTGTCAGAAGCCCATCGGGCTTTCCATTTTTTAAATTCCAGTTTAAACAGAAGGGAGGTATTGCATGAAGAGGTAATATGACTATTGACCATAATATGATTAAAAAAGAAAAGGAGATTTTATGAGAGGAAGAAAAATTATCAGTTTGATCCTGACTATTGCCACTTTGATTTTTATTATTGCCTGCCTGATGTTTTATAATGCCAATCAGAGCTATAAGGCAGAAAGGGGAATTGAGGAGGCGATTAAAGCTTACTCCGCATCCATGGATGAGGGTGAGATAAAGGTCTTAACCAGGGAGATCAATGATGCAGTAGAAAAGAAGTTAAGTGAGATGAATGCACAGGATTTAACCGAGGAGGATTTAAAGGAGTTACTGGAAACGGTAATTAAAGAGTTGGAAACCAGCACTGTGGAGTATCGGGACAGGGATATAACCCAGGAAGAGATTAATAACATTGCCAATGAAGTAATCAAGAAAATTATTGATTTAAAGATCACTCCCACTAATGAAGATGAACTGGCTAAGCTGGAGGCTTATAAGCTTCAGCTGGATCAGATTACCAATCTTCATCAGGATCTGTCCACAAAGCTGATACAGGCACGAACAGATATTTCGAATCTGGAAAAACGGATCAGTGAACTGGAAAAAGCGTTGAAGGACAGGCTTGCGGACATAGAAAGCAGGGCATCCCAAATGGAAGAGAAAACGGCTTCTATTGAAGGAAATGCACTCTATTATGAATATGATCAGGATACGCAGACCCTGAAAGTGTATGGAAAGAAGTAGGAAGAATGAGTAGAGGAGGAAAAGTACATGAGAATGCGTAATTATCTTATTGCCGGTTTGACTGCTTTATGTATCGTTACTTTAACAGAGGGAAAAGCTCTTACCGTGCAGGCAGATGGATCCACTGATATGAAAAGCCGTGGTATTTTTTCTTTCGATAATGGTACACCGGAGGATACCTCCGATGATATGTGTTTTCATTCTGATGATATTATTTTATTGGAAAAGAGGATAAAAGAAATAGAAGGGAAAATAGCAGAAACAGAAGAAAGGTTGAATTTATCAACAACAACTGAATCACAAGGAGGATGATGATGAATAAGAAACGATTTTTGGGTAATACACTGGCCATTGTATTGGTGTTGGCCGGAGTATCTGCCTACTCAGTCCATGCAGCAACAGATTTTAAAAGTAGTGGACGCCTGGAATATAATAACGGAACCTCGGATAATCCTGGAGATGATGTGATTTTTGATTCTTCAGACCTAAAGATGCTGGATACATCAATTATTGCCTTAGATGGCCGGATCAGTAATATTTCATCCAGGGTAAATGAAGGGTTGCAGGATATTATTGATGCCATAGATGACTATCCGGATGTTGATCTTGATAAAGGTAATTCTGATCCTGCAGGTAGTGGTGAGAGTGATGGTACAGCAGGAACAACACCTTCTTTTGAGCAGATTGTAGAGGCGATCAGAAATATAACTACACTTCCGACAGATACATATTTTTATGAAAATGGAACAGAAGGAAATGCCAACATTGCCCGATTTAAAAAAGTGGATGGAAAATATTATCCCTGTGATGCCCACGGAGAGATTGCACAGGATGCTGCTGAAGCAGACGTAAGTCAGAAAACACTCATTGATTATACTGCGGCTGGGGCAGGAAATATCAGTGCCGGATATGCCGGATATGCCGATGGAAACCTGCATTTGGGAGATGGTTCCGATAATAAAGCTTTCTATGAGCAAATGAAAGAGGTTGTGGATACATCCAGCGCATCCTATCTTGCAGCCAAAACGGGTCTTGTTGCATTCACCAACGGTGCTAATGATCATTCAGTTTCAGCGGTACTTGCACCGGGAACCTATGACGTAAAAGCTGTAATAAAAGATTTTATCAATTATGGTGCACGTGCATCTTATACGGTGGGGGGGAAGAGCGAACTTCTGGATCCTGGTAATATTGATGATGGAGTATATTATTATGAAAGAACCTTCACAATATCTGAACCTACTACAGTCACCTTGTTTGTATCTGGTTCAAATAATATGGGCATGCATCATGCTTGCATCGCCTGTGCAAAACGATAACTAATAGAAATCCATACCGTCCCTTGTCAGGGGACGGTAACCAGGAGCGATAGAGAATGTCTTTATCGCTCCTTTTATCGTAGAAGGGAATGAAAACACTTCTTAATCTCATGTAGGGTATAAATCGAGAACCTTTCTTGACGCGACATACATGAGAATGCTACACTGTTAAAAGTGTATTTGAAAGAAGATGGAGGAATTGTGATGATTGACGGAAAGAAGGTTCTGTTCAGTGGTATGCAGGCAACCGGTAACCTTACTTTAGGAAACTATCTGGGTGCGCTGAAAAACTGGCTTACCTTAAGTGATGAATATGAGTGCTTTTATTCGGTAGTGGATCTGCATTCCATTACAGTAAGGCAGGAACCGGCGGAGTTGAGAAAAAGGGCAAGAAATCTGCTTACCCTGTATATTGCGGCGGGATTGGATCCGAAAAAAAACTGTATTTATTATCAGTCCCATGTTTCGGGGCATGCCCAGTTATCCTGGATACTGAACTGCTTTACTTATATGGGTGAATTGAATCGAATGACTCAGTTTAAGGATAAGGCGGCTAAACATGCAGATAATATCAATGCCGGATTATTTACCTATCCGGTACTGATGGCGGCAGACATCCTTCTTTTTCAGGCGGATGTTGTTCCTGTAGGAAAGGACCAGCTTCAGCATCTGGAGATCACCAGGGATATCGCCCAGAGGTTTAATGCCATTTATGGAGATGTGTTTACCATTCCTGAGCCCTATGTAGGTAAGACGGGAGCGAAGATCATGAGCCTTCAGGATCCCTTGAAGAAGATGAGTAAGTCGGATGAAAATCCCAATGCAAGCATTCTGCTGATGGATGATGAGGATACCATAATTCGTAAATTTAAACGGGCAGTGACAGACTCTGAGGCTTGTATCTGTTACCGGGATGAACAGCCGGGAATTAAAAATCTTCTGGATATTTACTGTACCTGCACCAATAAGAGTACAGAGGAGGCAGTTAAAGAGTTTCAAGGTAAGGGTTATGGAGAGTTTAAGCTGGCAGTGGGTGAAGCGGTAGTTTCCGTATTGAAACCTATCCAGGAAGAATTCAACCGCTTATCCAAAGATAAAGCCTATATTGATGGAATTATTAAGGAAAATGCTGATAAGGCAGGCTACTTTGCCAATAAAACACTGCGCAAGGTAGAGAAAAAGGTAGGCTTTCCGGAAAGAATCCGATAGAATTTAAGAGAATAGAGAATAAAGAAGAAGACCGATGCTAAAGCCTGTTTTTATGAGACAGGGAGGGCATCGGTCTTTTATTTTTGAAAGCTTTATTGGGATTTAACTTCCTTCCAAAGGTCGTTATATAAGGAATCTCCCTCTTCACCCAGATAATCATAGGTTTCCAGATGATCATACAGGCTAAGATCGGGAAAAGCAATGTCGGAGTTTCGGATATCCTCATCCTCGATCAACTCTCTGGCTGCATCGTTGGGAGTAGAGTAGGTAATATACTCAAAATTCAGGAGGGCAATGTCCGGCCGGCACATATAGTCGATAAAAATTTCTGCATTTTCTTTATTCTGTGCAGTTTTTGGGATTACCCAGGAATCGATCCATACATTGGTGCCTTCCTGGGGAATAACGTATTCCAGATCAGGATTTTCCCGCTGGGTATAGATGGCTTCACCGGAATAGATCACACCCAGGGCAGCTTCTCCACCAATCATCTTGTCTCTTACCTGGTCTACTACATAAGCCTGTACCACAGGACGCTGTTCGATCAGAAGATCTCTGGCTTCCTTAAGTTCGTCTTCATCCATGGAATTCATAGAATAGCCCTTTAGTTTTAAGGCTACCATAAAGGCATCTCTTACCGAATCCTGCATTAAAATGTTGTTGCTGTACTGTTCATCCCAGAGGATGGACCAGCTGTCTACAGGCTCTGTCACCATGGTTTTATTGTAAAGGATACCTACGGTTCCCCAGCAATAGGGAACCGAATACTTATTTTTCGGATCAAAGCCTTTTGACTGTTCATAATATTGCTGGCCGATATTGACAGCATTGGGAATGTTGTCGAAGTCAATTTCCATCAGCATATCATTTTCAATGAGTTTTTCGATCATATAGTCCGAAGGACAGAGAACGTCGTAGGCTGAAGTTCCTGCTGCCACTTTGGGAAACATGATTTCGTTGGTCTCGTATTCATCATAAATGACCTGAATTCCGGTTTCAGCTTCAAACATTTCAATGACCTCGGGATCCAGATATTCTCCCCAGTTATAAACGATTACCTGCTGTACCTCAGGCTCTTTAATCCGGGACATACCCAGAAAAATTCCGCTTCCCGTCAAAAGCAGAAGAAAACCGGCAGAAGCATACCGAAATCCGGGCTTTTGCGTAAGCTGATACAGACCTTTCTGCCTTCCCGGGCTTTTTTCAGGAGAAGGGGTCTTATTGACCAGAAGAAGCAGCACCAGCACGGTAATAAAAATAATGGTAGAAAGGGCATACATTTCCGGCTTGATCCCTTTTTTTACTTCCGTATAAATTTTGGTAGACAGAGTATCTACTCCGGGACCCTTGGTAAAGTGGGTGATGATAAAATCGTCCAGAGACATGGTGAAGGCCATCAGAAAGCCGGACTGAATGGCCGGAAGAAGATCCGGAAGGACCACCTTGAACCATGCATTTACAGGAGAGGCTCCCAAATCCAGAGCGGCTTCATAAACACTGGGATTTAACTGTTTCATTCTGGGCATTACGCTCAAGATCACATAGGGAATATTGAAGGTAATGTGCGCCAGGAGAATGGTACCAAATCCGAACTTTAATCCCAGGCTGAGAAATAAAAGCATCAGAGAGATACCGGTTACAATATCGGCATTCAACATGGGAATGTTGGTGATTCCCATGACAACCGTGCGGCTTTTACGTTTCATGCTGTTAATCGCGATGCAGGAAATGGTGCCGATTACAGTGGCGATCACAGAAGACAGTAAAGCGATTGCCAGTGTATTATAAAGAGCCTGTAAGATGGATTCATTTTCAAATAGTGCCTTATACCAGTCCAGAGTAAAGCCACCCCATTTTGCCCGGCTTCTGGAGCTGTTGAAGGAGAGCACGATGAGGGTGATAATGGGGGCATAGAGGAAAAGCATGATTAAGGCAATATAGATCCTCCTTGCCTGAAGGGAAAAGAATTTTTTCATTATAAGGAGCCCTCCCCATCTTTATCCAAAATAGCAGAGACTACCATGCTGATCAGGATGAAAACCATCAATACCAGAGAAAGTCCGCTTCCCACATGCCAGTTGGAGGCCTGGGTAAATTCCTGCTCAATAACGTTGCCAATAAGAAGGATTTTTCCGCCTCCCAGAATATTGCTGATTACAAATGTGGTAAGAGCGGGGATGAATACCATACTGATTCCGCTGATCACTCCGGGAAGGGAGAGAGGCAAGATAATCCTGAAAAAAGTCTGGATGCCGTTGGCCCCCAGATCCCGGGCTGCATTGATGACATTTTTGTCAATCTTGCACAGGGCATTATAAATTGGCAGTACCATAAAAGGGAGGAAATTATAAACCATTCCCAAAACAATGGCATAGGGAGTATTGATAATTTCCAGAGAAGGAAGGTGGAAAAAGGTGAGGATATTATTGATCACACCCGTCTTTTCCAAAAGGGTCTGCCAGGCCAGAGTACGCAGCAAAAAATTCATCCACATAGGAAGAATAAAGATCAATACAATGAAACTGTGCTGATTTTTGTTCATCCCTGCCAGGATTGAAGCCAGTGGATAGGCAAAGATCAGGCAGAGGATGGTGCTGATCAGGGATAAAAGCAGGGATAGTCCCAGGGCTTTCATATGCTCAGGAGTAGAGACGGAAAGAACATTTTCCAGAGTGAAGGCTCCGGTTTTATCGGTAATCCCATAGTAGATCACCATACATAAGGGAATAATGATAAAGCAGACTGCCCAAAAGAGATATGGGCCGGAAAGCCATAATTTTTTCTTATTCATCGAATACCGCAACCTCCTCATCTTCCGATTCCGGTTTATTCATAATCTGGATATTAAAGGGATCAACGTGAATCCCTACCTTAGTTCCCACAGGGACGAGAATGGTGGAATGAACCAGCCATTCAAAGCCGTTTGCCAGAACTTCCATCTCATAGTGGACCCCTTTAAAGATTAAATGGGTAACTACACCTTCGATGGTTCCTTTCTCAGGGGCCACCAGTTCTATATCCTCGGGACGGATAACTACATCGACAGGAGTATTGGTGCCAAAGTCTATATCTACGCAGGCAAAGCGGGTACCCAGGATTTCCACCAGTTCGTCCTGCACCATAATGGCATCAATAATATTGCTGTCACCGATAAAGTCTGCCACAAAGGCATTTTCCGGCTCGTTATAGATGTCTTCGGGAGTACCGATCTGCTGGATATAGCCCTGGTTCATAACCACGACGGTGTCCGACATCGTCAGGGCCTCCTCCTGGTCATGAGTCACATAAATAAAGGTGATTCCCAGCTCATTTTTCAGGCGGATCAACTCATACTGCATATCCTGTCTCAGCTTTAGATCCAGGGCACCCAGAGGCTCATCCAGAAGAAGTACTTTAGGTTCGTTTACGATGGCACGGGCAATGGCAATCCTTTGCTGCTGACCGCCGCTTAGGGAGTCCGGAGTACGGTTTTCATAACCATCCAGATTCACCAGTTTCAGGGCATATTTGATCTTATCATCGATATAAGCCTTGCTCTTGCCTTTGATCTTCAGACCAAAGGCAATATTCTGGGCAATGGTCATATGGGTAAAAAGAGCATATTTTTGAAATACCGTATTCAGCTGCCTCTTATTGGGAGGAAGATGGGAGATATCCTGTCCATCAAAACAGACGATTCCACGGTCTGCCTTTTCAAAACCTCCGATGATTCGTAAGGTGGTGGTCTTTCCACAGCCACTGGGGCCCAAAAGAGTCAGAAATTCATTCTCCCTTATGTAGAGATTCATATCATCCAGAATCAGATTGTCTCCATAGGATTTTGAAATATGTTGTAAATCAATCAATTTTGTACTCATGACAATTACCTTCCTTCGGTATAAAGAATATAGAAAAAATCAATTCCTTGTTTTTGTTTAAAAGCTGGGGGGAGAGCTGATCCAGATCAGGGCAGCACCCGTTTTTGCTCCTGCTTCAATGAAATGGGTCGAATTGGGAATAAAATAAAAGGATTCTCCTTTTTTAGCCTTATATACCTTATTTCCAATATGAAGAAGAATACTCCCCGACAGTATATAGCCGAATTCTTCACCTTCATGGGGATTGTCCGGATAGGTCTGAGCTCCTGGCTCCAGTGTCAGTCGGATGGGCTCCATCAGATTTTTCTGAGCATTGGGAATGATCCATTCCGTCTTGGTCCGATAGTCGGTATCCAGTTTTTCAAAATAGTCTGAATCATGGAAGACTACCTGTCGTTCCTCCTCATGGGAGAAAAAATCACTTAAGCTTGTTCCTAAAACCTGGAGAATATCGATGAGAGTAGCAATGGAAGGAGAAGTAAGATCCCTTTCCAGCTGGGAAATAAACCCCTTGGACAACTCAGCTCTGTCAGCCAGTTCCTCCTGAGTCAGCCCCATTTGTATGCGTAATTCTTTTATCCGGTTTCCGATTTCCATATAGTTCACCTTCTTCAGTTGACTTTAAGTTTAGTTTTGTGAAACAAAAAAATTAGAAATTCTAAACTCTTCCAACTAATCATTATAGTATCTGTGGAGAGGAAGTCAAGTATAATCAAGAAAAAAATTTACTTTTATTAAACATACCATGGAAAACCGGATAAGATCATTTCTTTCTCTCAGAAGCAAGGCTTGCGGTAGACCGAAGAAATATGGTAAACTTTTTATGATCCTTAGTTTTCCTCAGGGAATGGGTTCAGAGCTTTTCAGCAGAAGGGGTGAAGAAAATGGGACAGGATAAATATGTTGCCTATGTATCTACCTATACAATGGGAGATAATCATGGAATTAAGATTTTTGATGTGGATATGGAAAATGGAAGATTAAAACAAAAAGACCATGTGGAGATCACCAACTCCTCCTATGCAACCGTATCCCACAATGGCAAATATTTGTATTCAATTACCGATCTGGGTGTAGAAGCCTATCGAATTGAAGATGACGGCAGCCTGGCAGGGATTAACCGGGGCAACATTAATGGGATGAGAGGCTGTTATCTCTCAGCTGATTATGAAGATAAGCTGCTTTTTGTAGCAGGTTATCATGATGGGAAGATAACGGTTCTTCGTCTGCGGGAGGATGGAGGAGTAGGAGAAATCACTGATGAGATCTATCACAAGGGACTGGGAAGTATTGTTGAACGAAATTACCGTCCCCATATCAACTGTGTGAAAATGACCATGGATAATAAATATCTTTGTGCTGCTGATCTGGGAATGGACCATGTTAATGTCTATCGCGTTGACCACCATACAGGAAAGCTGAAGATGGCAGATATTATCCGAAGTGAGCAGGCTTCGGCACCCCGGCATTTGAAATTTTCCAGGGATGGACGATTCCTTTATATCGTTCATGAACTGAAAAATTATGTGGATGTTTATACCTATGAAGAGATCAACAATAATCCGGAATTTGAAAAAATCCAGACGATTTCTACTTTAAATGAGTACCATGCTTCTACCAGTGCCGCCAGTGCCCTGAATCTATCTATGGATATGAAGTATCTGTTAAGCTCCAATGCAGGAGACAACAGTGTTATCCTTTATCGCATCAATGAAGAAACAGGGCTTCTGACCAAGCTGTTCTGCCTGCCGGTAAGCGGAGACTACCCAAAGGATGCGGCTCTTTTCCCGGATAACAGGCATCTGGTTTCTCTGAATCATGATTCCGGAACCATGACTTTTTTTACAGTGGATCTGAAAAAGGGACTTATCGTAATGAACGGAAAAAGAATGGAGATAGACAGACCTAACTGTATTATTTTCCATAAAATAAAGAAATAGAAAAGGCTGTGGCAAAAATTTTGCCACAGCCTTATTTCTGATAAAAATCAATAATAGAATCCATTCTGGCCGTCATGTTAAGAAGCAGGGCATCCATAAGAGTGATGGCTGTCATGGCTTCTACCACCACAATAGCTCTGGGGACGATTACAGGATCGTGTCTGCCTTTGATATTAATGGTTACTTCCTCCTTATCCCGGGTTACGGTCTGTTGGGGAGAGAAGATGGAAGGGGTAGGTTTAATGTAGGCCCGCAGGATCAGAGGAGAGCCATCGCTCATCCCTCCCAGGGTGCCTCCGGAGTGGTTGGTCCGTTTGGTGATCTTTCCCTCCTGAAGAGAAAAGCCATCGTTATTCTGTGAGCCGGTGCGTCCTGCAGCCTGTATGCCTTCACCTACCTCAAAGGCCTTTACCGCACCCATGGATACCAGAGCCTTGGCCAGATTAGCATCCAGCTTCTCAAAAACAGGATCTCCCAGTCCCACGGGAAGTCCTTCCACCCGGCATTCCACGATGCCGCCTGCGGAGTCCATATTGGCCATACAGGTTTTCAGATATTCCTCGGCTTCGGCATTCAGACCATCATGGGGGATTCCCGTGGGAGTCATGCCCAAAAGGGAAGGAGTAAAGTCTTCATCCTTTAAGCTGACCGGTCCCAGAGCACGGGTAAAGGTGGTGAAGGAAATTCCTAATCGATTGAGAAAAAGGATGGCTACGGCACCGGCAGCAACCCTCCCTATGGTTTCTCTTCCGGAAGAACGCCCACCTCCCCGATAGTCCCGAAACCCATATTTGCTGTCAAAGGTAAAATCTGCATGTCCGGGCCGGTAACAGGAGGCAATCTGGCTGTAATCATGGGAACGCTGGGAAGTATTTTCTACCATCATGGAGATAGGGGTTCCTGTTGTTTTTCCCTCGAAAACACCGGAAAGAATTTTTACCCGGTCAGCCTCATTACGCTTGGTTGCATAATCGGTCTGTCCGGGCTTTCGTCTGTCCATAAAGGGCTGAATCAACTCTTCACTCAAAGGCAGTCCGGCGGGGCAGCCATCGATCACGACACCCACAGCTTCACCGTGAGACTCCCCCCAGGTGGTGATTTTAAAAATTGTTCCGATTGATGAGCCGGCCATAATTTTCCTCCATTTTATTACAAAAATATTACAAAGAATAAATTCTATGTGAATTCTGACCATCAGTATACAAAGAGTAGAAAAAAATTTCAAGTTTTGGAGGGAAATTAATGGATTTTCGAAAAAAAAGCTGTACAAAAAAATGTTCTATGATATGATAACAGTGAAAACAAAGGATAGCACGGTGATAAGATGAAACAAACGTGGAGAGAAGTACAGATATCCAAATGCATCAGGTGTGGTGTTAAACATAAATGGCTTAAGGTGCCTATGCTGGCAGAGATTATTCTGATCATCTGCGCAGAGCGTATAGTACGTTATTTAAATGGAAATAAAAAACGATTTGTGGGAGCCGGACTGACGGTTCTGGTTTTTCTGGTCAGCAACAGTTTTTCTACCCCCGTATTTCAAAGCGGGATGGCAGAGACGGTTACAGTTCTTGAAGAAGGGGGTGTGGAGCCGGTTTCCCTGGCTCAGGCACTGCCTGAATCAACAGAAGAGGAAATCCGGGAAGAGTTGTTTTATGAGGAAGATGAGATCGGCGAGCATGATGCCATCGATGATCAGTATTCCGTTGATGAGATCCTAAACAGTTCTGTTAGTCATGAACTTATGGATCAGTACACTCAGGGGGAGACCGAAAAAACAGAATTTTCAAAGGATGACTGGAATCTGATTTTGGTCAATAAGCAGCATCCCGTTCCGGAAGGGTATACTTTTGAACTGGGAACTATTGCTGCCAGTATGAAATGTGATGCCAGAATCATTCCGGAGCTTTTTGCCATGCTGAAGGCAGCCAGAGCAGACGGGATCAATCTGATCATCTGTTCACCTTATCGGGATATTTCCCGTCAGACCGTACTCTTTAACCGGAAGATCCAGCTTCATATGGGGCGGGGAGAGACCTATATGGATGCCTATAAAAAGGCTTCTCAGATCGTGACTGTACCGGGAGCCAGTGAGCATCAGGTGGGTCTGGCCCTGGATATTATCTGTGATACCTATACCATTCTGGACGAGGGCTTTGGAGAGACTCAGGCAGGTAAATGGCTGCAGCAGCACAGCAAGGAATACGGTTTTATCCTGCGTTATCCTGAAGGAAAGGAAGATATCACCGGAATCGATTATGAACCCTGGCATTTCAGGTATGTGGGTAAGGATGCGGCTACCATTATCATGGATAACGGATTGACATTAGAGGAATTTGTGGAAAGTATTTCCGAATAGGAAATACTTTTCCTTATGTAAGGGGATGGCCAAAAGGGCTGAAGGTATAAAGGTAAAGAAAAGAAAAACAGAAAAGGTGAAAAAGAGTGTATAAAGTATTAAAGCAGGAAGGAAGAGCCAAACGGGGAGAATTGGAAACGGTACATGGAACCATCCAGACTCCGGTATTTATGAATGTAGGAACGGTGGCGGCCATTAAGGGTGCCGTTTCTACCCAGGATTTGAAAGAGATACATTGTCAGGTGGAATTGTCCAACACCTATCATCTCCATGTAAGGACAGGTGACACAGTGATTAAGGAGCTGGGGGGCTTACAACGTTTTATGAACTGGGACAGACCGATCCTTACCGATTCCGGTGGGTTCCAGGTGTTTTCCCTGGCAGGACTTCGCAAGATCAAGGAGGAGGGAGTATACTTCAGCTCTCACATTGATGGAAGAAAGATCTTTATGGGACCTGAAGAGAGTATGGAGATTCAGTCCAATCTGGCTTCCACCATTGCCATGGCTTTTGATGAGTGTCCGCCGGCAAAAGCGGAAAGAGAGTACGTTCTTCCTTCTGTAGAGCGGACTACCCGATGGCTGGAGAGATGTAAGATAAAGATGAGGGAGCTGAACGACCGGGAGGATACCATTAACAAAAAGCAGCTGCTTTTTGGGATCAATCAGGGAGCGGTTTATGCGGATATCCGTATCGAGCATGCCAAACGAATCCGGGAAATGGAGCTGGACGGCTATGCTGTGGGAGGACTGGCAGTGGGAGAAACTCATGAGGAAATGTACCATATCCTGGAGGAGACCGTGCCCTATCTGCCGGTAGACAAGCCCACCTATTTAATGGGAGTGGGAACCCCGGCCAATATTCTGGAGGGGGTAGAGAGGGGAATAGACTTTTTTGACTGCGTGTATCCCGGTAGAAACGGACGCCATGGTCATGTCTATACCAATCAGGGAAAGATCAATCTGTTTAATGCAAAATATGAAAAAGATATGGGACCCATTGAAGAAGGCTGTGGCTGCCCGGCCTGCCGCAGTTATTCCCGGGCATACATTCGTCATTTGTTGAAGGCTAAGGAAATGCTGGGAATGCGGCTTTGCGTACTTCATAATCTGTATTTTTATAACACCATGATGGAGGAGATCCGTTCTGCTCTGGATGAAGGCCGGTTTGCCGAGTATAAAAAGAGGAAATTGGCAGGAATGGCAGAAAAAACTTGAAGCTGGCTCCATTTTTGTGTATGATAGTTAAGAATGTTTTCGGATAAACAAGGAGGAAGAAGTAATGGGTATTTTATTAAGTGACAGTTCTGTTTTAGGTAGTGGTACATTCTGGATCGTGTATATCATCATCATTTTTGGTTTTCTCTATATTGTTTCTGTTCGTCCGCAGAAGAAGGAGCAGAAACGTGTGGGCGCCATGCTGGCAAATATGGAAATTGGTGACAGTGTGCTGACCAGCAGCGGTTTTTATGGTGTATTGATCGATATTTCTGATGATACGGTTATCGTGGAGTTTGGAAGCAATAAAAACTGCCGTATTCCCATGCAGAAATCTGCTATTGTACAGGTGGAAAAGGCTGGAGAATAAGGGGATGATATGGAAAAGACGGAAGCGGTAAGCAGGCTGAAAAAAGCCGGATACCAGGTTCAGTTCGATTCTTCTATCGTCACTGTGCTGCTGCCCGTGACGGCCAATAGGAATCAGGAATTAAAAAAGCTGCGGGCTTTCTTACAGGATATCGGTTATGATGCCAGTTTTGGAATTCGTCAGGTGAAGGAGGTATCTTCTGATGAGGAGGAGCCTTTAGAAGCAGGAGAACAAATTTCTTTGGAGGATTTCGGAATCAAGTGAAAGGAATTGCCCAAGGATTACAGAAAAGCTGCTGCCGGAGCATAACATATGCTCAAGGCAACAGCTTTTTGGCTTTGGTGGAATATGATGTTTATTTACTCATCTATTACAGCCGCTCTATTATTTCCCGGGGAGAAGAAAGGATGATCTCTGCTCCCTGTGCTTTCAGCTGAGAAGCCGTTCTGAATCCCCAGTCTACATAAAAAGCGTCTATTCCGGTATTTACAGCAGTGGCAATATCTACCTCGGAATCACCGATGTAAAGAGCCTTTTCTTTAGAAATACCAAGTTTGTTCAACACCAGATTTATGGGTGCAGGATCAGGCTTGGGCGGGATTTCCTTTCTCTGGCCCAAAACAAAATCAAAAAGGCCGGGGAAGTAGTCTTGGCAGAGCTTTTTTGCTTCAGTATCAGCCTTATTGGATACGACAGCTGTTTGACAGCCTTTCTGGCGTATGTCGCAGATGACTTCCAAAATTCCTTCATAGGGTCTGGTATGATCTGCACAGTGCAGCCTGTAGTGGCTTATAAAATCCCGATAGACCTGTTCGAGCTGATCGTCACTGCTGGAATCCGGAACCGACCTTTCCACCAGCTTTCGGATACCATTTCCTACGAAAGAGCGTACTTCTTCAAGGGAACGGTGAGGAAAGGAAGAGAGGGAGAGAGCATGATTGATGCTGCCGTGAAGGTCTTCCAGGGTATCTAAAATAGTGCCGTCCAGATCAAAAATAATCAATTTGTACCGCATTACAAAGCTCCTTTTGGATAATGGTTTGCTACTACTGTAACATATAATCAGTAGTTATGACAAACATGAAAGATATATATTTTGAAATGGATTAAGAATATGGTATGATAATGAAAATGTATTTATTTCAGAACAATGGAGATAAAAATGAGCGTAGAACGCTTTGGAATGGAGGAAAAGATGAAGCTGAATATTTGTTGTATCCCCGGGGATGGAATCGGACCGGAAATCGTGGCAGAGGCCAAAAAGGTGCTGCTTAGAGTGGCTGAAAAATATGGTCATGAAATGAGTTTTACCGATGTACTCATGGGTGGAGCATCCATTGATGCCTACGGTGTGCCTCTGACTGATGAGACCATTGCCGCAGCCAGGGCCTCTGATGCAGTGCTGATGGGTTCCATAGGAGGGGACACCAATACCTCTCCCTGGTATAAGCTGGAACCTCATCTGCGTCCTGAAGCAGGTCTCTTAAAAATCAGGAAATCACTGAATCTTTTTGCTAACCTGCGTCCTGCAGTCCTTTATCCCCAGCTGGCGGGGGCCTGCCCATTGAAGGAAGAGATCAGCGCAAAGGGCTTTGATATGCTGATCATGAGAGAGCTTACCGGTGTCTCTATTTCGGAGAGAGAAAGACAATAGAAGAGAATGGGATGCTAAAAGCTATCGATACCCTTACCTACACAGAGGAAGAAATCCGCCGGATCGCCATTAAAGGCTTTGAGATTGCCCGCAAGAGAAGGCAGAAGGTGACCAGTGTGGATAAGGCTAACGTACTGGATTCTTCCCGCCTTTGGAGGAAGGTGGTAAATGAGGTGGCCACGGATTATCCCGATATTGCTCTTGAGCATATGCTGGTAGACAACTGTGCCATGCAGCTGGTGAAGGATCCGGCTCAGTTTGATGTGATCCTTACGGAAAATATGTTTGGGGATATTTTATCGGATGAAGCAAGTATGGTGACCGGTTCTATCGGTATGCTGGCTTCCGCCAGTTTAAATGACAGTAAATTCGGTCTCTATGAGCCCAGTCATGGTTCTGCACCGGATATTGCAGGACAGGATATTGCCAATCCAATTGCCACCATTCTTTCTGCGGCCATGATGCTGAAATTTTCCTTTGATCTGGATGAAGAAGGAAGTGCCGTGGAAAAGGCAGTGGAAGCCGTTCTGGAGCAGGGCTGGCGTACCGGTGACATTATGAGCGAAGGCTGTCGGCAGGTAGGCTGCTCCCAGATGGGAAGCCTTATCGCGGATGCGCTCTAAAACTACAGTTTAGAGTTGAAAAAGGATTGAATTTTAGGGTAAGACTTGATAGACTTAACAACAAAACGGAGGGAAGAGACACATGAGAAGTGATTCTGTAAATAAAGGAGCCGGTCAGGCTCCCCACCGCTCACTGTTCAATGCATTGGGCTATACTAAGGAAGAAATGGAGCGGCCGCTGGTAGGTATCGTCAGCTCCTATAATGAAATCGTACCGGGACATATGAATCTGGATAAGATTGCCGACGCTGTAAAAATGGGTGTGGCAATGGCGGGAGGAACCCCTATCGTTTTTCCGGCCATCGCTGTTTGTGATGGTATTGCCATGGGCCATTTGGGCATGAAATATTCTTTGGTGACCAGGGATCTGATCGCTGACAGTACAGAATGTATGGCCATGGCGCACAGTCTGGATGCCCTGGTATGTATTCCTAACTGTGATAAAAACGTACCCGGCCTTCTGATGGCGGCAGCAAGGGTGAATATCCCTACCATTTTCGTTTCAGGAGGTCCTATGCTGGCGGGAAAGGTGAAGGGAGCCAAAGCCAGTCTTTCCAGTGTGTTTGAGGCAGTAGGTGCCCAGGCGGCAGGAAAGATTACCATGGAGGAGCTGGAGGAGTATGAGGAAAAGGCCTGTCCTACCTGTGGTTCCTGTTCAGGTATGTACACAGCCAATTCCATGAACTGCCTGACAGAGGTATTGGGAATGGGCTTAAGAGGAAACGGCACCATTCCGGCAGTATATTCGGAAAGGATCCGTCTGGCAAAGCAGGCAGGTATGCAGATCATGGAGCTGTTAAAAAGAGATATCCGTCCCCGTGACATTATGACCGAAAAGGCTTTCCATAATGCTCTGGCTGTAGATATGGCTCTTGGCTGCTCAACCAATTCCATGCTGCATCTGCCTGCCATCGCCCACGAGGCGGGAGTGGATCTGCATCTGGGTATTGCCAATGAGATTAGTGCAAAAACACCCAATCTCTGCCATCTGGCTCCTGCGGGACACACTTATATGGAGGATTTGAATGAGGCCGGTGGTGTTTATGCGGTGATGAACGAATTAAACAAGAAAAATCTCCTGTATACCGATCTGATCACCTGTACGGGAAAGACGGTAGCAGAAAATATCGAAGGCTGTGTAAATCTGGATCCTGAAGTTATCCGTCCTATTGAGAATCCCTATAGCGAAGTAGGAGGTATTGCCGTACTCACCGGTAATATCGCACCCGATACCTGTGTGGTTAAGCGTTCTGCTGTAGTAGAGGAAATGCTGGTGCATGAAGGGCCGGCCAGGGTCTTCGACTGTGAAGAGGATGCTATTGCTGCCATTAAAGGAGGAAAGATCGTCACCGGTGATGTGGTGGTTATCCGCTATGAGGGGCCTAAAGGTGGTCCCGGTATGCGGGAAATGCTGAATCCTACGTCTGCGATCGCCGGAATGGGATTGGGCTCTAGTGTGGCATTGATCACTGACGGCCGCTTCTCCGGAGCCTCCAGAGGAGCTTCTATAGGTCACGTTTCTCCGGAAGCAGCAGTAGGAGGTCCCATTGCCCTGATCGAAGAAGGAGACCTGATCAAGATCAATATTCCGGAGAACTCCATTAATGTGGATCTGTCGGATGAAGTACTGGCTGAAAGAAGAGCAAAGTGGCAGCCCAGGGAGCCCAAGGTCAAGACAGGTTATCTGGCAAGATATACCTCTCTGGTAACCAGTGGAAACCGGGGAGCTGTTCTGGAAATTCCGAAAGGATAAAGAAATAGGCTGTCTATGCAGCAGAATGAGAGGAAAACATGCAGTTAACAGGTGCGGAAATCGTAATTGAATGCTTAAAAGAACAGGGAGTAGACACCGTTTTCGGATATCCCGGCGGTTCTATTTTAAATATCTATGATGCCCTATATAAACATCAGGACGAAATTTTTCATATATTAACCAGTCATGAGCAGGGGGCTTCCCATGCTGCTGATGGTTATGCAAGAGCCACCGGAAAGGTGGGAGTGTGTATGGCGACCAGTGGACCGGGAGCAACCAATCTGGTTACCGGTATTGCTACGGCCTATATGGATTCCATACCCATGGTGGCCATCACTGCCAATGTAACCCTGCCTCTTCTGGGAAAGGATAGCTTTCAGGAGGTGGACATTGCGGGAGTGACCATGCCTATTACCAAGCATGGCTTTATTGTTAAGGATGTATCGATTCTGGCCGAAACCATTCGTAAGGCGTTTAAAATTGCCCAGTCAGGAAGACCGGGGCCGGTACTGGTAGATATTACCAAGGATGTGACGGCTGCTCTCTGTGAGTATGAGCGAAAAGAGCCGGAGGCCCCTGCTCATAAAAGCCGGTTTACTGAACAGGAGATTGAGCAGGCACTGGAGTTGATCCGTAAGGCGAAAAAACCCTATATTTACGTGGGTGGCGGTGCAATTCTTTCCAACGCATCGAAGGAAGTAAGGGAGTTTGTGGATAAGGTACAGGCACCCGTTTGTGAAACCCTGATGGCAAAAGGAGTCTGTGACAGCTATGCAGATAACTATACCGGTATGATCGGTATGCACGGAACCAAGGCTTCTAATCTGGGGGTAAGCAATTGTGATCTTCTGATTGCCCTGGGTGCACGCTTTTCCGATCGAGTGATCGGAAGTCCTAAAACCTTTGCTGCAAAGGCAAAAATTTTACATATTGACATAGATGCGGCAGAGGTAGATAAAAACATCCGTACGGATGCTTCTCTTGTAGGTGATCTGAAAGAGGTACTGACCATATTAAATCAGCGTCTGGATCCCCAGGAGCATAGTGAATGGCTGGAGTACATCAAAGAGATCAAGACCAGATTTCCTCTGAAATATGATGACAGTATTTTAAGCTGCCCTTATATTATTGAAGAAATTGACCGGGTAACCAAGGGGCAGGCAATCATCACTACCGATGTCGGACAGCATCAGATGTGGGCAGCACAGTTTTACCATTATACTGAGCCCAGAACCTTTTTAACATCGGGAGGCCTGGGAACTATGGGTTATGGTCTGGGAGCCTGCATCGGAGCCAAAACCGGTCGTCCGGATAAGATCGTAATCAATATCGGCGGTGACGGATGCTTCAGAATGAATATGAATGAGCTGGCTACGGCAAACCGTTATCATATTCCCGTTATTCAGGTGATCATCAATAATCATGTACTGGGAATGGTGCGTCAGTGGCAGACACTTTTCTATGAGGGCAGATATTCCCAGACCGTTTTAGAGGATCAGGTGGATTTCTGTAAGGTAGCAGAGGGGCTGGGCTGTGAGGCTATTCTGGTGACCAAAAAAGAAGAGGTTGGTCCGGCCATTGAAAAGGCTATTTCATTAAAGAAGCCGGTGGTCATCAATTGTATCATTCCCAAGGATGAAAAGGTATTCCCTATGGTGCCTGCAGGGGCTTCCATCAGTGATGCCTTTGATGAGGATGATTTGAAGAAACAAAGTAAGTAAACGTTTATAGCAGGAGTTTTTCATGAAAAGAAAAACAATCGTTTTATTTGCCGTACTGGCAGCCTGTATTTTCTTGCCGGGTCTGATCTATTTAGGCCTGGCAATTTATTATCAGGATTCTTTTTATTATGGAACCTGGATCAACGGGATCTATTGTACCGGAAAAACGGTTGAAGAGGTGCAAAAGGAGCTGACGGAGGGTTTTTCCTATAAAGGACTGACCGTTTATGGAAAAGAAGGGGAGGACTTTCTTTCTGTCGAAGAACTGGAGCTTACTTTTGATTTTCAACCGGCGCTTCAGATTTATCTGAAAGAGCAGAATCCCTTTGACTGGTTCTATCAGCTGGTTACAGGCCACCGGGAGCAGGTTTTGCTGCCAATTATCAGCTTTCAGGAAAAGAAGCTGGAGCAGTGGATGTATACTACAGAATTTTATGCAGAAAATAAGGCTCTTTCAGAGGACGATCTATCCATTACCCTGACGAATGAGGGTTACTGTCTTAAAGAGGATAAGGCAGAGGTTCTGGATCTGGCTAAAGCAAAGGAAAAGATCAGACTGGCTCTTATGGGAGCCATTGCAGAGCTTTCCTTACAGGAGGAAGACTGCTATTTTTACCGTAAGGATACGGAAGAAATGGTAAAAATACGTGAGCTCTATGGTCGGATTGAAGAGTTTCAGAGCCGTTCATTTACCTATTCCATTAAGGATAAGATGAGAGTGGTTACAAGCGGTGAACTGGCACTTTTTTTGAAACGGGATGAAGAAACAAAGGAGTTTCTTCAAGATAAGGAGGGAAAATTCATCCTGGATAATGAGGCCATCGAGAACTTTGTGGTGAAGCTGGCAGAAGAATTCGATACCTGGCATAATTTCACCTTTACTGCCCATGATGGAAGGGAAATTCATCTGACCAGAGGAAATTATGGTCTGCAGATTTTCAGAAAGAAGGAGATTGATTTCCTGAAGGAGGCTTTACAAGAGGAGAATGAGGAAGAAATTCTGAGGATACCGGAATATTCCCGTGATATCACCTATAATGATCAGCATGGAATTGGAAAGACCTACATAGAAATTGATATGAGTGAGCAGAAGCTTTACTATTGGGAAGAGGGTAATCTCCGTCTGGAAACGGATGTGGTTACCGGTTGTGTAAAGAAGGGAATGGCTACTCCCCAGATGGTATGCTACGTTTATAATAAAAAACGGGATGCCGTTTTAAGAGGAGAGGATTACCGCTCTCCGGTAGACTACTGGATACCGGTTTATGGAGGGATCGGCATTCATGATGCTTCCTGGCGAAGTAAATTCGGTGGAGAAATCTATATCAGGGATGGTTCCCACGGCTGTATCAATACACCATTGGAAAAAGTGGCCGAGCTTTACGAGATGATAGAAGTAGGAATTCCTGTTGTGATATATAATTAGCAAGGTAATTGACTAAAGGATTAAACCATTGTAAAATAATGGATACATGTAAAAAACAGAACTGTCCAAAAGGCAGAATGGAGGATAAAATGGCCAGAATTTATAACTTTTCTGCGGGGCCTGCGGTTTTACCCGAGGAGGTCCTGCGTGAAGCAGCAGAGGAAATGCTGGATTACAAAGGATGCGGAATGTCCGTTATGGAGATGAGCCACCGCTCTAAGGTATATGAAACCATTATTAAAGAAGCTGAGGCTGATCTGCGGGAGCTGATGAACATTCCCGATAACTATAAGGTACTGTTTTTACAGGGAGGAGCCAGCCAGCAGTTTGCCATGATTCCTATGAATCTGATGAAAAATAAGGTGGCAGATTACATTGTTACCGGACAATGGGCAAAAAAGGCATATCAGGAAGCAGCCAAATACGGTAAGGCCAATAAGATCGCTTCCAGTGAAGATGAAACCTTTTCCTACATACCGGATTGTTCCGATCTGCCTGTTTCTGAGGATGCAGATTATGTATACATCTGTGAAAACAACACGATTTATGGAACTAAGTTTAAAGAACTTCCCAATACCAAAGGAAAAACTCTGGTAGCAGACGTTTCCAGCTGTTTCCTTTCCGAGCCTGTGGATGTAAGTAAATACGGGATTATCTACGGTGGTGTGCAGAAGAATATCGGTCCTGCCGGTGTAGTGATTGTGATCATTCGAGAGGATCTGATCACTGAAGATGTGCTTCCCGGAACCCCGACCATTCTGCAGTATAAGATTCATGCTGACAATGATTCTTTATACAATACCCCTCCGGCTTATGGTATCTATATCTGTGGTAAGGTGTTCAAATGGCTGAAAAAACAGGGCGGCCTTGAGGCTATGAAGGTACATAACGAAGAAAAAGCAGCTATTCTTTATGATTTTCTGGACAGCAGCAAGCTGTTTAAAGGTACTGTACGAAAAGAGGACCGCTCCCTGATGAACGTTCCTTTTATCACCGGCAATGATGATCTGGATGCCAAATTTGTTAAGGAAGCTAAAGAAGCCGGTTTGGAAAATCTTAAGGGACACAGAAGTGTGGGTGGTATGCGCGCCAGCATCTATAATGCTATGCCCAGGGAAGGGGTAGTAAAATTAGTGGAGTTTATGAAAAAATTCGAGGAGGAGAACTGCTAAAAGCAGCTCAAAATGAGGAGTTATGTTTAAATACCATTGCCTGAATCCTATCGCACAGGTAGGAACCGATCGTTTTACTGAAAATTATGAACAGACCGACAATCTGGCAGAAGCGGATGGTGTACTGGTAAGAAGTGCATCCATGCATGACATGGAGCTTCCGGACGGCCTTCTTGCTGTGGCCAGAGCAGGTGCCGGTGTAAATAATATTCCCCTGGAAGAATGTGCCCAGAAGGGAATCGTTGTGTTCAATACTCCCGGTGCCAATGCCAATGGCGTAAAGGAGCTGGTGATCGCCGGAATGCTCCTGGCTGCCCGTGATGTAGTAGGCGGTATCAACTGGGTAGAAGCCAATAAAGATGATGCAGACATCGCTAAAGCAGCAGAGAAAGAGAAGAAGAATTTTGCCGGTACGGAGCTGGAAGATAAGAAGCTGGGTATCATTGGCCTTGGTGCCATCGGTGTCAAGGTGGCAAATGTGGCAAAGCATATGGGGATGGAGGTATATGGCTATGATCCCTACGTGTCTGTGGATGCTGCATGGAACTTAAGCCGTGATGTCAAGCATGTCCGTAATGTGGATGCCATTTTGGAAGCCTGTGATTTTATCACTATCCATGTGCCGCTGATGGATGCTACACGCAAGATGATCAATGAGGAAGCCCTTTCCAAAATGAAGGATGGAGTGATCATTTTAAACTTTGCCCGTGACCTTTTAGTGGATGAAGAAGCTGTACTTCAGGGAATTGCTTCCGGAAAAGTACGGAAATACGTGACTGATTTTCCTAATCCAACCACGGCAGGAAAAGAAGGCTGTATCGTTATCCCTCATCTGGGAGCATCAACGGAGGAATCTGAGGATAACTGTGCAGTAATGGCAGTAAAAGAATTGAAAAATTATCTGGAAAATGGCAATATCATCAATAGTGTGAACTATCCCACCTGCGATATGGGAAAATGTGAGCAGGCAGGCAGAGTAGCTATTTTCCATAAAAATATCAAGAATATGATCGGAAGATTTTCTACCATTCTGGGTGACAATGAGATCAATATCACCGATATGATCAACAAATCCAGAGGTGAGGTGGCTTATTCCATGTTTGATGTGGAAACACCATTAAGTGAGGAGATTATTAAGGCTCTGGAACAGGTAGAAGGTGTATTCAGAGTCAGAGTGGTAAAATAAAGTGAGTTGACCGTTAACTGGATCAGCTTGCATGAATAGGAGGAGTTGTTATGTTGCGGATACTTATCCGGCAGTATGGCAGCTCCTTTTGATATTGCATCAATACATGGATTGAAGTGCGGAAGAGCTATGGAATTAATGTTATACAAAGGGGAAATAGATATTTGGTCTTGCAATTATAAATCAGTTCATCTATAATACCTATATCAAGATATTTACTCAACAGTTCAGAAAATCTTTTGACATATCCATTTTTCAGATTAATAGCACTCTTATTTTTATTATTCAGCTGTTTTTTTATCGGAAAAAAGAAGGTTTACTATATACATGTTTATTCGTTTGCCTTATAATGAAATTAAGAATATGAATCCAATATTTTTAAGTTTACCAGAAAAGTAATTTATCATTTCTTCTGGAAGGAATAGTTCATTTCATTATCTTCACATCAACCGACTAAAGAAAGGAGACTTATGAAGGTCAGGACACACATCTCAGAGGCACTTCGAGAAGCGGGAGACATGGCACAATACGATGCCGAAGTAAAAAAGATCTTAAGCAATAAGACTATACTTGCCTGGATCCTTAAGGGGACGGTAGCGGAGCTTAAGAACGGTTCCATAGAGCAAATCCGGGAATGCATAGAAGGAGAGCCCCAGGTCAGCAGGATCAGAGTCAGGCCAGGGCATACACCAGAAGCCATTAGTGGGAGTAATAAAGAGGATAAAGTACCGGGGGAGGGGACGGTCACCTATGATATCCGTTTCTACGTGATCCTACCGGAGGGACGGAGGATAAAGCTGATCATGGATATAGAGGCTCAGAAGAGCTTTTATCCTGGCTACGATCTGGTCACCAGAGGGGTATTTTATTGTAACCGAATGCTATCTTCCCAGCTGGATGTGGAGTTCACCGGAGAGAATTATAATGACATAAAGAAGGTATACAGCATCTTCATCTGTATGGAGGCTCCTAAGTATGTAAGGAATACGATTACTGAGTATAATATGCGTCAGATTAAACGTTTTGGGAATTTTAAGAAAAAAGTCCGATATGATCTGCTGTCCCTGGTAATGATCTGCATGGGAGAGGATGAGCATACCCCAAATCCTTTGCTGGGTATGTTGAATGTACTGCTGTCAGATACTATACCGGTTTGGAAGAAAGAAGAGATTCTTTCAAATAAATATGGGTTGGAAATGGAAATAGAATTGAAGGAGGCAGTGAAGAAAATGTGTAATTTAAGCGAATTGGTATTGGAGCGTGGAATAAAAGAAGGAAGAAAACAAGGCAGAGAAAGTGGACTACGTGAAGGAAGAAAAAGTGGACTACGTGAAGGAAGAAAAAGCGGACTGCGTGAAGGTAGGAAATGTGGTATAGAGGAAGGCAGAATCCTTACTCTTTATGATCTGGTAGAGGACGAAACTCTGGCTCTGACGGCTGCAGCAGAAAGATTGTCCATGTCGGAAGAAGAGTTTATGGATAAAGTGAATCGGTATAAGAAGAAAAAATAATCCAATAGCAAGGTTTCTATGATGTATTATTTTTAAGAGAGCTGTGTATAGGGAAGTTTTATTCTTCCGGATTCAGTATTTCCTTAAACTCTTCCTTAAATCTGGCCTCCCGTTCTACGGCAGCTTCTGTAGCCAGATCCATATATTTCAGGAATACCTCCTCTACAGGCATGGAGTGAACCATGGCCAGCTTTTGAAGAATGGGCCTGAGCATATCCAGCTGTTCACTGATTCGTACCTTTTCCGGGTTTACATCTGCCATAACCTCTTCGGCATAAGCATTGATCTGATTTAAAAAGTCTCTTTCTTCGACTGTCATATTTTCCTCCATTTAAAACGGATATTCCGTATTTTTTCTGATTTTGCAAAAACTCATTCTGCTCTCCAATATAGCACTTGCTTACCGCCTTGTCAAAATGGTATGATAAGAAAACAATCATAAGAATAGACAAGGAGATTATTATGGCAGTCATACGCCCCTTTCAGGGAATCCGCCCCAGACCGGAATATGCCGGACAGATCGCGGCCCTTCCCTATGATGTATATAGCAGTGAAGAAGCGAGGAAGGTTGTGGAAAAGGAGCCGCTTTCCTTTCTGCGGATAGACCGGGCAGAGACCAATTTCCCCATAAGTCAGGATATGTATGCTTCCTGTGTATATGAGAAGGCAGGAGAGTTACTGGGAGAATGGCTTGAAGAAGGCTATCTGCTTCAGGATGAAAAAAAGGTTTATTATATATATGAACTGACTATGAATGGACGAATACAGACAGGTATTGTGGCTGTGGCGTCTGTGGATGATTACAATAATCAAGTGATCAAAAAGCATGAAAATACCAGAAGTGATAAAGAGTTGGACCGTATCCACCATATTGAAGGCTGTGGAATGCAGACCGGTCCTATTTTTCTGGCTTATCGAGATAATGAGGTTCTAAATGTGCTGGTTAACAAGACCAAGGAAAAAGAACCTCTTTATGATTTTACAAAAGAAGATGGAGTACGCCACCGTGTTTTTCTTTTGGAAGATGAGGATGAAATTCAGACCATAGAACAGACCTTCGCAGGAATTGACCGGATATACATTGCCGATGGTCACCACCGTTGTGCCTCGGCGGCGAAGGTATGTATGGACAGACGCCAGGAGAATCCGGATTATACCAAAGAAGAGGAGTATAATTACGTTTTATCGGTGCTGTTTCCCCAGTCTCAGCTGGAGATTCTGGACTACAACCGGGTGGTAAAGGATCTGAACGGATTATCAAGAGGTGAATTTCTGGAGAAATTGGAAAAGTGTTTTTCTATTGAAAAACGTGAAGAGAAAGTAAAACCGGAGAAAAAGGGACAATGGGGAATGTATCTGGGGAATAGCTGGTACAGCCTGACCCTAAAGGAAGAAATTACACCGACTCAGGATGTGGTAGGCAGACTGGATGTTTCTCTTTTACAGGAATACTGTCTGGCTCCTATTCTGGGGATTCAGGACCCAAAAACGGATAAACGAATAGATTTTATCGGTGGAATACGGGGGCTTGAGGAATTGGAAAGAAGGGTACAGACGGATTGTCAGGTTGCTTTTTCTTTGATGCCCACCTCAATGGAGGAACTGTTTGCCGTAGCAGACAGGGGACTTCTTATGCCGCCCAAATCCACATGGTTTGAACCAAAGCTCAGAAGTGGATTGTTTTTACATAAACTGTAACGATTCAGAGCCATGTGAATTGACGAAAGCACGATTTTGCGAATGTGATTTTGAATAGTTACTAAAAACTGTAGGAGAGGTAAGAGATGAAAGATAAGCTGTATCAATTAATGAACTGGCCTCAAATTGAGGGAATCGTATATTCGGATGAGGATCATCCGGAAGAAATCCTGGGTCCTCATCCGGTAGGGAGCAGCATTCTCTATCAGGCATTTTTCCCTTTTGCCAGAAAGGTAACTCTGGTTTTAGAAGAAAAAGGAAGACGGGTTGCTATGGAAAAAGCAGATGAAGCCGGCTATTATGCAGCTACTGCGGCAGGAAAGCTTCCCGAAGCCTATCACTATGAACTTTCAGAAGAGGATGGTAAGGTAAGGATGATGAAAGATCCCTATGCCTTTTTAGTTCCTTTGGATAAGGATGAGTTAAATAAATTTCATCATGGAATTCACTATGAACTGTATAAGCTTTTAGGAAGCCATCTGACCAGCGTAGACGGAGTAGAGGGTCTGCGTTTCACCGTCTGGATGCCAGATGCCGTACGGGTCAGTGTGGTAGGAGAATTTAATCATTGGGATGGAAGAGTTTATCCCATGAGCCGGGTGGGAAAATCCGATATCTTTACCCTCTTTATTCCCGGGTTAACGGAAACTACACCCTACCAATATGAGGTGAAATTTTCAGGAGGCAGGATCCTTCTTCAGGAGGACTCCTTTGGGGCACCTGTGGCAGTGGAAGAGAAGAGTTGTTCCTACAGCTTCTGGGAGGAAGACATATCCTGGAAGGATGGGGAATATGTTGCAAAAAGAGGCAGCCGGGATAAGGGTATGTTTTTCTATCAGGCAGGCAGAGAAGAACTGCTTAAACCGGAGAAGCTGGTAGAGAAGCTTACTTCGGGGGGCTATACTCATGTGATTCTGCCGGAAGCAGCGGGAGGAAAGCATTTTTATCATTTTTCTCTTGGCTTTGGCAAGAAGTATGGAATTAAGAAACTGGTAGATCAGCTTCACCAGGCAGAGATTGGTGTAGTTCTTCGTTGGAATATCGGCAGCATCCATGGAATGGGAAATAAGGCCTTCAGCAATTTCTATCTGGCCAATGTGCTTTATATCATGGAGCAGTACCATTTTGACGGAATTGTTTTTTCCCAGCTTGCTTCTTTATTGTATCTGGATTATGGAAAAGAAGAGGGCCAGTGGAAGCCTAACCTTTATGGTGGAAATGAAAATCTGGATGCAGTAGAATGGCTTAAGCATATGAACAGCATCCTGAGAAAAAAGATTGAGGGAGTACTGATCCTGGCAAAGCTGGATGCCATCTGGCCGGGAGTGACGGACAGTCTGGAGGAGGAAGGACTGGGCTTCGATTATCGCTATGATATGGATTTTACGGGAGATTTTCTTTCCTATCTGGAAAGTGATCCCTATTTCCGTTCCGGCATTCATGGTAAAATTACGGATCGTATGCTTTATGCCTATCAGGAGCGTTTTTTAATGGCCTTTGGCGAGGAATGTACCAATCTTTGGGAAAGGCTGCCGGGAAATGAGGAAGATAAATTCAGGACCAGTAAGCTGGCAGTAGCTTATCCCATGTTTTTACCGGGGAAAATGATGTCTTCCTTCAAGGCACCGGGAAAATATGAGAAGCTTTTATCACAGATGACCAGAGAATGCTATACCTGGAACCATACCCTTTCCCCACTGGAAAAGGAAGATGAGCAGGGAGAGAACTTCCGGTGGATCAATTGTTTCCAGCATAATGACTGTGCAGTCAGCTTCTATCGGGAGAGTGGGGAAGAAAAGGGAATCGTTCTGGTAGTGGCTAATTTTGCCAATGCACCAAAGACGGGCTTTACCCTTGGTGTTCCCCATGAAGGAAAATATAAGCTGTTTTTTACTACTGAGAGCAAAGCTTATGGGGGAAAAACGGATACGGATCAGCCTGTGATCTATGCGAAGGAGCAGGAATGGGATGGGCTGCAGCAGTCTATTACGGTGGACCTGCAGCCGCTTTCCCTGCAGGCCTATGTTTTTGTGCCCTATACGGAAGAAGAAATTTATGCAATTGCCCATAAAAAGGCAGAGGAGATACGTCTTCAGCTGGTGAAGGAGGCAGAGGATAAGGCCAGACAGCTGAAAAAAAGCAGCTTGAAGGATACTCTGGCAATTCAGGTAGAAAAATGCCAGGAAGCCATTGCTGCAGGAAGTGAAACGAAGAAAAAGCTGGAAAGCAAGCACAGAAGCACTCCGGGAAAAAAGAATAAAAGCTGAAATCAATCAAGAATGTGATAGTAAGAGGTTGAACTGTCAAAAAAGTCTTCGCCCCTTGAGATGAGGATTTGTCAAACAGCAGAATGAGAGGAAAAGATGCAGGAAATTGATATTGGTGTAATTGAAAAATTTTTACAGGAGCTGCCAGAAAAGAGTTTCCATCTGGCCATCCGGGTAGGCCTGGCGGCCCTGGCCTTTGTTATCGGCATGCAGGTGATCAAATTGATTCGCAGGATCATCAAAAAATCCCTGACCAGAATGAATGCAGATGTGGGAGTGGTTCAGTTTTTAGACTCCTTTATGAAGATTGCTCTGTATCTGGTACTGGTCATGCTGATCCTTACCGGCTTCGGTGTGGATGCAGCCAGTATCATTGCTGTGATTGGTTCTGCCGGAGTGGCTATAGGTCTTGCTCTTCAGGGAAGTCTTTCTAATCTGGCAGGAGGAGTACTGATTCTTCTGCTTAAGCCCTTCAGGGTGGGGGATTATATTATTGAAGATACTAATAAGAATGAGGGCACTGTATCGGAGATTCAGATTTTTTATACCAAGCTGACCACTCCGGATAACCGGATCATCGTTCTTCCCAACGGTACCCTTGCCAATTCCAGTCTGATCAATGTAACGGATACACCCAGCCGTCGGGTGGACATTCAGGTGGGAATATCCTATAACAGCGATATCCAAAAGGCTAAAGAAGCACTTCAGGAGCTTTTGGAAAGAGATGAGAAGATCCTGAAGGATAAGGAAAGACTGGTGTACGTGGACAGTCTGGCTGACAGTGCAGTGATCATCGGAATCCGCTGCTGGTATTTAAACGAAGATTTCTGGCAGGGAAAGTGCCGGCTTACGGAAAACGTTAAATATACTCTCGATGAAAACGGAATAGATATTCCTTTTCCCCAAGTGGAGGTTCATCTGAAAAATTAGGCTTGTCAAAATGGCAATTACCTTATATAATGTAATCCGTGGGTGTCCTTTGACACCCACGAGTAATGCTTCCGTGGCTCAGTTGGTAGAGCAACGCATTCGTAATGCGTGGGTCAGGGGTTCGAGTCCCCTCGGGAGCTTTAAGGTTACTGTTACGATCTTGATCCTGACAGTAACTTTTTTTATGCTCTTTTTATCCCCATTTCTTTTCCAGAAGATGGATCAGCTGATAAAGTACAATGGCAATTACACAGAGAATAAGGATGGATAGGATCAAAAGATCCAGCTTAAAGATCTGGCTTCCGTAAATAATTAAATAGCCAAGACCTTCCTTGGCAGCAAGGAATTCTCCAATGATCACGCCCACCAGGCAGAGCCCGATATTGACCTTCATATTGCTGATAATGACAGGGATAGATGAAGGAAGGATTACCTTGGTCAGGGTGTCTTTTTTGTTGCCGCCCAGGGTATAGATGAGTTTGATCTTTTCCTCCTCGACCTGGGAAAAACCGGTGTACATATTAATGATGGAGCCAAACAAGGCAACCGACATTCCGGCAATAATGATGGTTCTCATTCCCGTTCCCAGCCATACAATGATCAGAGGAGCAAGTGCCGATTTTGGGAGGGCATTGAGGATCACCAGAACCGGCTCCAGAACTTCAGCAGCACGGGGGAATAGGATCAGCCCGATAGCGGCCAGAAGAGAAAACAGGGTGACCAGAAGAAAGCTGATACAGGTTTCCCACAGGGTAATCCCAATATGATTCCAGATCACATAGTCCTTAGTCATTTCCAAAAAGAGGGAGAAGATTCTTAAAGGACTGCTGAAAAAGAAGCTGTCCAAAAGCCTCAGTGCCACACTTCCTTCCCATAATAGCAGAAAGCCTGTAAGAAGCAGAAAACGGCCCATAACGATCATCAGCCTGTGCTGCCGATATGTTTTTAAATAGTTGATCTGCCCCAGAGAAAGGGGAAGCTCCTGTTTAACCAATTCCTTTTTCATCCCATAAGTCCTCCCATAACAGATTAAAATAGCGATTAAATTCCGGTGCACTGCGGTAGCCAAGAGGCGAAGAGTCGGTGATCGTAAGAGAAATATCCACCATATTTTTTATCTTTGCCGGTCTTTTCGTCAATACGATCACTCTGTCCGCCAGGCTGATGGCTTCCGAAAGATTGTGGGTTACCAGAATGGCCGTTTTGTTATTTTCACGGATGATCTTACCGATATCACCGGAAACGGAAAGCCGAGTCTGATAATCCAGGGCGCTGAAGGGTTCATCCAGAAGCAGTATTTCGGGATTTAAGGCTAGAGTCCGGATGAGGGCAGCACGCTGGCGCATTCCGCCGGAAAGCTGAGAAGGTTTGCAGCCCTTAAATTCTGAAAGACCATATTTTTCCAATAAAGAGGAAACGTAACCCAGATTGGCTCCGGTCATCTGGTTTTTGAGCTCCAGTCCCAGAGTCACATTTTCCCAGATGGTGCGCCAGCCAAAGAGATGGTCGTGCTGGAGCATATAGCCGATCTGTGGAATATCTGCCTGCCGAACAGCTTCGTAGAGATCTTTGCCATGAAAGGTAATCCTGCCGGATACAGGTCTGATCATACCGGCCAGCAGATTCAATAAGGTAGATTTGCCGCAGCCACTGGGGCCCACAATAGCGAGAAACTCTCCTGGGGATACCTCAAAGGAAATCCCGTCCAGTGCCTTGGTTTCGCCGGAGAGAGTATGGTAGGAATAGGAGACATTTTCCAGAGACAGTACAGGTTGTTTATCAGGATAAGTAGGATAATCCATAGGTACCTCCTAAGCATAACGATAGTTTAGCATATGAAAAAAAGGAAAAAGGGTGAATTTTGTTGAAGTTATGTCCGTGATATAAAGACAAATGATTTTCTGAGAAAAACATTCTTGCCTTACCTGAGAACTTGTGCTATTATCAAATGCAGATTAAATTTCCAGATGGAGGATGAATGAATGGCTCAGTTATGGGGTGGCCGTTTTACCAAAGAAACGGACCAATTAGTATATCAGTTTAACGCATCCATTTCTTTTGATCAGCGTTTTTTCAGGGAAGACATAGAAGGCAGCATTGCTCATGTGGTTATGCTGGAAAAACAGGGGATTCTCACAGGAGAAGAAAAGGATGCCATCGTAAAGGGACTGACCGGTATTCGTCAGGATGTAGAAGAAGGCAGACTTGCGATCACGGATGAATATGAGGATGTGCACAGCTTTGTGGAGGCAAATCTGATCAGCCGCATCGGAGATGCCGGTAAAAAGCTGCATACAGGAAGAAGCCGTAACGATCAGGTGGCTCTGGATATGAAACTTTATACCCGTAACCAGGTGGTAGAGATCGATGACAGGCTTAAGGAATTGCTGCAGGTATTGAATAAGATTATGGAAGAAAACCTCCATACCTATATGCCCGGCTTTACCCATCTGCAGAAGGCACAGCCCATTACTCTGGCCCACCATATGGGAGCCTATTTTGAAATGTTTAAACGGGACAGAGGACGTATGCGGGATATTTACAGCCGGATGAATTTCTCTCCTCTGGGAAGCGGGGCACTGGCAGGAACCACCTATCCCCTGGATCGGTATTATACTGCTTCTTTGCTGGGCTTTGAGGGGCCTACTGACAATAGTATGGACAGTGTATCCGACAGGGACTATGTGATCGAATTATTAAGTGCCTTATCCACGATCATGATGCATCTCAGCCGTTTTTCCGAAGAGATCATTATCTGGAACTGTAATGAATACGGCTTTGTAGAGATTGATGATACCTATTCTACGGGAAGCAGCATCATGCCTCAGAAAAAGAATCCGGATATTGCAGAGCTGGTGAGGAGCAAGACCGGCCGTGTATACGGTGCATTAATGGCTATCCTGACCACCATGAAGGGAATCCCCCTGGCCTATAATAAGGATATGCAGGAGGATAAGGAGATGACCTTCGATGCCATTGATACGGTGAAGGGGTGTTTACAGCTGTTCACCGGAATGATGGAGTCCATGACCTTTAAAAAGGACAGGATGGAAACCAGTGCCATGATGGGCTTCACCAATGCCACCGACGCGGCAGATTATCTGGTAAAAAAAGGTGTTCCTTTCCGGGATGCCCACAGCATCATCGGTCGTCTGGTGCTTTATTGTATAGACAAAGGATCTTCCATAGATGCTTTAACCATAGAAGAATTAAAACAGATCAGTGCTGTTTTTGAGGAGGATGTGTACCGGGAGATCAGTCTGGAAACCTGTGTGGAGAAAAGGCTGACCCACGGAGCTCCCAGTGCACAAATTATGAAAAAGCAGGTGGAGGCCAATGCCCAATATTTAAAAGAAGGAGACTGGAAACATGAGTGACAGATTAAAAGTAGGAATTTTAGGCGGAACCGGAATGGTAGGGCAGAGATTTATTTCTCTTCTGGAAAATCATCCCTGGTTTGAGGTAACTACCATTGCCGCCAGCGAAAGAAGTGCAGGAAAAACCTATGAGGAAGCGGTAGGGGGAAGATGGAAAATGACTACTCCCATGCCGGAGGCCGTTAAAAAACTGGTGGTAATGAATGTAAATGAGGTAGAAGAAGTAGCTGCTGAGGTAGATTTTGTCTTTAGTGCTGTAGATATGAGCAAGGAAGAGATCAAGGCCATCGAAGAGGCCTATGCCAAAACAGAAACTCCTGTAGTTTCCAACAACAGTGCCCATCGCTGGACTCCTGACGTACCTATGGTGGTGCCGGAGATCAATCCCGAACATATGCAGGTCATCGAGTTTCAGAAAAAAAGACTGGGAACGACCAGAGGCTTTGTGGCAGTTAAGCCTAACTGCTCCATTCAAAGCTATGCACCTGTCTTAACTGCCTGGGCTGAATTTGAGCCTGTGGAGGTGGTAGCAACTACTTATCAGGCTATCAGTGGTGCAGGAAAGACCTTTGCAGACTGGCCGGAAATGGTAGAGAATATCATTCCTTACATCGGTGGAGAGGAAGAGAAGTCTGAAATGGAGCCCTTACGGATCTGGGGAAAGATTGAAGATGGAGTGATCAAGCCGGCCAAGGGACCTGTCATTACCTGCCAGTGTATCCGTGTACCCGTATTAAACGGTCATACTGCTGCAGTGTTTGTGAAGTTCAAGAAAAAACCTACTAAGGAACAGCTGATCGAAAAATTAAGAAGCTTCAAGGGGGTACCTCAGGAGTTGAAGCTTCCCAGTGCACCTGGACAGTTTATCCAGTATCTGGAGGAGGATAACCGTCCCCAGGTGAAGCTGGATGTAGATTTTGAAAACGGAATGGGTGTCAGTGTAGGACGTATCCGTGAGGATAAGGTATATGACTTTAAATTTGTGGGTCTTTCCCACAATACGGTGCGAGGTGCAGCAGGCGGGGCAGTGCTTTGTGCTGAACTGTTAAAGGCACAGGGTTACATTACAAAGAAATAACCAAAGACATGATTTAGGAAAGGACTATCCTATGTTACCAGGAAGGGAAACAGAGCTGAAAGCTTTATCCGGCTATTACGACCGTGTGGGAAGCCAGGTCATGGTCATTTATGGACAAAAGGGTGTGGGAAAAACCACCATGATCGAGGACTTCCTTGAAGATAAGAGTTATCTTTATTATGAGGCTGTTTCCTGCTCCACCAGACAACAGATGTTTTATCTGGGAAAGCACCTGAATGACATGGGATTTTCTTTGCCTGAATATCCGGATTTTGAAGAGGTTTTTAACCTTTTTTCCACAGATACTATCAAGAAACAGGTGCTGGTCATTGATGAGTTCCATAATTTCTGTAAAACGGACACCTTATTTTTTGATGCTCTTTTAAAGTATCTCACCGATGAAAAAGAAAAAAGGAGTATTTTTGTCATCCTGACCTCTTCAGCTATGGGCTGGGTGGAAAATACCATGGCAGCAAAGCTGGGTGATTTTTCGAAAGTGATCACGGATCATCTTAAAGTGAAGGAATTGAGCTACAGGGATTTTACCGTAAATTTCCCCGGGTTTTCTTCAGTAGACAGCATCGGTGCCTATGCGGTTTTAGGAGGGGTACCGGGGCTGTGGCAGTATTTTAACGATGAATTTTCGCTGCGGGAAAATATTGAAAGCTTTATTCTGCAGTCCAATGAAAAGCTTTTTGACTATGGTCAGCAGTATGTGGCTGAAGAGCTGAGGGAAACATCGGTTTACAACACCATTCTCGCTGCACTGGCAGAAGGAAAAAACAAGCTCAATGATCTATATCGGCATACCGGCTTTTCACGGGCCAAGATCAGTGTATATCTGAAAAATCTGATTCAGTTGGAAATTGTGGAAAAGGTTTCCTCCATGGAAACGGAGGGCAAGGAAAATGCCCAGAAGGGGATTTACCGGATCAGCCATGCTTATGTGCATTTTTACTATCGTTTTCTTTTTCCTTATCAGAATAAACTGTCCGTTCTGGAGGCAGATGAGTTCTATGAGGAGTATATTGAGCCTGATTTCAGGCAATATACAGCAGATTATTTTGTGAAAGTCTGCAGACAGTTTCTGGCGAGGGAGAATGCAGCCAGACGTCTGCCCTTTGAATATACCCGGATGGGACAATGGATCGGGAAGACGGGAAATATTGATTTTCTCATGGAAGATGAAGAAAAGAACCGGCTGGCAGGCATTTGCAGCTGGGAAAAGGATATGCTCACCTATGCAGACTATGAATGGCTTTTGTTCACGCAGAAGCAGGCTAAGATCCATGCAGATTTTATGATTCTTTTTTCAGCAGCCAGGTTTGATCAGGCCTTGCATATTGAGGCCAAAAAGAATCCCCGACTGGCGCTGCTGACTGCAGACCAGCTGAAAAATAACTAGCTTCCGATATGCAGGGGGAGTGGCTTTTTTATTCAGGCATATCCTAAGCAAAGCTTCCGATATACAGGAGGGTAATCTAAAAAGTTTGAAATTATGGGAAAAAGTTTGATCATTACGGAAAAGCCCAGTGTGGCAAGGGAGTTTGCCAGGGCATTAAAGCAGGATATGAAGGCGAATGACGGCTATCTGGAGTCCCAGGACTATATTATTACCTGGTGTGTGGGACATCTGGTCACCATGAGCTATCCGGATGCCTATGACGACAGCCTGAAGCGTTGGTCTATGGATACCCTGCCTTTTATTCCAACAGAATATAAATATGAAATTATCGAAAATGTAAAAAAACAGTTTACCATCGTAAAAAATCTTTTTCACCGGAAGGATGTGGATGTCATTTACAATGCCGGAGACTCTGGGCGAGAGGGAGAGTATATTCAGCGCCTGGTGCTGCAGATGGCCGGCTATAATGGAAAGGCCAGGCTGAAGCGGATCTGGATTGATTCCCAGACAGAAGAAGAGATTTTGAGGGGAATCCGGGAGGCCAAGGACAGCAGTGCTTATGACAACCTGAGTAATGCAGCCTACCTTAGAGCCAAGGAAGATTATCTTATGGGCATTAATTTTTCCCGGGTATTGACCTTAAAATATGCTTATGGAATGAAGGATTTTCTAAAAAGAGACAAGATGGTCATCTCTGTAGGAAGGGTAATGACCTGTGTCCTGGGAATGGTGGTAAAACGGGAAAGAGAGATCCGGGAGTTTGTCAAAACTCCTTTTTATCGTTTAGTGGCCGGAATTGGTATTGGGGACACTACTCTGGAAGGAGAGTGGAGAAGTGTGGAAGGCAGTGCCTGGTACCAGTCTCCTCTGTTGTATAAAGAAAACGGATTTTTAAAAGAAGAAACAGCCCTGGCACTTATGGAGAAGCTGAAGCAGGGAAAGGACTTTCCCTTGCAGGGAAGAATAGATTCTTTAGAGAAAAAGAAGGAAACCAAAAATCCGCCTCTTTTGTATAATCTGGCAGAGCTGCAGAATGACTGTTCCAGACTGTTTAAATTAAGCCCTGATGAGACTCTGAGGATTGCCCAGGAGCTTTATGAGAAAAAGCTGACCACCTATCCCAGAACGGATGCCCGGGTACTGTCTTCAGCGGTGGCGAAGGAGATTGTTAAAAATCTCTCAGGCTTAAAACGGATTCCACAGGTTACAGGAATCGTGGAAGAGATTCTGAACCAGGGAAAATATAAGAGTCTGTCCCGTAGCCGTTATGTAAATGATAAGCAGATTACGGATCATTATGCCATTATCCCCACAGGACAGGGTCTTGGCAGTATGGGAAGCCTTTCCCCCCAGGCATCCAGGGTATATGAATTGATCGTTCGCCGATTTTTAAGTATTTTTTATCCTGCAGCCGTGTATCAGAAGATTACCCTGGTAACGGCTTTGGAAGGAGAAAAATTCTTCTCCACCATGAAAATTCTGGTGGAGGAAGGCTATCTGGCTATTACCAGAACTCTTACGGAGAAGAAAAAGGAAGAGGGAGAAGAAAAGGGCTTTGATGCAGCCTTTCTGGAAAAAATTAAAGGGCTAAGGAAGGGACAGAATGTAGAAATACAGTCTTTGGAGATCAAAACCGGAGAGACTACACCACCCAAACGATATAATTCCGGAAGTATCATCCTGGCCATGGAAAATGCAGGGCAGCTGATCGAAGACGAGGAGCTCCGTGCCCAGATCAAGGGAAGTGGGATTGGTACTTCTGCCACCCGGGCAGAGATTTTAAAGAAGCTGGTGGCAAACCAATACCTTTCCTTAAACAAAAAGACCCAGATCCTTACCCCTACCCAGGTAGGGGAGATGATCTACGAAGCTGTGGGCCATTCTATCCGCCCGCTTTTGAATCCGGAGCTTACGGCCAGCTGGGAAAAGGGCTTGACTCTGGTTGCGTCAGGAGAGATCACACCTGAAGAGTATATGAAGAAGTTGAATGATTTTGTAGGAAGAAGAACCCTTGGAGTAAAACAGCTTCGCCAGGAGGATATGGTCAGCCGCTATACTTATGTAGCACAGTTTTATTCCAAAAAGGAAGGTGCAAAAAGTGGGACAGGAAATAAAAAGAGTAAGGCGGCGGAAGTCGCAAACGAATAGCGTGAAAAGAACTTCTAATGCTCACAGCAATGGCTGTTTCGCAAAGAAGTGCTAAGTTTCACGCCTAAGAATGCCTTAAATACGGCATTCTTCATCCGGATTTGAGTTGTAGCATGGAGGTTAGAATGATAGAAGCTGTCTGGCAGATATGAATCTGTTAAAACAGCAGAAGAAGAGGAGGAAGTTATGAGGGCAATCAAGATTGAACACTTATTTACGATGGAAGAATCGCTTGCAGCACCGGTTTTTGAAGGGGCTGTTTATCCCTGGGAAGTCCTGCCCAAGATTAAGGATTTTATTTTACAGCTGGGACCTGCCTTACCGGCTGACCGGTATGAACAAAAGGGAGAAAATATCTGGATCGCCAAATCTGCCAGTGTAGCTCCTACTGCTTATATCAATGGACCCTGCATTATTGACGAAGAGGCTGAGATCCGTCACTGTGCCTTTATCCGTGGGAATGCTATCGTGGGTAAGGGAGCCGTTGTGGGCAACTCCACAGAACTGAAAAATGTGATCCTGTTCAATAAAGTACAGGTTCCCCATTATAATTATGTGGGGGACAGCATTTTGGGCTTCAAGGCACATATGGGTGCAGGAAGTATTACCTCCAACGTAAAAAGTGATAAAACTCTGGTAAAAGTCCATGGAGACGAGGAAATAGAAACCGGACTGAAGAAATTTGGAGCTATGCTGGGAGACGAAGTGGAAGTAGGCTGTAACAGCGTCCTCAATCCCGGTACGGTGATCGGCAGAAATTCCAATATTTATCCCGTTTCCTGTGTGAGAGGAGTGGTTCCGGCGGATTCCATTTACAAAAGCAGAGGAGAAATTACAAAAAAACACTAGCTTTTTTCTCTTCTTTATGAGAAAATATTAACAATGTATGGTAGCTCAGAGCTAAGCAAAGACACGCCATATGCACTTTAGAATGCTTGCATTCAAAAAGGCATATGGAAGTGGCTTTATTTGGCGAGAGCCAAATAACACATAAAATGCTTTGTATTTTATGTGTTGATGGCTTGGCAAAGATACTTACCTAATATCATTATTTCAAATCTGAAAGGAGAATTTCACATGATTTATTCAAGAGAAGTGGAAGAAATGTGTCCAGTAGCACAGGGCGTCAGTCACGGATGTGCACCTATCCCTGAAGAAGCAAAGTGGGTGAAAGCAAAAAATGTACAGGATATTTCCGGTTTAACCCATGGTGTAGGCTGGTGTGCACCTCAGCAGGGAGCATGTAAGCTGACCTTAAATGTTAAGGAAGGTGTGATTCAGGAAGCTTTGGTTGAGACCATCGGCTGTTCCGGTATGACCCATTCCGCAGCTATGGCTTCCGAAATTTTACCCGGAAGAACCATTCTTGAAGCATTGAATACTGACCTGGTTTGTGATGCCATCAACACAGCCATGAGAGAATTGTTCTTGCAGATTGTTTACGGACGTACACAGAGTGCTTTCTCTGAGGATGGACTTCCCATCGGCGCAGGTCTTGAGGATCTTGGTAAGGGCCTTCGTTCTCAGGTAGGTACCATGTATGGTACTCTGGCAAAAGGTCCCCGTTATCTGGAAATGGCAGAAGGATATGTTACCGGCATTGCTTTGGATGAAAACAATGAGATTATCGGCTACAAATTTGTAAGTCTTGGTAAAATGACCGACTTCATTAAGAAGGGCGATGACCCGAATACCGCATATGAAAAAGCCTGTGGACAGTATGGCCGCGTGGCAGATGCAGTTAAGATCATTGACCCCAGAACCGACAAAGAGATTTAAGTTAAGAGGAGGAAACTATAATGGCTTTATTTGAATCATATGAAAGACGTATTGATAAAATCAATGCGGTATTGAACAGTTATGGAATCGCTTCTCTTGAAGAAGCCGAGAAGATCACCAAAGATGCCGGCCTGGAAGTATACGACATGGTTAAAGGCATCCAGCCGATCTGTTTTGAAAATGCCTGCTGGGCTTACATAGTGGGTGCAGCAATTGCCATTAAAAAAGACTGCAGAAGAGCTGCCGATGCAGCCGCTGCTATTGGTGAAGGTCTTCAGTCCTTCTGTATTCCCGGTTCTGTTGCCGATACCCGTCAGGTAGGTCTGGGACACGGTAATCTGGGTAAAATGCTTTTGGAAGAGGAAACCGAATGCTTTGCTTTCCTTGCTGGACATGAGTCCTTTGCAGCAGCAGAGGGTGCTATCGGTATTGCTGAAAAAGCCAATAAGGTTCGTGAGAAACCCTTAAGAGTTATCTTGAATGGTCTTGGAAAAGATGCTGCACAGATCATTTCCCGTATCAACGGCTTTACCTTTGTGGAGACTGAATACGATCCCTACACCAATACCGTTAAGGAAGTATTCCGCAAAGCCTACTCTGATGGTCTTCGTGCAAAGGTTAAC
>JAFSIS010000012.1 GCA_017439665.1 Lachnospiraceae bacterium
CCTATATCCGGGGAATTATGATTACAATTTCCGATAATTCCCTGAAGCTGGACGGTTCGACCGGATCCATTGTACAAAAGCTTTCTCAGGCAGAATTGAGTATTACCGATGTGTCTGCATTTATGGAGGAAATGAGTGCTTCCATGGAGCAGACGAATTATTCCTTAAATCAGATTACAGAGTCTGTAGGACAGGTATATACATCGTTGGAGGCAATCTCCGGACAGGCAGATGAGGGAAGCAAGTCCTCGGAGAAAATCTGTGTGAATGCGGAAGAAATTTACCGGAATGCGGCCGCAGAGAGGGCAGATGCCAAGAATAAGGCGGACGAGATGGCAATTGAAGTAAATGAACGGATTAAGAAATCCAAGGCGGTAGAAGAAATCAGTGTTCTGACTTCGAATATTTTGAATATTTCGTCCCAGACAAATCTTCTGGCATTGAATGCAAGTATTGAGGCAGCCAGAGCCGGGGAGGCAGGAAGAGGCTTTGCTGTAGTGGCAGATGAGATTGGTAAGCTGGCAAGCAATTCCGCACAGACAGCTACCCAGATACAGCAGGTAAGTGCACAGGTAATCCAGGCCGTTAACGAGCTGGCTGAACGGGCGGCGAGCATGCTGGCCTTTATTGATGAGATCGCCATGGGTGGCTATGAAAAGCTGATGGAGACCAGTCAAAATTACCGCAATGATGTGGGTGATATGAATGCCATGATGAGCAGCTTTGCACAGGAAAGTGAGCATATCAAGGAGAGTGTGGAGCATATCCGGGAGGCAGTTTCCTCTGTAAATATCGCAGCGGAGGAAAGTGCAAAAGGAGTAACCTCTGTAACCGGAACGGCAGTAGAGCTGACCGATAATATTAAAATGATCGGTGATGAAGCGAATGTCAACCGGGAAATCGCCGGTAAGCTGAATGAGGAAGTAAATAAATTCAAGCTGGAATAACTATTCGGAGCCATGCGAATGGGGTTCTGAATAGTGACGAATCAGAATAGAATTGATGAGGATGACAGGCAACAGATAAGGTTGCCTGTCATATTTTATGTTGGGAGATAAAAAGAGTTAGTTATAACTTATCAAAAGATAAAAAAAGTGGTATGATGGAAACGATATGAATGGAGGTAAGATGTGAAGCGCTATTTTATTTACATAAAAAGGGTATGGTATTATTTCCTCTTTGGCCCCATGCTCATGGTACTGGAGGCCTGCGGGGAATTTATTTTGCCCTATATCAGTGCAAATATGATCAATGTGGGAACTGCCGGGAGGGATATTCCCTACATTCTGAAAAACGGCTTACTGATGGCGGTAATTTCCCTTGCTATGCTTATTTTCGGTGTGGCAGGAGCCAATTTCGGAACCCGGGGAGCAGCAGAACTGGCGGCGGATATCCGTCTCATTACCTTTAAGAAAATACAGCAGTTTTCCTTTGCCAATATTGATAGTTTTTCCACGGGTTCATTGATCACCCGGATCACTAATGATGTTTCTCAGGTACAAAATTTTACGCAGATGTTTCTCAGGGGGCTGTTTCGCAGTCCCGTGATGATCATAGGTGCCATCGTTATGTCCTTTAAGCTGGAGCAGGGAATTGGCTGGATTGTATTTATGATCCTGCCCTTTTTGGCCTTCATTATTGCTGCGATCATGGTAGCCAGTGCACCCCGGTATACCGTAATGCAGCAGCAGATTGACGGGCTGAATACCAGGGTAAAGGAAACGGTAACGAATCAGAAGGTGATCAAGTCCTTCGTTCGGGAGGAGGATGAAATCGAATATTTTTCCCGGATAAACGGACAGCTTTTTGAGAAGAGTGTAAGGGCACTGAAGCTGATGCTTCTGATGCAGCCCCTTTCCACCCTGATCGTAAATGGAGCCACTCTGGCCGTGGTCTGGTTTGCAGGGCAAAGGATTATGATAGGAAATATGGAGATCGGCACTCTGACAGCCCTGATCACCTATCTGACACAGGTACTTACTGCTCTTAATTTTCTTGCCAATATCATTCTTTTGGGAACCAGGGCAGCAGCTTCAAATAAACGGATTTTGGAAGTGCTGGATGCACCCGTGGATCTGCATGATAATGGGGCCGGACAGAAGGAAGCAGAAATCCTTCAGGGGTCCATACGATTTGAGGGTGTTTCCTTTGGCTACTATAAACAGAAAAAAGAAAAAATATTAAAAGATATCCATTTGGAGATTGAAGCCGGCCAGCTGGTAGGTATCATCGGCTCTTCAGGATCAGGTAAGTCTACTTTGGTTTCTCTGATTCCTCGCCTCTATGACGTAGATGAAGGAAGGATCTGTGTGGATGGGATAGACGTACGCCAGCTTTCCCTGAAACGGCTTCGGGAAAGCGTGGCTATGGTGCTGCAGAAAAATACACTTTTTTCCGGAACTATCGAGGAGAATCTGAGATGGGGAAATGAAGAGGCAGGATATCAGGAGCTGGTGGAGGCCTGTAAGCTTGCGCGGGCAGATGAGTTTATCAAAGGCTTTAAAAAGGGTTATGAAACCCGGCTGGAGCAGGGAGGAGCAAATCTTTCGGGAGGACAGCAGCAACGGCTGTGTATTGCCAGAGCCCTTCTGAAAAAGCCCAGGATCATTATCCTGGATGATTCTACCAGTGCAGTGGATACGGCTACCGATGCTTCTATTCGCAGGGCCTTCAGAGAACGTCTGGTGGGGGTGACCAAGCTGATCATTGCCCAGAGGATCAATTCTGTGATCGATGCAGATAAGATCATCGTTATGGATGAGGGAAGGATCGTAGGAACAGGAAAGCATGAAGAACTGATGGCCTCCTGTGAAGAATACCGGGAAATCTATTTTTCGCAGAGGGATAGTGAGGAAGAGCGTCCCGGTGCCTGAAGAAAGAGAGTGGGAAAGAGTAAGGGAAAGCATGGAAAAAGAAAAAAGATATGAACGTCTGGTTCATAAGTATGAGGGCAGGGAAGTGGGGAGAGAAAAAGCCGGACTTCGGATGCCTGTGGGACCGGATAGAAACAGAGCTCTGGGGATGAGGGGAAAACCTAAGAATGCAGCAAAGACCATCATCCGTCTGACCCGATATCTGGCACAGGAAAAAAAGCTGCTGATTCTGGCCTTTACCTGTGTGATCATACAGACCTGTTCTGCCCTGGCAGGCTCCTATCTTTTGAGACCCATTATCAACACCTTTATTTATTATGAGCCGGGAGACGGGGGGATAGCAGAGCGCATGAAGGGACTTATGCTTGCACTGGGATTTCTGGCGCTGATCTATCTCATCAGTGTGGTGACCCAGTGGATCCAGCAGAGGATCATGCTGACCGTATCCCAGCGCTCCTTAAGGCAGCTGAGAGCAGACCTGTATCAAAAACTTCAGAGTCTTCCTATGCGTTATTTTGACAATCATTCCACCGGGGACATCATGAGCCGGTTTACCAACGATGTGGATGTTATCGGGGAAATGCTGAATACCACTTTGATCCAGCTGATCTCCGGCGTGATCACAGTGGCCGGAACGGTGGTGCTGATGCTGGCTACCAATTGGATTCTGGGGCTGATCACTATAGTGGTCACTCCCCTGCTGGTATGGATCAGCAAAACCATTGTTAAACGGGGAAGAGCTTCCTACAGCCGCCAGCAGAAATGCCTGGGTATGCTGAACGGATTTACAGAGGAAACTATTTCGGGGCAAAAAGTGGTAAAGGTATTCAATCATGAGGAAATTGCTGTGGATGAGTTTGCCTATTTGAATGACGAACTGAAAAAGGCACAGATGAAAGCCCAGTTTCAATCTTCTCTGATGGGGCCCATCACCCACCAGCTCTGCAATGTGATTTATGCCGTTACCGCCTGTGCGGGTGGAATTTTAGTGGTGAAACAGGGCTTTGATATCGGCGGTCTGACCATTTCCCTGAATTATACCCGCCAGTTTAACCGCCCCATCAATGAGGTTTCCATGCAGATGAATACGGTGTTCGCTGCTCTTGCGGGAGCAGAACGGGTATTTGAGGTATTGGAGGAGGAACCGGAAAGGCGGGAAGGAAAGCAGTTGAAACCGGAGAAGATCCGGGGCCATATTGAGATGAAAAACGTGGACTTTGGCTATCTGCCGGGACAGAAGGTGCTTTCGGATATTACTCTTTATGCCAAGCCGGGGCAGAAGGTGGCTTTTGTGGGTTCCACCGGTGCGGGAAAAACCACAATTACCAATCTTTTGCCGGCCTTTTATGAGCTGCAGGCGGGAGAAATAAAAATTGACGGAATTCCTGTTTCTGATCTGGATCGGGATGTGCTGCGTTCAAATATTGCCATGGTGCTTCAGGACACCCATCTGTTTACAGGGACGGTAAGGGAGAACATCCGCTATGGAAGGCTGTCTGCCAGTGATGAAGAGGTGGAAGAGGCTGCCAGAGCCGCCTCTGCCCATTCTTTCATCCTCCATCTGGAAAATGGCTATGATACTCTGCTTGAAAACGACGGAGCAAATCTTTCCCAGGGACAACGGCAGCTATTGAATATCGCCCGGGCGGCTCTCAGCAAAGCCCCCATTCTGATTTTGGATGAAGCTACCTCCAGCGTGGATACCCGTACGGAAAAGCATATAGAAAAAGGCATGGATGCCCTGATGGAAAACCGTACCACCCTGGTCATCGCCCACCGTCTTTCTACCGTAAGGCAGGCCAATGTGATCATGGTACTGAAGCAGGGAAGGATCGTGGAGCGGGGAACCCATGAAGAACTCCTTGCTTTGGGGGGAAGGTATGCTGATTTATACCATGAAATTGTGGAATTAGATTAAAAAAATTGATATTAATGGAATAAAAGTATAAAATAACATTTTTTCAAATAAAATCCGTGCATATTAAACCTCTGATTGCAGATACTGAAAGAGGAATCACAGCAGTGTTTCCATAAAATCATTTACTGCAGATTTTGCAGATGGAGGTGAGAATATGACACATTTGTCAGAAAAAGAACTGAATACCATCAAGGATCTGCTCTCTGAAGAGGAGCTTCTGGTAAAAAAATTTAAAATGCTGGCTGAGCATGCCGATAATGGACAGCTGAAATGTCAGATGGAAGATATTGCAGCTAAGCATCAGGGACATTTTAATGAGCTTTATCAGAAATTATCTTAAGGAGGCAGATATGGCAGGAATATATACGGAAAAAGAGATTTACGGTGATGCACTTGCGGCACAGAAGGCATCCACCGGACATTTTAATATGGCAGCAAATGAATGTGTGCATGAGGATGTAAGACAGACGATCATGAAAATCCTGAATCAGGAGCATGAGATCCAGAAGAGTGTTTTTGAAGGAATGCATGCCGCAGGCTACTACCCTACACCGGCAGCAGAGGAGAAGAAGGTACAGGATACAAAACAGCAGTTTAGTCAGTGTGTAAAATAGTTTGTTTATTCTGCTCTTTTGTACTATAATAATAACAAGGCTGTATAATAAACGTGAGCTGTTTAATACAGTATAAGTATACGAAAGAATAATCAGGGAGGAACTGAATATGGCGGACTGGAATGACATCAAGAAAGCATTTGAACGGGAGCTGAACAAGCAGGAAGAAACTTTTTATTCCAATGAGGAGAGACTGTTGCAACACATTGCCAATCACCTGGGCTCAGATAAGGATGTTTCTGTGGTTAAGGGCTACAAAACCGATGAGGTTTTGGAGTTTTTGAAGAAAACACCTGCCCAGATCAAAGAAGCTCTGGGCGGTGAGTGGAGTGAGATGGATAATTCCGCCATTGAGACACTGGTCTATTCCCTGACCAAAAAAGTGAAGAAGTCTGCAGATTTTCTGGGTTGAAATTTTAAAAAGATCATAAAAGGGGGAACCGCTTGAGAGATTAAGTGGTTCCCTTTTCTTGATGTTATTATACTTTTTTCACCATCATCAAAAGCTCAGAATGGGTATCCTCATACCAGGTGAAGGAAGCCAGCCTTGTACCGCCCTCTATACGATAATGGTAGGAATAGTATCCCCCTGTTTTTTCCAGATGCATGAGTACCTTATCAAGGGAGGCAGCCTCATGGTATGTATCCCGATCCCTGGGAGAGATCAGAGTATCCCTGATATAGGTGGTAACGGCAGCGAAGTCGCCGGCCTCCGGAATAGAATGGGAATTACGTCCATCCTGGCTGTAGGTAGTATAGGTTCCTGCATTTATATTGATCAGGCAGATATATTCGAAATTGGATCGACCCGAAACCTCCAGTATCTTTTTGAGGCGGAGGATCTCCCGCTCAGATTCCGTAGAAGAGGCCCGGGAAAAGAGTGCATAGGCATATATGTCTCCGGCCTGGCTGGTATAGAAGTTGACTTCTACCGCAGCAGGGTAATAGCCTTCATTATGCTCCTGATAATGGAAGCTATACTTTATACTGGGTTTTCCGTTTTGGTAGGCAGCCAGGAGGGCATCACGGAAAAGGATCTTCTTTACTTCCTCACGCTCATCCTCCCGAATCTTGTTCAGGGTGATCTCCCAGAAAATATCAATATTATCGGACAGAGGGATGGGACCTATATTATCATCAGCCTCAAGGATCCGGTATTGATTTTTACTCAGGTCAAAAAAGACAATCCCCTGAAAATGAATGGAGATCGTATCCAAAAACTGGCTCAGTTCTTCACCTTCCAGGGAACTCTTGGCTTTGGGAGCTGCCATATTCATCTTAAACTGATAGTCCGCCAGAAGCATCTCCGGTTCAAAAAAGCTGAAATTGTTCTTTCCATTTCGTTTTACGTGGTAAAGAGCAATGTCTGCCCTACGGTACAGGGCCTCAAAATCATCTTCACCGGGAAGCTGGACTGCACAGCCGGCACTGCAGTGGATGCAGCGTTCATTATTATCTCCAATGGAAATACCGGCCAGTTTTTTTAACAGGTTACTCATGGCCAGGGCAACGGAGCTGACACTTTGGGCGGCACCGCTTAAAAATACCATGAATTCATCACCACCGAGACGGACCAGAATATCATCTTTACGGAAATGACCGATCAGGGTTTCGGAGATTCCGGCAATGGCCCGGTCGCCCTGAGCGTGTCCAAGGGTATCGTTGATCCCCTTGAGATCGTCCAGATCCAGAAGGATCAGTATGCCGCCTTTTTCTGTTAGAGAAGAAAGGCGCTGTTTGATCTGTTCAATGCCGGAGCCACGGCGAAGAAGTCCGGTCATGGCGTCGTAGTCGGCCCGGTGGCTGATTGCCAGCTGAGCTTCCTGAATGGCGGTAATGTCCGTCATATGAGCAAACATTTTGATATGCCCGCTGAGAGAATCCTTCAGCAGTTCTACGTGGAGCTGTACCCAGAGAGCCTCCTGATTTTTTGATTTGATCTGCCAGACGTCTTTAAGATCACAATTTTTTTCCTCAAATTTTTTCAGCAGAGAAGCAGGAGAATAGTAATCTGCTGCCAAAATCTGATTCTGACCAATATAGTCAGCAAAGCCGACAGATATACTTTCACTGTAGGAGCCACCGGCGGTGAACCTTCCGGTCCACTGGGCTGATCCGATATGTTTCTCAATAATATCGGTAGTCAGATCCACTTCAATGTAGGAAAGATGATTTTCAGAGCACCCTCCGATGGCCTGGGTCTGCCTGAGATAAGCAATTTCCTTTTCATGCTGCCTGGTAACGTCTTCAAAGGAGATCAGAGCGGATACGGGAACTTCCCCATCCATGATACAGGAAAATTTAAAGTGGAACCAGCACAGCTCACCATCAGGCATTTTAACGTGGATATGTGCTTCGCCGAAAGGCTTTCCGGAATGGATATCTTCAAACATCCGGACCATATTGGGAATGCTTTCCGGGAGAATATATTTATCATGAAGCACATTGGATTCTGTGTAGGAATTCAGGAACAGATGGGGAAAGACAGACTGCTCCGGACTTTCTTCCGACCAGGGTCTGAACTGCCGTTTTTTCAGATCGTAATAGCAGAGGGTGCGGTTGGAATGCTGGGCAACAATGGAGAAGATCTGCTCATTCTTTTTCAGCCGTTCTTCTGCATTGATCCGTTTTTCTTCTGCGATCTCATATTCATAAGCACTGGTCAGAGCTTCACGCAGCATCTCTTCATCCTGCTTCTGCTTATCTATATTACGGGATACGGCAATATATAAGATATCATCATCATAGGGATTGTCCTGACGGATCACAGTGGTCTCCATCCAGTGCCAGATACCGTCCTGCCCACTCCTGCGGTAGGTCAGCTGGGCCTGTTCTCTTCCCTCATGGTATTGCTGCCACAAACCTTCAGGAAAAAAGCAGTCATGGAAATTCTGCTGATCCTCAGGTGCTACATTAAGAAGGCGGGGTTTTAGCATCTGCTCCAGAGAGCCTTCCTGGGGAGTGCCCAGAGTGGTGGCCTGATAATACTGGATCATGCGGTAGGTACCCTTGGACAGATTAAGAGACAGGATCTCAGGAAAAACGAGACGGGCAGCCTCAAGAAGTCCCTCCCGGTCCAGGCCCTGTTTACGGTTATATTCATACTGTTCGGTAATATCCTGGTGGGAAATGATGGCAGAAACCGTATTGCCGGACTCATCGGTAATCGCTGAAAACTCCACGTTTACCCGGCGCTGCTCACCATTTCTCAGCTGAAAAATGATATCTGCTTCACCCTGGGGAGCACCCCGGTCAATGGCATCAAAAATTTCATACCAGTCCTTTATGCTCTGGGGTGCGATCCTTCCTTCACGGACATTCCATTCCGGCAGGTTGTCGATCACTTCGGGAATATTTCCCTTCCGGGCAAGCTCGAGAGGAATGATGGCCTGCCGTCCGTCCACCAGATAATGGTAAATGGAACGGTCGCTCATCTGCAGGCTGGCATGAAATTCCTCCTCAACCAGCTGTAAATGCTCTGCCTGGGCATAGAAAGCACTGCGGTCGAATAAGACA
>JAFSIS010000075.1 GCA_017439665.1 Lachnospiraceae bacterium
TCGCTGTTGCAACATTCGCCAAATGCTCATGCAAGCATGGCACTTGGCTCATTGCTACACGCAAAAAAGGACACTTCTCTAAAATTTCTTTTAGAAAAATGTCCTTATAGTACAAAATATTAACTTGAACTGACTCGATTTAATTTAAAATCGTTTATTTTAACCCTTTAAGACAGGTTATTTCGTCGTACTCTTGTCGTACCATACAATTTCAAAGTCCACAAACCCGCATAAATACTGGATTTATTTGTCTAACGACTTCATCGTCGGGAACAGCAATACATCCCGTATCGCAGGGGAATTCGTGAGCAGCATCACCAGACGGTCAATGCCATAGCCGATGCCGCCTGTAGGGGGCATACCGATCTCCAGGGCATTCATAAAGTCTTCATCGGTGGTATTGGCTTCCTCATCACCTGCTGCCAGAGCAGCCTCCTGCATCTTGAAACGCTCCCTCTGGTCGATGGGATCGTTTAACTCGGAGTAGGCATTACACATCTCACGGGCGGTAATGAACAGCTCAAAACGCTCTACCAGCTCAGGCTGATCCGGTTTTCTCTTGGTGAGAGGAGAAATCTCCACCGGATGATCCATGATGAAGGTAGGCTGGATCAGGTGCTGTTCCACAAACTCTTCAAAGAAAAGATTCATGATATCGCCACGGGTATGACGCTTCTCATAATGTACTTCTTTCTCATCCGCGATCTTTTTCGCCTCTTCGGTGGTCTTGATCTCATTGAAATCCACACCGCAGTACTGCTTAATGGCATCGATCATGGTAAGACGGGCAAAGGGCTTGCCCAGATCGATCTCATATTCACCGTAAGGAATCAAGGTGGTTCCGCATACCTCCTGAGCTACATGGCGGAACATATTTTCCGTCAGATCCATCATTCCGTAGTAATCGGTATAAGCCTGGTATAGCTCCATCAGGGTAAACTCCGGATTGTGTCTGGTGTCCAGCCCCTCATTACGGAATACCCGCCCGATCTCATATACCTTTTCCAGACCGCCTACAATCAATCTCTTCAAATATAATTCCAGGGAAATTCTCAGCTTAACATCTTCATCCAGGGCATTGTAATGGGTCTCAAAGGGCCTTGCTGCCGCACCGCCGGCATTGCTTACCAGCATGGGAGTTTCTACCTCCAAAAATCCCTGTCCATCCAGATAACGGCGAATGGAACTGATGATCTGAGAACGCTTTACAAAGGTCTCCCTTACGTCCTGATTCATCACCAGATCCACATAACGCTGACGGTAACGGATATCTGTATTGGTCAAACCATGGAACTTCTCCGGCAATACCTGCAGACTCTTGGTGAGCAGAGTAACCTCTGCTGCATGGATGGAAATCTCGCCGGTTTTGGTAGTGAATACCTCGCCCTTAACGCCTACGATATCACCTACATCATACTTTTTAAAATCTGCATAGGGTTCTTCTCCGATACTGTCTCTTGCCACGTAGCACTGGATGTTTCCTTTTAAATCCTGTACGTTGCAGAAGGAGGCCTTTCCCATCACACGCTTAAACATAATACGTCCGGCGATGGATACAGTCTGACCTTCCAGCTGGGCATAATTGTCCTTCACTTCCTGACCATGGTGAGTTACCTCATATTTGGTAATCACAAAAGGATCCTTGCCTGCTTCCTGAAAAGCTGCCAGCTTATCTCTTCTGGCTTTCAGGATCTGGTTCAGATCCTGGACATCATTCTGGTTATTTTTCTGCTGATTATTGTTCTTGGCTTCTCCCATTTTTTCCTCCATGCTTCTTACCGATCTCACTTATAATGCTGGTAACTATTCAGGACAAGCTCGAAAATCCTGCGGATTTCCTCGCTTTAGAGATCCATCCAATAGAAATATTTAAAAATAGTCCTTAGAAAGTAAACTTTCACGGCCTATTTTCTAAATAATTCTGCTGTCCTGAATAGTTACCAATACTGTTTAAACAGCATCCTGCACAATTCTACATAGACAAACGCATACAGAGCCTTTAGGGCCTGTATGCATTCAAACTCTTTTCGTACATCTGCACATTAATTGGATCTCTGAATCTCTAAAATCTTATACTGACAGATTCCTGCCGGTGTATCCACATTCACCGTATCTCCCACCTTAGCACCGATCAATGCTTTTCCAACAGGAGACTCATTGGAGATTTTACCCTGAAGACTATTAGCTTCCGTTGATCCAACAATTTTATATTCACATTCTTCGTCAAATTCTACATCTAAAACGGTTACTTTGCAGCCTACATTGATCTTCTCCAGATCAACTTCGTCTTCCACTACAACTTCTGCATTTTTCAGGATTTTTTCCAGCTCTTCAATTCTGGCTTCGATATCACGCTGCTCATCCTTAGCTGCATCATATTCTGCATTTTCTGATAAGTCACCCTGTTCTCTGGCTTCCTTGATCTTTTCTGCCACTTCTTTTCTTCTGACAACCTTCAGTTCGTGTAACTCATCCTCATACTTTCTCAACCCCTCATAGGTTAAGATATTCTTCTTTGCTTCCATTGCAATTTCCTTTCTACTGCTTATTCACCCTTTATCACCACTTTAGGACGATGCCTTAATGCTGTGATATTATACCCACTTTTCCCATTACTGTCAAGGTTTTACAGTCAGAAATGCCCTCGTTTTGTAACATTTCCGTAACAATCTGTCCGGCATCGGCACTTGCCCTGTTTCCAGCGGTTTCACACCTCTCGCTTTATTCCCAGTGCCTTCATGCATTCTGCCATTCCCTCTCCCGGTCCGGTAGTGGAAGCTGCCAGGGACATCAGGCTTTCCGTTTCATTGGCTGCATTATGATACCAGAGCATGGCCTCTTCATAATCTTGATTTTCCTGAAAAAACCGGCCCAGCTCCATACACAGCTCACTGCTGCCTTTAGTGGCCACCCCTTTCAGTCCGTATTTCAACAAATTTTTCTGATCGCCACACAGGGCTGCCCCCCGGCACAACAGGGCAATAGCCTGCTGAAAAGCATCACTGTCAGGCTCACTGGTACGGCAGAGCTCTTCCAGATAATCATGGGCTTTTTGCAGATTATGCACCTGTCCCATAAAGTATAACTCCCGCAAATAAATATCCCTGAGCCTGTCTGAAATCTCTTCTCCCTTCTCCAGCATCCGCTCAAAGGCCTCCAGATCCCGGCTGCCGTGTTCCCCTTCAGGCAGATGGGTAATGACGATATCACTGTCAAACACCACCGGCTGCAGTCTCACCGCCTCATGAATGGGCTCCTGCCAGATAAATTCCCTCTGCCGCTTGTACAGCTTGGGACGAAGCTCCTGATCAAAGTTGTAGATGCTATTCTGGGAAAGCTGATTTCCATAATACATCTGAACAATCTCCACCTCCGGGATCAGGGCCTCTTTCAAAAAAAGAAAACGTTTACGATTCTTTTCATCAATCACCTCATCCGCATCTGCTACATAGATGTATTCACAGCCTGCCTTGGAAAAGGAAAAATTCCGGGCATCAGAAAAGCTGCCGGTCCATGCAAAATCATAGACCTTATCGGTGTATTTTGCAGCAATCTGCTTTGTGGCGTCAGTGGAGCCAGTATCCACAATAATCAGCTCTTCATACAGGCCCTGCAGACTATCCAGACATCTGGCCAGAACCGCCTCTTCATTTTTTACGATCATACACACACTAATGGTCGCCATAAATGCCTCCTCTCAACTTCCCATAATCAGTAGCTCACATTTCTGTGAAATACCCGGCAATAACCTTAAATCACGTTCCTGCGAAGCACCCCGCAACAGTCTTAAATTTCACTCCTATGAAACACCCTGCAGCAGCCTTAAATCTCGCTCCTGCGAAGCACTCCGCAACAGCCTTAAATCTCACTCCTGTGAAATCTCATCTACTGCCACAGCCTCTGTCTCCAAACTTCCTACCGAAACAGCTCCTCTACCGCCTGACGAAGCTCCTCCATGGTCTCCATCTCATTCACCTTCCTCCTGAGAGCTGCAGAGTGGGGAAGCCCTGTGGTATACCAGCCAATATGCTTTCGCATCTCCCGGATGGCCGTATACTCTCCTTTAAACTCCGTCTGCAGGCTGGCATGCCGGATAATGGTATCCCGCATCTCCTCCATGGTAGGCCTTGGCAGCTTCTTCCCCGTTTCCAGCTGATAAAGGATCTCTCTGAAAATCCAGGGATTTCCTCTGGCTGCCCGGGCAATCATCACTCCGTCACAGCCTGTTTCCTCCATCATTTTCAGGCAGCTGTCCGCATCCGTTACATCCCCATTTCCCAGAACCGGTATGGATACGGCCTCCTTTACCCTGGCAATAATTTCCCAGTCTGCCTTTCCGGAGTAAAACTGTTCCCTGGTCCTGCCGTGAACACCAATGGCCGCTCCTCCTGCATCCTCTACGATCTTAGCAATTTCCACCGCATTCACATGGTCATCATCAAAGCCTTTGCGGATTTTCACCGTCACCGGCTTATGGATTGCCTGTGCAGTTTTTTTCACAATCTCTCCTATCAGCTTTGGATTTTTCATCAGTGCAGAACCTTCCCCGTTGTTGACGATCTTGGGAACGGGACAGCCCATATTGATGTCCAGGATAGAAAAGGGCCTGTCTTCGATCTGCTTTGCGATCTCACTGATGATCTCCGGATCTGAACCGAAAAGCTGCAGGGAAACGGGCTTTTCCTTTTCATGGATCTCCAACAGCTTTTCCGTATTTTTATTTTTATACATAATGGCTTTGGCACTGACCATTTCCATCCCGATCAGCCCCACTCCCTGTTCACGGCACAGCATACGAAAAGGCAGGTCCGTTACGCCTGCCATGGGTGCCAGAATAAGCGGGTTTTCCAAAACCACATTACCGATTTTCAATTCCTTCATGTTATACCCCATGCATATCGCAAGTTTTACTTGTGATACTGCTTAAATAATTAAGTGAAAAATCTTTGATTTTTCACTATACCCCTTGCAGGTCTGTTTCAGCACCGGTTTCCTCCAGCTCTTCTTTCAGGAACACCACCCGGTAGTAGAGGCTCAAAGACTCCAGCAGCTCCTGCCGGTTCCTCTGTATCTCTTTGATGAGAAGGCCGCTGCCTATCTCATCATAATAATAATCCTCTTCGGAGGCATCCGTTTCGATCACCAGAGTACCATCCACCTCAAAGGCAAAGGTGATGATCCCTCCTACCTCTTCGGTAAACAGAACACAGATAATATGCAGTTCTTTTTGGATACTCTCAGGAATCTTATTAAACTCCTGGTTAAAATAATATTTTTTTTCATAGGAATTTGCACCGCAGAGCACAATTTTTCCTTCTGTCATCGCCCAAGTCCTAACCTTTTCCTTCTATATTTACCCAATTATATCTGCATCATTTCCAGCCCGGGCAGGCCAGATACAGCATCTTCATTCTTTTATTATACATAGCCGTAAATTCCCCGCACGCTGACCTCTCCGGCATAAACCGGCTCAATACTTCCGTCCTCTTTTTTTACCAGAAGCTCTCCTGCCGTATTGATTCCCAGTGCTTCTCCCACAAGCTCCTGCGCGGTTCCACTCACCTTCACCTGCCTGCCCCGGCTGATCAGGGCTGTATTATATTCTGTCTGCAGAAAGGAGAGATCCTCATGGAGCAGAAACTCATGGTATTTTTCCAGGAAGGAATCACACAAAGCCGAAAGGAGCCTTTCCTTGTCCACCGGTTTCCCCTTCTCGATCTGCAGGGAGGTAGCCATGGATGCGATATCCCCGGGAAAGTTTTTCTGATTCACATTAATACCAATACCCACAATGAGAGAAGCTATTCTTCCTTCCTCCATGTGCAGCTCGGTTAAAATCCCACAGACCTTTTTTTCGGAAAGAAGCAGATCATTGGGCCATTTGATAGCCGGCTTCAGCCCCGAAATACGTTCAATGGCCTGCCCTGTGGCCAGGGCTGCCACCAAAGTGACCATGGAAGCCCTGTCGGGTATAAATCCGGGTCGGAGCAGGATACTGAAATAAAGACTGTCCGCTGAGTCTGAATACCAGCTTCTTCCCCGCCTTCCTCTTCCTGCCGTCTGACGATCGGCCATCACTATTGTCCCTTCTTCGGCTCCCCTCAAGGCCAGCCGCCTGGCTTCCTCGTTGGTGGAATCCACTTCGGGCAAACGAATCAGCTTATTCAACACTCTGCCCCCAGAGTGGCAGCCATGACAGCCTTGATGGTATGCATACGGTTTTCTGCCTCATCAAAAACCACGGAAGCAGGGGATTCAAATACTTCATCCGTTACTTCCATCTCCTGAATGCCAAACTGGGCCGCAATCTTAGCTCCTGTAGTGGTCTTCAGATCATGGAATGCAGGAAGGCAATGCATGAAGATTGCTTTCTCTCCTGCATTTTCCATCACCGCTTTATTTACCTGATAAGGACTCAATTCCTTAATTCTTTCGGCCCATACCTCTGCTGGTTCTCCCATGGATACCCACACATCGGTATAAACCACATCCTGGTCTGCAGTGGCCTTCTTCACATCGGATTCCAGGGTAATGCTTCCGCCGGTCTCATCCGCGATGGCCCTACAGGTTTCTACCAGCTTTTCATCCGGGAAATATTCTCTGGGTGCACAGGCCGTAAAATGCATACCCATCTTGGCGCAGGTAACCATCCAGGAGTTCCCCATATTGAAGCGGGCATCTCCCATATACACCAGACGGACTCCCTTCAGCCTTCCCAGCTGCTCTTTGATGGTCAGAAGGTCGGCCAGCATCTGGGTGGGGTGGAATTCATCCGTCAATCCGTTCCATACCGGCACACCTGCGTATTTTGCCAGCTCCTCTACGATCTCCTGGCCAAAGCCCCGGTATTCGATCCCTTCATACATTCTTCCCAGAACCCGGGCTGTATCGGCTATGCTCTCTTTGGCTCCGATCTGGGATCCGGAGGGATCCAGATAGGTTACTCCCATCCCCAGATCATAAGCTGCCACCTCAAAGGAACATCGGGTTCTGGTACTGGTCTTCTCAAAAATAAGGGCTACATTCTTTCCCCGCAGCACGTCCACAGGAATTCCTTTTTTCTTCTTCTCCTTTAATTTGGCAGCCAGCTCCACCAAATACAGAATTTCCTCCGGTGTATAATCCAATAACTTCAAAAAATGTCTTCCTGTCAGATTCATGGTAACCCTCTTCCTTTCTTTTTTCACGGTAAACTGAACTCCTCCCACAGCCGGCATCGTAAGCCGGGCTGAATGGCCATCCCTTGCTATGAAAGGAGCTTTCATAGCAATAAAATACCATAGATTTCCTTACTATTCAAGAAAGCCCTGCAGCATAGCCCCTTTCCTGCTAAAATAATGCACCTTCCGCTGTCCATACTGCTTTAGGATTTGGAAGGTGCTGTATTTGCCTATTTACTTTTTTAACACTTTTCAGGATTTACCAGAAAACGTGATCGCCGATTACCAGGCCATCGTGGCGTCCTGCTCTTCTAAAATGGGTGGCACCACCTACAGGGTTTTCCCCGTTCATGGCTGCCCTTGCTGCCTGTATACAGGATTCCTTTACCCCTTTGACTGCCAGCTCCTCTATTTTACCGGTTACGGTAGGACTGAACTGACCGGATGCATAGATCACTCCGGCAATAGTATTGGGATAGGCAGGACTCTTTACACGGTTCATGACCACCGCACCTACCGCCACCTGTCCCTCATAGGGCTGATTACCTGCTTCCATATAGATTAAGGCCGCCAGAAGCATATCATCCGTGGTTCCGATGACGGAAGCCCCTTCCTCTACGATCAGCTTCTGTTTTTCTCTCATTTCCCGTTTTTCTCTTTCCTCAATCTCCTCAAAGGTTTCACCATGGTCAACGGTAAATTCCATGGTCACATAATCTGCGGAAATATAGCCCAAAGCTCCGCCATATTCAATAGCTACCCATTCGTCAGTGGTATACTCAGTAACGGCTTCATAAATATCACCATTCTCCACCTGATCCCAGATTTCTGCTTCTGTACTTGGCTCCTTACGGATATTTAAGCCGGAAGCATGGACGGTAGCGTTGTAAACACCAACCTCATCCGCCAGCTTGAGGGCATCTTCTGCAAACAGAAGATACTCATTTTTGGCCCAGCCGATCAGATTACCGGACTGAATCTTTGTCCAACCGTCCCCTCTCTCCAGAATCGTTCCTCCGCAGTCTGCATACAGCAGGCCAACCTTGGCTGAATCTGTACTGGGTTCCTGCCTGATGTTCATGGATTCATTCACATTTGCCATCACCAGGCTGTATTTCTCTTCATATTCTGCGGCAAACTCTGCCAGCTCTTCTTCCGTCATAATGTCGATGGAATCCAGGATATCGGCAGCACCTGCCCCCATCTTTGCCAAATCCTCTGCCTGAGCCGCTTCTGCTATGGCCGTCTGTGTACCGGTCAGTACAACCACCATCAGCAGAAGCACCAATAGACGATACAAGGCTTCTTTATTTGTTGTTTTCATTTTAACCTCCAGGTGTTAACTCATTACTAAAATAAGTCTATTTTTTACAATTTGTTACAACATTGTTAAAAAATGTTACGGAGGTTATCCTAACAGAGAAGCCATAATTTGTCAAGCCACATCCTCACAGCTTGCTGCTGGGATATGGCTTGACAAATTATGGCGGCTTGCTGTGAGGATATAATTTTCACAGCAAGCTGCCAGGATGTGACTCTCACGGCATTCGCCAAATGGATGCTTCGCATCCGCCTGGCTCATTGCCCGCGGAAATCAAATTTTTTTCGAACGCTCGATACAGGCCTCTAAAGCCCCGAAAACAGCGGCTTTCATGCCCTTTTCTTCCAGCACCTTTACCCCACATATAGTAGTTCCTGCTGGAGAACATACCATATCCTTTAATACACCCGGATGCTCTCCGGTCTCCAACATTAATTTTGCACTTCCCAACACAGCCTGCCCAGCCATCCGGTAGGCAAGAGCCCTTGGCATCCCGCCGGCCACTGCTGCATCTGCCATGGCCTCCATAAACATAAATACATAGGCTGGTGAGCTCCCCGATACCGCACCTACTGCATCCATCAGATTTTCCGGTACCTGATAAGCTGATCCGCAGCAGTTGAATATTTTTTCCGTCAGTGCTTCATCCTCTTTTGTTATCAGGCTATTTCCACAAAAAGCCGTGCAGCCCTCCCCTACCATTGCCGGTGTATTGGGCATGGAGCGGATCAGCTTAACCGGAGCCTGAAATTCTCCTTCCAGCCAGGAAAGCGTCTTGCCTGCTGCCACACTGATGACCAGCTGTTTGGCCTTTATCATGGACCGTATCTCTTCGATCACGCCTGTAAGCATCTGGGGCTTTACCGCCAGAAACAATACCTCTGCCCACTCTGCTACCTGCCGGTTATCCGTGGTGGTCCTGACACCATATTCAGCCTGCAGTTTTTCCAGGGCATCCTGCTGCCTGCGGGAGACCATAATCTCCTCCCCCCGACACAATCCCTGTCTGATCATTCCACTGAAGATCGCCGTTGCCATATTGCCGGCTCCAATAAATCCTAATTTCATTTTTCCTCCTTCTATCACTTTAGTGATTTTAAGATATAAGAACTCCGTGTATCAGCACAAAGTCTGGAGATGTTGCCAAATGCTTTATCACAAGATCTTTGTGCGCCTCTGCCTTGCTGCCTCATAAAGCAGTATGGAGGCTGCCACCCCTGCATTCAGGGACTCCACCTTTCCTTTCATGGGAATCTTCATCAGCCGGGTGGCCGCCCCGGCAGTTTCCTCTCTAAGCCCTCTGGCCTCATTTCCGATCAAAAAGGCTGTACTGCCCCGGAAATTCTCTTCATCATAGGCTCTTTCTCCCTGCAAATGAGCCGCATAGACGGCCACGCCCTTTTCCTTCAGCCAGTCCACCATTTCTCCCATTTCCTCTGTATAAAGAAAAGGAACCCGATAGACAGAACCCATGGTGGAACGGATGGTCTTGGGATTATAAATATCCACCGTCCCCTTACTCATGATCACTCCGTCTACACCGGCTCCCTCAGCTGAGCGGAGCATGGTTCCCAGATTCCCCGGATCCTGGATATCTTCTATTAATAAAAGCAGGGGATTTCTGCCCTTCAGCAGCTCCTCCCTTGTATAGTGATATTGTCGGATCACACAGAGGATTCCCTGGGGTGTCTGGGTGTCGGAAACCTTTGCAAACAGGGCATCAGACAGGATTTCCGTATTGCAGGCAGAGAGTCTTTTTCGTATCTCTCCTCCCTTTTCCCGGGAAGCAAAAAAAGTATTGGACACATAAACTTCCACAAGCCTGTCCTCCTCCGCTTCCAAAAACATCTTAAGTCCTTCTGCCACAAACAGCCCCTGCTCTTTTCTGGCCTTACTTTTTTTCATCAGGTTCATCAAATTCTTTATTTTGGGATTACCTGCTGCTGTGATCATACTGCCTCCTTTTTATAAGTATTTTTCCACAGGAGAGATCTCCGGGAAGCTAAAAAAACGACCGACGCATCTACGCCGGCCGTTACCTCATCAATCTTAATCGTTTCCGGACAACACCCTGCTTACCTGATACTCATAATCCGGAATATCCTTCTGCATCTGTAATGCTTCCTCAATATCGTAATCCACAAATCTTCCCCGTTGATAACAGACTACACGGTTACTTTTACCGCTGCAGAGCAGATCTGCCGCATAAGCTCCCATGATGGAGGCATAATAACGATCCTTACAGGTTGGGCTGCCACCTCGCTGCATGTAGCCCAGGATAGTAGCTCTGGTTTCGATTCCCGTGGCTGCTTCGATCCTTCGTGCCATGGAAGTGGAGTGACCAATGCCTTCCGCATTGATGATCAGGTGGTGAGTTTTGCCTTTTTTTCGATTACGGATAATGTTATTGATGATATTCTGCTCATTGTAGTCATATTTTTCCGGTAAAAGAATATCCTCTGCTCCGTTTGCAATACCACACCACAGGGCAAGATAGCCCGCATTTCTTCCCATTACTTCAATAATGGAGCAACGCTCATGGGAGGAAGAGGTATCCCTTACCTTATCAATGGCCTCCATGGCCGTATTGACTGCTGTATCAAAGCCCACAGAATATTCCGTACAGGAGATATCCAGATCAATAGTGCCGGGAATGCCTATGGTATTGATCCCCTGTCTTGCCAGAGCGCCGGCTCCCTTATAGGAACCGTCTCCTCCGATCACCACGATTCCGTCAATTCCGTGCTTTCTGCAGATTTCTGCGCCCAGCTGCTGCCCTTCTTCTGTGGTAAATTCCCTGCATCTTGCCGTTCCCAGAATGGTACCGCCACGCTGGATAATATCGGATACGCTGGAGGCCTTCATCTCTACGATCTCTTCATTCAACAGCCCCTGATAGCCCTTCTTGATTCCCTTTACGGCAATACCCTTGGCAAGAGCCTTTCTTACTACTGCACGAATAGCAGCGTTCATCCCCGGAGCATCTCCTCCGCTGGTCAATACACCTATTGTTTTAATCTCCTGAGCCATACAAACCCTCCGTGCCTTATGTTACTTGATTGTTAACAGTTTACCTCTTTTTTCCTCCCTTTTCAAGTCACTATCCACCTACAACCCGGATATTCTCATCGCCAAAAAGCTGCCCCAGCTGTTCAATAAGCCCGGAATCTGCTGCCACATTTCGTCCCGGCGGAAGGGTCTTCATCGCCTTGGGATTTTCAATATAGATCACTACCTGATCCTTTCCCTCCCAGACCGCAAGCTGCTCCAGCAGCTGTTTTTCCGACTCCTGATAACGCTCCAGGGTAGGAAACTTGATCCACAGCTTTTTGGGGATCTCATCAAAGCTCTGAATGGATTCACAGATCAGCTTACCATCCCGCTCATCCTCCACGGCTACTCTTCCCCGTAAAATGACCTTATTGTCTTCTGTGATCCGATCGGAAAACTTCTCGTAGGTCTTGGGAAAAACCACCACCTCAATGGTGCCCACCAGATCTTCCACCTGTAAAAAGGCCATGACCTGATTATTCTTTGTATATTTGATCTTTTTATCCGTGATCATCCCGCCGATGGTTACGATGGAGCCTTCTTTTGCCGCCACTTCTTTCGTTTCTTCATTTCGGTAAAAATCAGCCGTTTTATTGGTGGTATATTTTTCCATCAAAGCAGCATATTCCTCCAGAGGATGGCCGCTGACATAGATTCCCAGCACCTCTTTTTCAAAAAAGAGCAGCATTTCCCTGGAATATTCTCCCACATCCGGCATCTGGATATCAAAATCCTTCTTATCCTCTTCCTGCACCAGATCAAAAAGGGAGATCTGACCCGCCATATTATTCTTTTTATCCTGGTGGATATGGTCCAGAATCTGAATGTAAACACTCATGTACTGTTTTCTGGTGCCCCCCAGACTGTCAAAGGCTCCTGCCTTAATAAAGTTCTCGATTACCCTCTTATTCACCTCACCCTTTTCATCCCTGGTGATAAAATCCTGGAGATTGGTGTAGGGTCCCCTTAAGCTTCTCTCCTCCACGATGGAGTCGATCACCGATCTGCCCATACCTTTAATAGCAGTAAGGGCATAACGGATGGACTTTCCGGTTACGGAGAAGCCCGCCTCCCCTTCGTTGATGTCCGGAGGAAGGATTTCAATTCCCATCTGACGGCAGGTCAGAATGTATTCTGAAACCTTTCCCGGATTGTCGATCACCGAGGTCAGAAGGGCTGCCATAAACTCTACCGGATAATAATATTTCAGCCAGGCCGTCTGGTAGGCCACCACCGCATAGCAGACGGCATGGGATTTGTTAAAAGCGTACTTGGCAAAATCCAGCATATCCCCGTAAATATCGGAGGCCGTTTTTTCCGAAATTCCGTTGGCTACACAGCCGGGTACTCCTTCCTCGGGATTGCCATAGATGAAATTGGCTCTTTCCTTTTCCATCACGGACTGCTTTTTCTTACTCATGGCACGCCGCAAAAGATCACTTCGCCCCAGAGTGTAGCCGCCCAGATCGCGGACGATCTGCATCACCTGCTCCTGATACACGATGCAGCCGTAGGTGGGAGAAAGAATAGGCTCCAGCCGGGAATCTGCATAGGTGATGGATTCGTGATTCTCCTTTCCTTTAATATATTTCGGAATAAAGTCCATGGGTCCGGGGCGGTAGAGGGAAACCCCTGCAATAATATCCTCCAGACTCCTGGGCTTCAATTCCTTCATGAAGCTCTTCATGCCCCCGCTTTCCAGCTGGAATATCCCATCCGTTTTTCCCGTACCGATGGAGGCAAAGACAGCCTTATCATCATAATCCAGCTGATCCACATCCAGATGGATGCCATGATTTTTTTCGATATTCTCCACTGCTCTCTGGATTACCGTCAGAGTCCTGAGTCCCAGAAAGTCCATCTTTAACAGCCCCAGCTCCTCCAGGGTAGTCATGGTAAACTGGGTGGTGATGGAACCGTCCGCTCCTCTGGACAGAGGAACATATTCATCCGCCTCTCTCGGGCAGATGACCACCCCTGCTGCATGCATGGAGCTGTGGCGGGGCAGTCCCTCAAGACGTTTACAATGGTCGATCAGGGTTTTTACCTGACTGTCCTCTTCATAAAGTTTGCGAAACTCCGGATTGATCTTTAAGGCCCGCTCAATGGTGATGTTCAATTCATTGGGAATCATCTTGGCGATCCCATCCACATAATTATAAGGAAGATCCATTACTCTTCCCACATCACGGATGACACCCTTGGCAGCCATGGTACCGAAGGTAATGATCTGCACCACCTTGTCTGCACCATATTTTTTTCCTACATAATCAATAACCTCCTGGCGGCGTTCGAAGCAGAAATCAATATCGATATCCGGCATAGAAACCCGCTCCGGATTTAAGAAACGCTCAAACAGCAGGGAATATTTTATGGGGTCAATATTGGTGATATGAAGGCAATAGGAAACGATACTTCCCGCCGCAGAGCCTCGTCCCGGTCCCACCGGAATTCCCTTCTGTCTGGCATAGTTGATAAAATCCCAGACAATGAGGAAGTAGTCCACATAGCCCATGTTCTGAATGACCTGAAGCTCATAGTCCAGACGCTCCTTCAGGGTCTGCCCCGTATCTCCCACAGGCAGATCATGGTCACTGCCATAGCGTTCCGTAAGCCCCTCATAGCATAGCTTCGTGAGATAATCAAAGGCAGTATAGTCCTTTGGCACTTCAAAATGGGGCAGCTTGGTGACGCCGAACTCAATCTCCACGTTGCAGCGGTCGGCAATCCTCTGGCTGTTTTCCACCGCCTCCCAGGCATAGGGAAAAAGAGCCTTCATATCCTCCTCGCTTTTTACATAATACTGGCCACCCTCATAACGCATACGGTTCTCATCGGCCAGCCGTTTGCCTGTCTGGATGCAGAGCAGAATGTCGTGGGGCTCTACATCTTCGGCATAGGTATAATGGACATCATTGGTCACTACCAAAGGGATATCCAGCTCACGGCTAAGCTTTACCAGCTGCTGGTTCACTCCACCCTGCTCCGGGAGGCCATGATCCTGCAGCTCCAGAAAGAAATTTCCCTCTCCGAAACAATCCCGGTACTTTTCGGCTGCCTTTTTCGCTTCTCCATAAAGACCACGCAGAAGATTTCTGGGAACCTCACCGGCCAGACAGGCAGACAGGGCAATGATCCCCTCGTGGTACTCCTGAAGCACCTCCATATCCACCCTGGGTTTATAATAATATCCTTCCGTAAAACCGCGGCTGACGATCTTCATCAGATTGGCGTAACCAATATTATTTTCTGCCAGAAGGACCAGGTGGGAATAGCGGTTCTCTCCTCCCACGTTTTCCTTATCAAAACGGGATCCCCGGGAAACGTAGATCTCACAGCCCATGATCGGCTTGATCCCTTCTTCTTTGGCCGCCCGGTAAAAATCGATGGCACCATACATCACCCCATGATCGGTAATGGCGGCACTGTCCATGCCCAGCTCCTTCACCCGTTTCACATATTCTTTTATCTTATTGGAACCGTCCAGCAGACTGTATTCTGTGTGGACGTGTAAATGCGCAAATCCCATTCGCTGTTTCCTTTCTTCTGTTCTCACTTTTTCCCATTATAGCAGAAAAAAAGACAGAAAAAAGGAGCTATTGTAAAATTCTTTCACTGGCCCATCCGGAATTTTTACAATAGCTCTTTTTAATTTTTACAGATATTTCTTCAGGTCGTCTACCTTATTTAATGCTTCCCAGGGAAGATTCAGGTCATTGCGGCCAAAATGTCCGTAAGCAGCGGTCTGCTTGTAAATGGGACGACGCAGATCCAGCATCTTAATGATTCCTGCCGGACGAAGATCGAAGTTTTCACGAACGATCTCTACCAAACGGCTGTCCTCCAGTTTACCGGTTCCGAAGGTATCTACCATAATGGAGGTAGGCTGTGCTACACCGATAGCGTAGGATAACTGGATCTCACACTTTTCTGCCAGACCGGCAGCAACAATATTCTTTGCCACATAACGGGCTGCATAGGCTGCGGAACGGTCCACCTTGGTACAGTCTTTTCCGGAGAAGGCTCCGCCGCCGTGACGAGCCATTCCGCCGTAGGTATCTACGATAATCTTACGGCCGGTGAGACCGGAGTCGCCGTTAGGTCCACCGATTACGAAACGGCCGGTAGGATTGATGAAATACTTCGTATTATCATCCACCAGATCCTGGGGAACTACCGGATCGATCACGTATTTGCGGATATCTGCATGGATCTGCTCCTGGCTTACCTCAGCAGCATGCTGGGTGGAGATTACCACTGCATTTACATGCACAGGCTTTCCGTTTTCATCATACTCTACAGTTACCTGGCTCTTTCCGTCAGGTCTTAAATAAGGAAGGGTTCCGTTCTTACGAACCTCAGTCAGCTTCTTGGTCAATTTATGTGCCAGAGCGATGGGATAAGGCATATATTCCTCGGTTTCGTTGCTGGCATAACCGAACATCATACCCTGATCACCTGCACCAATGGCTTCGATATCCTCATCCGACATCTGGTTCTCTTTTGCCTCAAGAGCCTTGTCCACACCCATGGCGATGTCGGCAGACTGCTCGTCCAGGGCCACGATCACGCCACAGGTATTGGCATCAAAGCCTTTTTCGGAAGCATCATAGCCGATTTCCTTAATAGTGTTACGAACTACATTCTGGATATCCACATATCCCTTGGTGGTAATCTCTCCCATAACCAGTACCAGACCGGTGGTGATAGCCGTTTCACAGGCCACACGGCTGTTGGGGTCCTGTGCCATCATTGCATCCAGGATCGCATCGGAGATATTGTCACAGATCTTATCGGGATGTCCCTCTGTTACCGATTCTGAAGTAAATAATCTTTTTTCCATTGTTTTCCTCCTTTTTCCTTAAGAAAAATCATTCGCCTTACATAAAAAGTCCGCTTAACGATTAAGCGGACCAAGTTTGTGATACTCAAATCCTCTTATTGTTCGATCAAGTTCGCTCAGGTTGGCACCTTCCCATATGGGGGTTGCCGTGGCTTCTCAGGTCCTCTGTACCTCCACCACTCTGAATAAGAGAGAATGTACAATATGGAATTTTCATATCTATTGATACGATACCCTATCGTCCCTGTCTTGTCAACCGTTTTTTCCCCTGACCTTCTTGACATTTTCGACAAAAAAATCTATACTTTTTCTATTAAGCATACCAAAAATAAACGAAAAAGGAGGCTCTCATGAAGGCAGTTCCTATATCCGGTTTAACTCCCGGAATGACCCTGAGTAAAGATGTATACACCTATAACGATCAGCTGCTTTTGCCTGCGGGTATGAAATTGACTGATAAGGCAATTATGAAGCTGGCCTTTTATTCCATTCCTTTTATCTATGTGGGAAAGGATGAGGTCGTTCCTCCCATAAAGCCTCATGATCCCGAGGACACCTACTCTGAACGGATCAAGAAAAGTCCTGCTTTTCGCAAATTTTCGACAGATTTCCATGAGGATGTGAACAAACTCAAGAATGCGCTGAACGATGTTGTAGAAAAAAATGCTCCTTTGGATATCAATACTCTTCTCCATGATACTCTTAGCCTGTTGGACAATACCCATGGCCCCATCCATATTTTTGATATTCTGCACAACATGCGTCAGTATGATGATATGACCTATGCCCACAGCATGAATGTGGCCTTGATCTGTAATGTACTGGCCACCTGGCTGGGCATGAGTGAGGAGGATATTCTCCTGGCTACCCAGTGCGGACTGCTTCATGATATCGGTAAATTAAAGATTCCGGAGGATATCATTAAGAAGCCTGACAAACTGACCCATCAGGAATACAAAATCGCCAAGACCCATGCTAACGAGGGCTATAATATCCTGCAAGCGTGTAAGGTAGATATGCACATTGCCAATGCTGCACTTTTGCACCATGAGCGCTGTGACGGAAGCGGATACCCCTTTGGTCTGACTTCCAATCAGATCGATCCTTTTGCCAAAATCGTCGCCATCGCGGACGTTTATGATGCCATGACATCGGCCCGGGTATATCGTGGTCCCCTGTGTCCCTTTGCCGTAATTGCCATGTTTGAAAACGAGGGCATCCAGAAATACGATGCCAAGTATATCCTTACCTTTATGGAAAATGTATTGAATACCTATATTTTAAACCGGGTGCGGTTAAGTGACGGAAGAACAGGAGAAGTGGTTCTGATCAACAAACGCTTTCTCAGCCGTCCTCTGATCCGCTGTGAAAATGAATACGTGGATCTGAGCAAAGAGCCGGCCAGCCTGACCATTGAAGCTATTATCTAAACAAAAAAGGAGCTGTATATAATTCTTAAAATGCAAATAAAAGAATTATGCACAGCTCCCTTTTTTATTCTATCCTACTTTAAGCTTGAATTTCTGGATTTCTCTTTCCGTTTCTACCCGTTCGATCTGGGCTCCCAGGCTCTGAAGCTTCAGCTCAAAATCCTCATATCCTCTCTGGACATACTGAATCTCATCCACCATGGTAAAACCTTCTGCTGCCAGACCGGCCAAAACAAGAGCTGCTCCTGCCCTAAGGTCCGGTGCGGTTAAGCTGGCCCCGGTGTATCGTCCCACACCGTTGATAATGGCTGTATTTCCCTCTACCTTAATATTGGCTCCCATCCTGGTCAGCTCGTCAACGTAACGGAAACGGTTTTCAAAAATACTCTCCGTAACGATACTGGTTCCCTGGGACAGGCCCAATGCCACTGCCATCTGCGGCTGCATATCCGTGGGAAAGCCGGGATAAGGAAGGGTTTTTACATGGGTATGATTAAGGGGTTTGGAGGCTACCACGCGAACTGCATCATCCGACTCCTCCACCTCACAACCGATTTCCGTCAGCTTGGCGGAAATAGACTCCAGATGCTTGGGAATCACGTTTTTTACGGTAATATCTCCCTTGGTCACTGCTGCCGCAAACATAAAGGTACCTGCCTCAATCTGATCGGGAATAATGGTATACTCCGTTTTATGAAGGCTGGTCACTCCCTTGATACGGATAACATCCGTACCGGCCCCTTTAATATTGGCTCCCATACTGTTTAAAAAGTTGGCCAGATCTACCACATGGGGCTCCTTGGCCGCATTCTCAATAATAGTCTGCCCTTCTGCCATTACGGCTGCCATCATGACGTTGATGGTGGCACCTACGGAAACCACGTCCATATAGATGTGACTTCCTTTGAGCTGCTCTGCCTGGGCAGAGATCAGACCATGGGCAATGTCCACCCTGGTTCCCAAGGCCTTCCAGCCCTTAATATGCTGGTCGATAGGGCGGCTGCCAATATTGCAGCCTCCGGGGAGAACCACCTCTGCCTTTTTATACTTGCCCAGCAGTGCTCCGATCAGATAATAGGAAGCTCTGATCTTTTTAATAAAATCATCTGCAATAGCATGCACATGGATCTGTGAAGAATTGATCTTCACCGTATGCCTGTCAATTTTTTCAATGATTACACCAATACTTTCCATAGCCTGCATCAGCGCATTGGTGTCCCTTACATCAGGGACGTTTTCTATCAA